>NZ_JBHTVA010000022.1:0-154750 GCF_042793325.1 Embleya sp. NPDC056575
GTCGTCATCCTCCGCGCACGCGGCCCCGTCGGCGCCGGCCGGTCAGTGCCAGTCGCCGATCCGCACGTCGCGGGGTTCGGGGGTTCCCTCCCCGGTCTCCAGGAGTTGCTTGAGGCTCAACAGGAAGACGGCCCATTTCGTGCTGCAGTGGTGCATGAACTCGACCGGCTCACGCCAGCCCTCGTGCCTGAACAGCACGATGGTGAAGTCGCCTTCCTGGCGGAGGTTCCACTCCACACGCGTGCCGACCCACTCCTCCGGCCCGTCGACGACCTCCCAACGCACGATCCGTCCCGGGTCGAGTTCGACGACCTTCATGTCGAACCCGCCCGGCCCGAACCGGAATTCGAGCACGCCGCCGAGGTCGCTCTCCCCCGATGTCTTCTCGGTCCACCAGCCGGCCAGGCCGGCCACGGTGGTGAGTGCTTCGTACACCCGCTCCGGCGAGGCGTGCTCGACGCCGATGCGGTGAAGGATGTCTGCCATGTCGGTGTTCCTCTCTACTGCTTTCCGGTCTCGTCGGTCGATTCCTTGGCGCGCTGGATCGTCTCGGCGATGCGCTTGATGCGCCGCAGACGGGCGTCCCAGGTGGCGCCCACCTCGGCGAGCTGGGCGACGGCGCGGGCGAGCTGGGCCTGATCGACGTGGAACAGCCGCTCGCGGCCGGCGGTGGTGGCGTGTACCAGGCCGACCCGACCGAGCACGACGAGGTGCTTGGCCACCGCCTGGCGGGTCACCGGCAGGTGCTCGCTCAGGCTGGTCGCCGTCCCGCTGCCGTCGTTCAGCAGCAGATCGAGCATGCGGCGCCGGATCGGGTCGCCGACCGCCGACCAGAGGTCGTCGTCCACCATCACGCTCACGCGCCCGCTCCGACTTTCGCGGCATACGTCGGCAGCCGAGGCAGGTAGTGGTCCCAGCCGGTGGTGTGTTCGGCGTATACGGCGGCGACCTTCGCCTCGTCCCAGCCGCGCTCGCGGAAGCCGCTCTCGGTCATCCGCAGGAGCGTCCCCGTCCCGGCGGGTTCGAGGGCGAAGACGACCAGGTTCGAGTTGCCGGAGGCGGCCGTCTCCCCCTCCTCGTGGGTCCACCGGAAGGAGAAGAGTCGCGGCGGCACGGCCTCGACGACCGTGAACCGCATCCAGGTGCCGCCGCCCTGCGCGCAGTCCCCGAAGCCGATCCGCCCCTCTCCCCCGGGTACGGCCGGGAACTCCGCCTCGTCCGGCCACCACTCGCGCAGGTGCTCGGGGCTGCTCACCACGTCGAAGACGACCTCGGGTGAGGCGTCGATGTGGATCTCCCGCTCGATCGTTCCGAATTCCATGTGTCCCACCTTCTGCAACGTTTGGTTGCACATCACCTTAACCGACACCCCCACAAAGATGCAACCATTGGTTGCACAAGGAGGGGGCCGCGTGTCGCGTCGACCGTTTCGCACCCGCGCGTTCGGGCCGCTCCACGGCCGAAAGCCGGTGGTAGGCTCGCCGCGCTCGGACGATGTATATACGGGGGTATTGTGAGCGATCAGCCGAAGTGGGCCTGGTGGGTCGTCGGGATCGTGATCCCGGTCGTGGGGATCATCGTGACGGTCCAGGTGGCCACGAAGTCGGATTCCGACGACGACAAGTCACAGTCGACGAACAACAGCGCCCCGATCAGCACCCCCGCGTCGAGCGGCGGGGGCAACGGGTCGCCCGGGGCCAAACCCGGGACCGACCCGGCGACCTCGTCAGCACCCAAGGCACCCGCGAAAGTGCTCGCCGGACCGGCGAAGATCACCCTCAAGCCCGACGCCCACTACATCGACCTGGACACCTCGTCGCCCTTCGGCCAACCCGGATCCAAGGGTGCCGACGCGTTCGTCGGGTTCAACCTCCCGGACCTGACACTCGGCCCGATCAAGTCGGCCGACGTCGTGGCCATCGCCCCGCCCGACGGCCCCGAGCCGACCCGGGACGACTGCGCCCAGGCGATCGCCAAGCGCGGCACCTACACGAGCGGCGAACTGTCCCAGGGCATGCGCGTGTGCCTGCAGACCGACGAAGGCCACACCGCCTACCTGCGCATCACCAGTGTGCCCACGCGCAGCGCGGTCATGTTCGAAGCCACGGTCTGGGAGTAGCCCGCCCGCCGACGGGTCGTCAGATCCGGTCCCACTCGACCGACGCGTAGAGTTCGCCGAGCATCGCCGTCAGCGCGGTGTCGACGGGGATCGGCACGTCGTCGATCAGCCGGACCGGCGCGATGCCGCGCGAGTTCGTCACGAACGCGGCCCGGAACGAACCCACCTGGGAAAGCCGGACCGGGCCGCGTCGCGAGGGCAACGGCCCCGCGGAGAGCGCCCGTTCGAGCAACTGCATGGTGATGCCCTCGAGGACCGGCGCGTTTGGCCAGATCAGCGAGGCGCCGTCGTGGAAGACGATGTTGGTGATCGCGCCCTCCGCGACGACCCCGTCCGCACCGGTCAAAAGCGCCTCGTCGAAGCCCTCGCGGGCGACGAGTCGCCGATAGTGGGCCTGCCCGAAGTCCCCGACCCGCTTGATGTGCGGCACGGCACGCAGGTACGGCACGGACCGCAACGCCTGTGGCGCGCCCGACATGTCCCCCGGCGGCCGCACGGAGACCAGCACCGCGAACGCCCCGTCCTCGTCCACCGCGAACACATGCACCCGCACCGACGCGTCGACGACATCGTCGGCCAGCGCATGCCCGATGTACCGCCGAACCAGTTCCCCGTCCAGGGCGCTGCCGAACAACTCCCGATTGGCCGCGTCGAGCCGCCGAAGATGATCCGCCAGCCCACGCACCCGCCCACCACGCACCTGCATCGCGGTGAAGTGCCCATAGCCCCCCACTGCGACGGCATGCAGCCGATCCACCGTCGTGGCCCGACCGTCGACCTCGACCCGCACCCCCGCCAGATCACCCATGCCCCCGACAATAGCCACTCCACCGGGCCGGTTCCCCCTCTCTCGTCCCCCCCCGGAGGAACCGGGCCACCGGCACCGTCAGCGGCCGATCTTGTCCAGTTCGGCGAGGTCCGCGGTGGAGAGGGCACGGCCCGCGCCTGTGATGTTCTCGTGGAGGTGGGGCAGCGAGGAGGTGCCGGGGATGAGGAGGATGTTCGGGGAGCGGTGCAGTAGCCAGGCGAGGGCGATCGACGTGGGAGTCGTGTTCAGTCTGTCGGCCACGGTGGACAGCGTCGTGGACTGCAGCGGGGTGAAGCCGCCGAGGGGGAAGAAGGGTACGTAGGCGATGCCCTGGTCGGCGAGTTCGTCGATCAGCGCGTCGTCTTGGCGGTGGGCGAGGTTGTACATGTTCTGCACGGCCACGATCGGGGCCGTCGCCCGCGCCTCGGCGACCTGTTCCGGCGTCGCGTTGCTGACGCCGAGGTGTCGGATCAGGCCCTCTCGTCGGAGTTCGACGAGGGTTTCGAAGGGTTCGGCGAGCGAGCCGGGGCGGGGGCCCTGGGCGTCGCCGAGTCGAAGAAGGACCACGTCGAGCGTGTCGAGGCCGAGGTCCTCGAGGTTCTCGTGGACGGCGCGGCGCAGTTCCTCGGGCTGTCGGGCGGGGGGCCAACCGCCCCGCTCGTCGCGGACCGCGCCGACCTTGGTCACGATGTGCAGGGATTCGGCATAGGGGTGCAGCGCCTCCCGGATCAGCCGGTTGGTGACGCGTGGTCCGTAGGCGCCGGCGGTGTCGATGTGGGTGATGCCGAGGGCCGCGGCCTCGCGCAGGACGGCGAGCGCACCGGCGTGGTCGGCGGGCGGGCCCATGACGCCGGGGCCGGCGAGTTGCATGGCGCCGTAGCCGAATCGGGTGACGGTGAGATCGCCGAGGGTCCATGTGCCGCCGGGCAGTGCCGGGCCGGGGGTGTCGGTGGTTTCGTTCATGCCGTCGATGCTCGCTCTCGGGCGGGCGGGGCGGCCAATACCGATCCAGTGCCCTGTCATACCCGGTGGGTATCACCGAGGTATGTTGAGGCCATGGACACCGTGGAGACCCGCGAGCTGAGGTATTTCGTCGCCGTCGCGGAGGAACTGCACTTCGGCCGCGCCGCCGAACGCCTCGGGATGGCCCAGCCACCGCTGTCCCGGGCGATCCAGCAGCTCGAACGGCGCCTCGGCGTGCGCCTGTTGCAGCGCAACCGCCGGGGCGTCGCGCTGACCGGAGCCGGCGAGATGTTGCTGCACGAGGGCCGCGCCGCCCTCGACGCGACCACCGCCGCCGTGCGCCGCACGCGTCGCGCCGGTGGCGCCGACGGGGGCGGTCCACACCATCGCCTGGTGCTGGCGGTGAAGGCCGGCGCGTCCCACGAGCTGCTGCACAAGCTCCTCGACGCCTATGCGGCCGAGCCGGACGCCGCCGAGATCGAGGTGTTGCCGAGTGGGCTGTGCGAGCAGGCGGAGCTGCTGCGCGACGGCCGCGCCGATGTGGCGCTGATGCACGCGCCGTTCAACTCCCTGGCCGGGTTCGACAGCGAGGAGCTGATGACCGAGGGGCAGATCGCCATCCTGCCCGCCGGACACCCCCTCGCCGCGCGCGCGACGTTGTCCCTGGCCGACGTCGGCGACATCCCCGACCTCCCGCTCGCCCGCTGGCCCCGGCACGGCACGTACGCGCCCGGCCCGGGCCCGGAGATCCGCGACCAGACGCAGCTGGCCCAGCTGATCGCCCTCGGCCGCACCGTCGCCGTCTTCCCCGACTCCGCCCGCGCCTGGTTGTGGGCCGAGCACACCGCGGTCCCCCTGGTCGACGCGCCCCCGGTCGTCACCCACATCGCCTGGCCTGCCCACAGCCGCTCACTCGCCCTCGCCGGCCTGATCCACACGGCCACACGACTGTGACCCGCACACCCCGGCCTCCCGCGCATACGCCCCGGTCGGCCGGTGTCGGGGTGTCCCCGGAGCGGCGAGGGTTGGAGTCGATGATCGCGGGCAGCCGCTGAAGCGCCCGAACTTCCCCGGCACGTCGGCGAGTTGCCCGGCGCGTCCGGTGGCTTCGGCAGGGAGTCGGCAGGGAGCGGGAAGCAAGGAGCGGACTTTGAGTGCGATACGTCCCACGATCGACGATCCCGAATCCGCGTCGGGCGGGCGACTGCCCGGACCACACGCCGGGACGGCGGCGCCACGAACCGATGGATTCGTCCGCTACGACCGGGTGTTCTGGTGGCTCGCCCCGATCGTGTGTGTCGTCGCGGCGTACTGCGGTGTGCGGCGGCAGTGGGATCTGCTCGCGGCGATGGCGGGCGTCGCCGTGGTGGCGATGGGCGCGTTGTACGTCTGCGGCCTGTTTCGGGCCGCGACGCGCTCGGAGGCACGGCGGTGGGCACCGCGCAGGCGGGTGAACCCTCGGGCACGCGCGGTCTCGTTCGCCACCGTCGACGCCATGACGGGCCCCCGATTCGAGGAGCACGTCGCGGAGTTGTGCCGCCGTGACGCATGCCGCGACGTGGTGGTCAGCGGTGGCGCCGGCGACCTCGGGGCCGACGTCGTCGCCCGGCTGCCCGACGGTCGCAGTCTCGTCGTGCAATGCAAGCGGCTCGGCCGCACCCGCGCCGTGGGCAGTCCCGACATGCAACGCTTCGTCGGTACCGCCCGCCCCGTGCACGCCGCCGACGTCGCGATGCTCGTCACGAACTCCCGCTTCACCGCACCCGCTCGCCGACTCGCCCGAGCCCAGGACATCGTGACCGTCGACCGCAGGGCCCTCGGCCGCTGGATGGCCGGCACCGACCTCCCGACCCTGCTCGGCATGGCGGCGAACCCGCCGGCGGAACCCGAACCCGCCACGGCGACCCTCCCGTACCCCGGGTCCCGGTCCGAGGCCGTGGCCCCGCTACCCGAGTGACCCGTCCCGGATTTGTCGACCACCGCGTTCGTGGGCCGCACCGTTTTGGGGTACACGCGCGGGATGGAGACCTTCGAGGTGCTGATCTATCCGTACAACACGCAGGACATGCCGCCGGCGGCGCGCGGGCCGGCCGTGCGGTCGGCGACGGTCCGGCCCACCGGCGAGGAGGGCGCCACCGGCCATCCGCGCTACGCGGGCGACGGCGTGCAGGCCGACATCGATCCGGCCGGCAGGACGGTCGAGGCCATCACCGTGGACGGGGCCGAGCTGGAGGACGGCTGGAGCGCCCGGATCGCCGACGCGTAGCCCGCGCCGGGCAGCGCCGGGTGGACGGCGAAAGCACCCGTCCCCCGGCCGGCGCGTCTCCGGGGCGGCGAGGTGCGGTGCCGGGCGTCGTGGATCTCGGCGGGAGTTTGAACACACGCGCCGGCGCCCCGCGGTTCAGTCGGCCAGGAGCTGGGCGCGCAGGGTCGCGACGGTCCGGCTGATCAGCCGGGAGACGTGCATCTGGGAGATGCCGAGGCGCTCGCCGATCTCGGACTGGGTCAACTCCTCGCCGAAGCGCAGGGTCAGGATCTCCCGATCGCGCGGGCCGAGCGCGGCGATCAGCGGCTTGAGGGCGACCAGGTTCTCCGTCATCGCATAGCCGGGCTCCACGAACGCCGCCCGGCCGGCCAGGGCCGGCGTGGACCCCTCGTCGTCGGGGGCGGGGGCGTCGAGGGACACGGTGGAGTAGGCGGCGGAGGCGATCAGGCCCTCGTCGACCTCCGCCACGCTCACGCCCACCCGTTCCGCGAGTTCGGCGGAGGTGGGCTCCCGGTCGTGTTCGGTCGTGAACGCCTCGCGGGCCCGGGCCAGCTCCAGGCGCAGTTCCTGGAGACGGCGCGGCACGTGGACCGACCACGAGGTGTCGCGGAAGAAGCGCTTGATCTCGCCGGAGATGGTCGGGATCGCGAACGTGGGGAACTCGACCCCGCGTGCGGGATCGAACCGGTCGATGGCCTTGATCAGCCCGATGGTCCCGGTCTGGACCATCTCCTCGGTGGTCTCGGGACGCGAGCGGAACCGGCCGGCGACGTAGCGCACCAGCGGCAGGTTCAGCTCGACCAGGGTGTTGCGCACGTACTGGTACTCGTGCGTGCCCTCCTCCAGCGCCCTCAGCCGCGCGAACAACACCTTCGACATCGCGCGCGCGTCGACCGCCCCCACCGCCGTCGGGTCCTCGATCCGCGGGAGACCGCCGACCGCCCCACCGTCCGGCGTGGCGCTCGCGGAGTCGGCGGAGGTCGACACACTCACCGTGGACAAGGTCATCTCGGCTCCTTGGGGTCGTCGAATCGGCACGGGCCCCCTACCCGGATCGTTGACCAGTACACCCATTCGAATGAGTCGTAGGCCACACCCCGCGCCGCTGCGCGCCCGCTACCGCTCGTGGTTCAGGCGCAGTCGCACGGTCGTGCCGGAGTCGGTGGAGCGGATCTGGACGAGGTCGCAGAGTTGGTTGGCGATCCACAGGCCGCGCCCGCCCTCGACGTCCGGGTGCGGGATGTGCCGTCCGGCCAGCGGGTCGTCGACCCTGCCCGCGTCGCGGATCTCGCAGACCAGCGTCGTGCCCTCGTTCCACAGGCCGACCTCGCCGTGTCCGCCGCCGTGGATGATGCTGTTGCCGGCGATCTCGGTGACGACCAACAGGGCGTGTCCGACATACGCCCGAGGAGCCTCGCCCAGTCGACCGCGGACGAAGGCGCGCACGCGCGCGAGATCCCCGGCGGCGAAGGCGAGGTGTTCGGCGTGCTCGGGCGCGTCCGGAAGCGGTGGTCCGGTCAGTGTCGCGGCGTAGTGGTCCGGACCGGGGTGGGCGTGCCGGTGTTCGGCTCCGGCGTCCAGGACTCGGGGGTGGGAGTGCCGGACGGCGTCGATGACCGAGGGGTCGAGGGTGGTGACGTCGTACGGACACATGAGTTGCCACGGCACGCCGTCGAACGCGAGGTTGAGCAGGGATTCGTGGTGGCGGCATTCGACGAGTTCGTCCTCGGAGCGGCCCGCCCAGATGGGTTCGCCGATCCCGCGGAACGCCCGGGTGCCCTGGTCGTGGGTCCATTGGCGCCAGGCGGGGATGATCCGTGCGGGGTTGCGGCCCACACGTTCCATGTCGATCCAGGAGACGTGTTCGGCGTCGGCGGCCAGTTCCTTGCGCAGGGCACCGGCGCGGGGCTCGATCACCGCGACGGCGACGGCCTCGTCCGCTTCGAGACCCGCGCGGACGAACGTGGCCGTGCGGTCGACGAAGTCGTCGAGACCGGCATACAGAAGGGCGTTGTGACGGAACACGTCCGGTACGGGAACGGTCATCGCCGCACCGCCTTCTCCAGCACCAGCCCGGGCGCCCCGTCCCAGCCCGCGAGGGTCACCAGGTCGCACAACTGCGCCGAGGCCGAGCGTACGACCACCGACAGGCCCGAAGGCATGCGCCCCGCCGTCTCCACCAGGGTCCGCACCCCCGCCACGTCGATGAACTCCAGGAACGCCGCGTCCACACACACATCCCCCGCGCAACCGGCCCGCTGGGCGTCCAACGCGGAACGTACGTGCGCACAGTTGTCCGCGTCGACCTCCCCCGCCAACCGCACCACCGAGGGCGGCCCGACCCGCTCGACGCGGAGCACCCCGTCCGCATAGACCATCGCCACGAAAGCCCCACCGCCCTTCCCGGCGGATCCTAGCGCGTGCCTCCGAGCCTCCACCGGACTCCGCCCGGCGGCGCGAACCCCGCCGAACCACGCCGAAACCGTGAACATCAAGCCGTGGGGAACAACCGTTCCCGGAGGTCGACCCGCACGACCACGACGTCGGAGGTGCGCCGCAGTGCGGAGGCGGCGCCGTCGACGTCGTAGCTCAACCGAATCCGGGAGCCGATGTGGGGCAGCAGCTCGCAGGCGGGGATCCGGAAGACCACCGGATGTCCGACGCCCTTGCCCGGGACGGGCGCGGACTCCTCGAACACGGCCCCGTCGGAACCCTCCCAGCGCACCGTGACGACATCGCCGGCGGCCATCCCGGCGTACGCCGGCACTCGCACCGTCGCGCCCAAGGGGGCCTGGTTCGGGTCGAGTTCGCCGTCCTCGGCCTCGTCGACGAACGGCAGGGCAAGCGGATCGCTCATCTCACGCAGTCCCTTCGGCAGCACATTCCCGGTCGAATCCGAATCGCTCGAACCGTGCGCATGCCCGCTGCCGCGCGTTTCAGGCGTACCGCGACGCCGGACGCCGAGTCGCGTCCGCCGGCGATCGTCAACGCGCCTCGTGTTCGAAGGGCCCCTCGTCCGCCCGCCCCGGCGCTTCACGATCGTCGTTTACGCCACGGTCGCCGGGCGAATCACGATCCCCGGGCGCGCCGGAGCCATCGGGGCCGCCGGAGGAGGCGGACGTACCGGAACCGCCGGGGAATGGCTCCACCGGCAGGTCGAGCGCGTCGGCGACGGCCCGGCCCCGATCCGCCGGATGCCGCACCTCCGTTCCGGGCACGACCCGGTACGTATTACGCCGTCCGTTGCGCTGCCGGGTCAGGTAGCCGCCGGCCTCCAGGTCCGCCAGGATGCCCTGGACGGCGCGCTCGGTCAGCAGGCACACGGCCGCGATGTCGCGCACCCTCGCCTCGGGATCCCTGGCGATCGCCGAGAGCACCCGGGCGTGGCTGGTGAAGAACGTCCACGACGGTCGGGACGCGTCCGCATCACTCATGGGCCCATCGTAAGGTCGTTCATTCCGGCAACACGATACCTGAAATGGAGTTCCTGAATAACTTGACGCATGTTGGGTCGCGTCGGATCCTTGACGAGAAGGATCGACCCGGCTCGGTCCCCATCGCCTCCGTTTCGCGCTTGCGACCCGTCCCCACCTGTCAGACGTGTGAGGGAACATCCATGTCTTCACGCCGACCCCGCAACCGCCGCCCTGCGCCGGCCGCGACGGCGCGTCGCCCCGGCCGTCGCCATCGGGAAACGGCCACGCACCTGCGCGTACGGGTCATGCCGTACGGCGACCGCCTGCTCCTGCGCGTCAGCGGGGAAATCGACATCGACACCGCGCCGCTGCTGCGCTCCGCCCTCGACACCGCGCTGGATCACGGGGCATGCCGCGTCGACGTGGACATGCGTGGGGTGACCTTCTGCGACAGCACCGCGCTCCACGTCCTGTCGCACGCGCGGACCAAGGCCACCGCCGGCCGGGTCGAACTCGCCCTCGCGCCCGGCGACCGGCTGCGGCGCATCCTGGCCATCACGAACATGGCACACCTGTTCGCCCCCCTCGCCATGCCCGTCCGACCATGACCGGTCACGACCCGATGCCGCGGCGACGGGCCGGGGGGTCTCACGCGTGCGGCTCGTCGGGGGACAGGCCGACCGTATGTGCGGTGATCATGCGCGTCAGGCCCGAACGCCCCGCCGCCGCAAGTGCTCGGCGCTGCAGTTCCGCGCCGGTACCCTCGCGCAGGAGCCGCCCGGCCAGGGAGTTCACCCGCCGAGTGTCGCCCGCCCGATCCAATTCCGGTCCGACGTACGCGAGCAGCGCGGCGACGACCTCGGGGGCCGGTCGCGGGCGGCCGTCGTCGGGGGCGATCAGGGTGCCGGACAGGCCGTGGCGGGCCGCCTGCCAGACGGCCGCGTCCAGGAGTTCGGGCGCGAGGGCCAGTTCCGGGCGGCCCTCCGCCTCCTCGCGCAGCGCCGTGGCCACCAGCGCGCGCACGAGTCCCGCGAGCATCACCGCGTCGTCGGCGCGCAACTGCACGTCCATGGCCCGCACCTCGACGGTGGGGAACCGCTCCGACAACCGCGCCGACCAGTACACCCGGCCCCGGTCGGCCAGCGCTCCGGCTCGGGTGAGCCCGTCCAGCCGCCGATCGTAGTCGTTCGCGTCCCGAAACCGGGGTGGCGTACCGGTGAGCGGCCAGCGTCCGAAAACCAGCGTGCGCCAACTGGCGAATCCGGTGTCGTCCCCGTGCCACAGCGGCGAGTTCGCCGACATCGCGAGCAGCACCGACAACCAGGGGCGGATCCGGTTGAGCACGGCGACGCCGGCCCCGCGATCGGGTATGGCCACGTGTACGTGCATCCCGTTCATCAACGCCTCGTCCACCAGGCGCGCCGCGTCGACGTGCAGGGACCGGTAGCGCTCCTTGTCGGTGACGGGCATCGGCTCGTCCGGCGCGAAGGGCGCGGTGCCGACCGCGGCGAGCCGGCATCCGCACTGCTCCGCGGCCTCGGCCACCGCGTGGCGCAGGCGCAGCAGGTGGCCGCCGATCTCGTCGAGCGTCTCGCACACGGGCGTGGCGACCTCGACCTGTACCTGAAGCAGTTCCGGCTGCACCTCGTCGTCGTCCAGCGCGGCCTGCAACCCCACGGCCGCGCGCACGGCCGGCGAACGCGGGACGGGCAGACCGCTGTCGTGGTCGACCAGGAGGTATTCCTCCTCGACGCCGAGAGTGATCACCGGGCAGCTCCTCGCCTTCTGGCTTCGCGACCCCGTCCGAACGAGTCGCCCGGGGGACGCGGGGGGCGCGCTCCCCGGGCGACTCGATTCACCGGGCGGTTGCTCACGCGACCCCGGAGGTCGGCGTCGCGATCGACTGCTTCCCTGCGATCTCGATTCCACTCCGGGCCGAAACCACCGAAGCGCGGTTCACAGTTCGCGCAGCGCCGGGAGCAGCCTGTCGCGGGCCCAGTCCAGGAACTCGTGCTGCGTATCGCCGCCGACCTGGATGAGGGCGACCTCGGTGAACCCGGCCTCGACGAAGGGGCGTACCGCCTCCACGAACGTGTCCACGTCGTCTCCGCACGGGATCGCCTCGGCCACGTCCTCCGGCCGCACGAACCGCGTCGCGCCCTCGAAGCCCGCCGTACCCGGCAGTTCCGAGTTGACCTTCCACCCCCCGCCGAACCAGCGGAACTGCTCGTGCGCGCGCCGGATCGCCACGTCCCGATCGGGGTCCCAGCACACCGGAAGTTGCCCCACCCGCGGCTTTCCCGCACCGCCGTGCCGGTCGAACCCGGCCAGTAGCTCCGCGTCCGGCTCGGTCGCGATGACCAGGTCGGCCGACCGTCCGGCGAGCGCACAACTCTGCTCGCCGGACACCGCGATCCCGATCGGCGGCGGCCACTCGGGCAGGTCCCACAACTTCGCGGACTCCACGTCGTAGTGTGTGCCGTGGTGATCGACGTAGCCGCCCGCGAACAACGCGCGGATGATCTCCACGGCCTCGGCCAACATCTCCTGCCGCACGTCCACGGCGGGCCAACCGCCGCCCACCACATGCTCGTTGAGGTTCTCGCCGGAGCCCAGTCCGAGCCGGAACCGCCCGTCCGACAACAGCTGGAGCGTGGCGGCCTGCTGCGCCACGATCGCCGGGTGGTAGCGCATGGTCGGACAGGTCACGTACGTCATCAACGGAATCGTCGAGGTGGCCCGCGCCGCGGCGCCCAGCACGGTCCACGCGTGCGGCGCGTGCCCCTGGGCGTCGAGCCACGGAAAGTAGTGGTCCGACGTCACCGAGAAGTCGAATCCGACCCGCTCGGCATGCACCACGTGCTCGACCAGATCCTTGGGGCCGGCCTGCTCGGTCATCATCGTGTAGCCGATTTTCACCATGGGAGGGCCGGTGCCCGGGGAGAGCGACCGAAAACCGGGCAAGTAACGCCGGCGGCCGGCCGCCTCGCCGTGTCCACTCGCCCGGAGCGGCGCGCGCGGATGCTAGCTTGCCTTCCCGTGACGGAGCACCGGGACCAGACCAGGGCGGCCTATGACGGCGTCGTCGAGCTGTACGCGTCGCTGTTCGCCGATCGGTTGGAGACACATCCGTTCTCGCGGAACATGATCGCCACCTTCGCCGAGTTGGTGCGCGGGACGGGCAACCCACGGGCGGCCGACGTCGGGTGCGGGCCGGGACATCTGACGGCCATGCTGCACGAACTGGGGCTGGACGCCTTCGGGCTCGACCTCTCCCCGGCCATGGTCGAGCACGCCCGGCGGGCACATCCGACGTTGCGCTTCGACGAGGCTCGGATGGAGGCGCTGCCGGTCGAGGACGCCGCGCTCGGCGGGATACTGGCCCACTACTCGATGATCCACACCCCGCCCGACGAACTGCCCGCGCTGCTCGCCGAGCAGGTGCGGGTGCT
Organism: Embleya sp. NPDC056575; assembly: GCF_042793325.1. Taxonomy (NCBI): domain Bacteria; kingdom Bacillati; phylum Actinomycetota; class Actinomycetes; order Kitasatosporales; family Streptomycetaceae; genus Embleya; species Embleya sp. NPDC056575. The sequence continues at coordinate 13,025 of NZ_JBHTVA010000022.1, forward strand.
GGCGCCGGGCGGACTGCTCCTGGTCTCGTGCTTCGGGACCGAAGGGCCGGAGCCGATCCGCTTCGACCACAAGGTGGCGCCCGCCTACAGCTGGCCGGCGGACCGCTTCGCCGAACTGCTGACCGAGGCCGGGCTCGTCCCGTTCGCCCGGCTGCTCCACGACCCCGCCACCGAGCGGGGCTTCCTCGACACCCACCTGCTGGCCCGCCGTCCCTAGACCAGGAGGAGTCCCGGTGTTGTTCGAACGATTCGCGGACACGCTGGACTACCCCATGTTCGTCGTGACGGCGGTCCATCCCGTCACCGGCGAACGATCCGGATGCCTGGTGGGGTTCGCGTCGCAGTGCGGCATGGCGCCGGCGCGATTCCTGGTGTGCGTATCCGCCGTCAACCACACCCACAAGATCGCGCTCGCCTCGCCGGTACTGGCCGTCCACGCACTGGGAGAGCGGCAGCACGCGCAGGCCGCGCTGTTCGGGGAGCGCACCGGGGACCGCGTCGACAAGTTCGCCCAGTGCGCCTGGGAACCCGGTCCGGCCGGGGTGCCGCTGTTGACGGACTGCCCGGTACGCATCGTCGGCACGGTCCTGCATCGCCTGGATCGGCTCGGCGACCACACCGGATTCGTCCTCGCCCCCATCGAACCCGACGCCGGCAGCGACGACGCCGGACCCCCGCGCGGGCACCACGCCCCGCTGATGTTCTCCGCCGTGCGCGACCTGCACCCGGGCCACCCCGCCTGAAGACCCCGCGGCACAAGAATTCTCGACGCCCGTGTCGATCGGGCCCATTCCCGTTCGTCGTCATGGTGAGGAGGCGGAACGACCGCCTCGCCGTCCGAGGAGGACCCCATGACCACGAGCGTTTCCGTCACCACCGGAACCCTCGACGTGCCCGGCGCGCGCCTGCACTACGAGGTACGCGGCACCGGCCCGCTGATCGCGCTCGTCGGCGCCCCGATGGACGCCGCCTCCTTCGCGCCACTGGCCGACCTGCTGGCCGCCGACCACACCGTGCTCACCACCGACCCCAGGGGCATCAACCGCAGCCCCCTCGACGACCCCGAACAGGACTCCACCCCGGAACTGCGCGCCACCGACCTGGCCCACCTCATCGGCCGGCTCGACCTCGGCCCGGCCGCCGTCCTGGGCTCCAGCGGCGGAGCCGTCACCGCCCTGGCCCTGGCCGGGGCCCACCCCGACCGTGTGCACACCGTCGTCGCCCACGAACCCCCGCTCGTCGAACTCCTCGACGACCGCGAGCACCTCCACGCCGGCACGGACGACATCATCGCCACCCGCCTGCGCGGCGACGTCACCGGCGCCTGGACCAAGTTCCTGACCCAGGCCGGCATCGTGCTGCCCGACGGCGTGATCGAGACGATGTTCGGCGCGGAACGCGGCCCGCGCGAGGAGGCCGACGAACTCCGCTGGTTCGCGCACGAGTTGCGGCCCACCACGCACTGGAGCCCGGACCTCGCGGCACTGCGTACGGCGACCACGCGGATCATCGTCGGCATCGGCGAGGCCTCCACCGGGCAACTCTGCGACCGCACCTCCCGAGCCCTCGCCGGCGCCCTCGGTGGCGAACCCGTGCTCTTCCCCGGCGACCACACCGGCTTCGTCGACGACCCCGCCGGGTTCACCACCCGCCTGCGGGAGGTCCTTTGACCCCTCGCGGGGGCCGGCGCGCACCCCGGCTCGGCGTCGGCGTGCCGCCGGCTACGAGCCTTCGCTGATACGTGTCGAGGCCCCGCCGAGCCGGCTCACACCGCGGTGCGTGCTCCCGGGACACCGCGGATGTCCCGGGAGCACGGGCGCGTGGGTTCGCGTCACCCGTCGGTGAGCACCCACAACTGCCATACGCCGGCGGGCCGGCACTCGTACCTGTTCGCCCCGTTCTCCAGATACCACTGCCCCCTCGTGTGGCATCCGCCGAGGTCTTCGGGCGCGAAGTCCTGCACGTGGTGCCAGCCGGGACCGGGCACGGCCGCGGCCGCCGCCTGGACCGCCGCGACGCCGGGGGCCGCGATCAACGCCGCCGCCGCGGCGAACAGCGCGGCTCTCCTCCTGGGCCTCATGTCGTGTTCCCTTCGTTCGGCCATCGATACCGGCGTCGTGTGCCCCGTCGGCGCGCGCTTCATCCCCGGAGTCCGGCCGGCCCGCGAGCGGCGAGCGGCACAATGCGGAACGTAATGTTCCCAATAGCGTCCTACCGTCGTTGTCGAGCGGGACGAGGACCCCAACGAGGTCCCCGCCCGTCACGAAAGGGGAACGACGATGATCCTGGTCACCGGAGCCACGGGACACTTCGGCCGGCAGACCGTCGAGGCGCTGGCCGCGGCGAAGGTCCCGGTGCGCGCCCTGAGTCGCGACCCCGAGCGGGCCGGGCTGCCGGCGGAGGCAGAGGTGGTCCGCGGCGACTTCACCGATCCCGCCACGCTCACCGAGGCGTTGGACGGGGTGACCGCGCTGTTCCTGACGCTGCCGTACGGAACGGCCCCGGACGCGTTGCTCGACGCCGCCGGCGCGGCCGGGGTGCAACGCATCGTGTTCCTGTCCTCGGGCGCGGTCGTCGACGGCGCGACGGTCCAACCCGACGTCATCGCCGCGTACCACGCCCGGGTCGAGCAGGCCGTGGCCGCGACGGGGATCGCGCACACGTTCCTGCGGCTGTTCTTCCCGGCGATCAACTCGCTGGCGTTCGCCATGCAGTTGGCCGACGGCGACGTGGTGCGGGCCCCCTACGCGGGCGCGACCACCGCGCCGGTACACGAGCGCGATGTCGCCGACGCCGCCGTCCGGGTCCTCACCGACGAGGGACACGCGGGCCGCACCTACCTGTTGACCGGCCCCGAGGCGCTGACCCAGGCCGACCAGGTGCGGCTGCTCGGGGAGGCGCTCGGGCGACGGCTCGTCTTCGAGGAGGCCGACGCCGCGGCGGTGCGCGAAGGGATGGCCACGTTCATGGACGCCGATTTCGTCCACGCCCTGTTCGACCTGATGCGGGAGACCGTCGACGCCCGACCCGAGATCACCTCCACCCTGTCCCGCCTGACGGGCACCACACCCCGCACCTACGCCCGCTGGGCAGCCGACCACGTCGCCGACTTCGCCTGATCCGCTCCCATCCCACGATCGACACGGCCCTCAGAACCCGGCCGGACCCTCGCCCGCCGGGTTCACGAGGGCGTCGATCCGGGTGGCCAGATCCGGATGGGCCGCGGCCAGATGCGGGCGGGCCGCGCCGAGGGGGTCCAGCAGCGCGGCGGGGTCGTCCGCCCCGAGCGCCCGATCGAGCCTGGCCACGAGGGCCCGGGAACCGGGCGGGAGGTCGGTGAGGGCGGTGATCTGCCCGGCGAGGCGGCGCAGGTCGGCGGCATTGTCGCGGGCACGGGCGGTGGCGGCGCGGTCGGCGGCCCGGCGTTCGCGGGTGGCGGTGACACGTTGCTCGCCGGTACTGCCGACCGGCCCCGGACGCAGGCGCAGATAGCGGCGCTCGGCCGCCTGTCTGCTGGCCACACCCAGCGGCCCGGCCAGGTCGGCCCAACTGGCCCCGGCGTCCCGGGCCGTTTCGATCAATCCGGTCTCCCACCCGGCGAGTCGTTCGCGAATCTCGCGCAACAGCAGGAGCGAGGCCAGCGCCCGACGAGGGTCCGCGTCCGCCCCGGAGTGCTTGCCCCGGTGCTCCTGCGCGCCGCGGACGGCCTCGTCGATGACCTCCAGGGCCGCCGCGGCGGCGAAAAAGGAGGCCGGCCCCACCCGGTGGGCAGCGTCGGCGGCGGAAGCGGTCGATTCGTGCCGAGGGTCGGTCGTATCCATCGGACTCCTCTCGGTTCGTCATCACTCGGATGACCTCCACATGGTCATCTGTCCGACGACCCGATCATCCGTCACTCTTTGGATGACGTCTTTATTTGTCATCGCTTCGACGACATGCTACAACAGTTCCAGGCAGCCCGTCAGGGCGCTTCCGACCGAAACTTTCGGAGGTGTTTTCGCGATGTTGATGCGTACCGACCCCTTCCGCGAGCTCGACCGGCTCGCGCAGCAGCTTCTCGTGCCCGGGACCCCTTCCCGGCCGACGGCGATGGCCATGGACGCCTACCGTGACGGCGAGGAGTACGTGGTCGTCTTCGATCTGCCCGGTGTCACCCCCGAGGCGATCGACATCGACGTCGAACGCAACATGCTCACCGTCAAGGCCCGGCGCGAACCGATCGCCAGGGGCAACGACGGCGACAAGGGCAGGGACGTACAGATGGAGTTGTCGGAGCGACCCGTCGGCGTCTTCTCCCGGCAGATCGTCCTCGCCGACACGCTCGACACCGAGCGCATCCGCGCCGACTACGAAAGCGGCGTGCTGACCCTGCGGATCCCGATCGCCGAGCGCGCCAAGCCGCGCAAGATCTCGATCGGCGGCGGCGCCGACCACAGGGTCATCACGGCCTGAGCCGGGCGGCGCACGCACAGCGGCCTCGGGCCGGCGGGCGCGAGGATCGGGGTTCTCGACAGTGGGCACCCGTCCTCGCCCCGCCCGCCGTTCATCCGCCTGCCGGACATGGTGTGGCGATCCCGGGGCAGCGGGCGAACATGAGAATGACAACGGCGATCACGACCCGACTGGAGCAGGCCCGGGGCCTCGATCGGCCCGCCTCCCTGCTGCGCGGCATCGTCGGGCGGGTGCCCGAGGGCAGGGTTCGGGACATCGCACACGGGGTCCCCATCGGACACCCCGTGCACCCGCTGCTGGTACAGGTGCCCATCGGCGCCTGGATCTCCGCCTCGGTGCTGGACTTCGTGCCGCGCACCGGCCCCGCGTCGGGTGTCCTGATCACCGTCGGTCTGGGCGCCGCGCTGCCCGCCGCCGCGGCCGGGGCGATCGACTGGGCGCAGACCCACGAGCAGCAGCAGCGGGTGGGCTTGGTCCACGCCGCCGCCAACTCGGCCGCCGTCGGGCTCTACGCAGCGTCCCTATGGGCCCGCCTGCGCGGACGGCCGTTCCGCGGGCGTCTGTTGGCCCTGGCCGGGCTGACCGCCGTGGGCGCCGGCGGCCTGCTCGGCGGGCATCTGGCCTACCGGCAGGCCACCGGCGTCAATCACGCGGAGCAGGTGCCCCACGTGGTGGGCGACGGATCGCGGTGGCACTCGATCGGCCTGTTGTCCGCGCTGCCGCTCGGCAAGCCGGTGCGCCGATTCGTCGGCGAGACGCCGGTGTTGGTGGTGCGCGGCACGGATCGGATCGACGTTCTGGCCGATCGTTGCGCGCACCTTTCCGGTCCCCTGTCCGAGGGCGAGGTCCGCGACGGCCGGGTGACCTGCCCCTGGCACGACAGCGTCTTCGACTTGTGCACCGGGGAGGTCGTGCACGGCCCGGCGACGGCCCCGCAACCGGTCTTCGAGACGCGTGTGGACGGGGACGAACTGCGCGTACGCCTCCCCGGCGCCGGCTGACCCCGCGCTCTCCGGCCCCGGCCCAGGCCCAGGCGCCGGCCCCGGCCCCATTCGGCCCAGCCGCAGCGCATGCCCGCCCTCACCCCGGGTAGTCGTCTCGCGTCGATGGCCCGGATCCGGCGAGGAGCTGACGTGGACCCACGTACGTGGTGGCGCGACTGGCCGGTGCGGCGCCAGGTGGTCGGAGCCGATCGGCTCGGCCGCGGCGCGGCGGCGCGTTCGGCCGCGACCGCCGAGCTGCGGCCGCGGATCGCCGACGCCGATCGGGTGGTGCGTTCGGTGTGCCCGTACTGCGCGGTGGGCTGCGGACAGCAGGTCTACGTCAAGGACGAACGGGTGGTCCAGGTCGAGGGTGACCCGGACTCGCCGATCAGCCGGGGCCGGTTGTGCCCCAAGGGTTCGGCCACGCTTCAGCTGACCACGGGTTCGGCCCGCCGCGACCGGGTCCTGTACCGGGCGCCGTACGCGAGCGACTGGGGCGAACTCGACCTGGACACCGCGATGCGCATGGTCGCCGAACGGGTCGTGCGCACCCGACGCGAGACCTGGCAGTGGGAGCACGACGACATGCGCGTCGCCCGCACGCTCGGCATCGCCAGTCTGGGCGGGGCGACGCTGGACAACGAGGAGAACTACCTGATCAAGAAGCTGTTCACGGGCCTGGGCGTGGTGCAGGTGGAGAACCAGGCCCGGGTCTGTCACAGCTCGACGGTCGCGGGTCTGGGGACCACCTTCGGTCGCGGCGGCGCGACGATGTTCATGCAGGACCTCCAGCACTCCGACTGCATCGTGATCCAGGGCTCCAACTACGCCGAGGCGCATCCGGTGGGTTTCCAGTGGGTGATGGAGGCCAGGAAGCGCGGCGCGACGGTGATCCACATCGATCCCCGCTTCACCCGCACCAGCGCGCTCGCCGACCTGCACGTACCGATCCGCGCGGGCTCCGACATCGCGTTCCTGGGCGGCGTGATCAATCATGTGCTCACCGAGGGCAGGGATTTCCGGGAGTTCGTGCTCGCGTACACCAACGCCGCGACGCTGGTGGGCGAGGACTTCCGGGACACCGAGGACCTGGGCGGCGTGTTCTCCGGCCTCGACGCCGAGCGTCGGCACTACGACCAGAAGTCGTGGGCCTACGAGGGCGGTTCGGTCGAGCCGGCCGTGGGCGACCGCGACGCGCGCCACGACGAACGGGTGGCCGAGGAACGGGAGTCGCTCGCGGCGGCCGGTCGCAGCGAGTCGCACGGTTCGGGCGGCGCGCAAATGCACGCGGACGCGCCGCGCGACGAGACGCTGACCCATCCGCGCTGCGTGTACCAGATCCTGAAGCGCCATTTCGCGCGCTACACCCCGGAGTTCGTCGAACGCACCTGCGGTGTGTCGCGGGAGGCGTTCGCGGCGGTGTGTCGTGCGCTGACCGAGAACTCCGGGCGGGAGCGCACGTCGGCCTTCGTCTACGCGGTGGGCTGGACGCAGCACTCGGTGGGCGCGCAGTACATCCGCACCGCGTCGATCCTGCAGCTCTTGCTGGGCAATGTGGGTCGGCCCGGCGGCGGCATCCAGGCCCTGCGCGGGCATGCGAGCATCCAGGGATCCAGCGACATCCCGACCCTGTTCGATCTGCTGCCCGGCTACCTGCCGATGCCGCACGCGCACGCCGACGAGGATCTGGACGCCTACATCGCGACCATGGTGGCCGACAAGGGCTACTGGGCCGACATGCGCAAGTACACGGTGAGCCTGCTCAAGGCGTATTACGGCGACGCGGCGACCGCCGACAACGACTTCTGCTTCGGGCACGTGCCGCGCCTGACCGGATCGCACAGCACATACGACACGGTGATGGCGCAACTGGACGGGATCTGCAAGGGCTTCTTCCTGATGGGCGAGAACCCGGCGGTGGGTTCGGCGAACGCGCGCATGGCCGAACTGGACTGGCTCGTGGTGCGCGACTTCTCGCTGATCGAGTCGGCCACGTGGTGGAAGGACGGCCCGGAGATCGAGACGGGCGAGTTGCGCACCGAGGAGATCGGCACCGAGGTGTTCTTCTTCCCGGCCGCGGCGCACACGGAGAAGTCCGGCTCGTTCACCAATACCAACCGCTGGTTGCAGTGGCACCACCAGGCGGTCGAGCCGCGCGGCGACGCGCGCAGCGACCTGTGGTTCACGTATCACCTGGGCCGGCTGATCCGGGCCGAACTCGCCGGCTCCGTCGACCCGATGGACCGCGCGCTGCTCGATCTGACCTGGGACTACCCGACCGAGGGACGCTACGACGACCCGAGCGCGGAGGCGGTGCTCGCGGAGATCAACGGTTTCGGGCCGAACGGCGAACACCTGTCCGCCTACACCGAGTTGGCCGACGACGGGTCCACCTCGTGCGGGTGTTGGATCTACTGCGGCGTGTACGCGGACGGCGTCAACCAGGCCGCGCGGCGCCGGCCGCACACCGAGCAGGACTGGCTCGCGGCCGAGTGGGCCTGGGCGTGGCCGGCGAATCGGCGCATCCTGTACAACCGCGCCTCCGCCGACCCGGAGGGCCGGCCGTGGAGCGAGCGCAAGGCGCTGCTGCGGTGGGACGCGGACGCGGGGAGATGGACCGGGCCCGACGTCCCGGACTTCCCGCCGGACAGGGCCCCCGACTATCGCCCTCCCGAAGGGGCGCGCGGCGTCGAGGCGTTGGCGGGAAACGATCCGTTCATCATGCAGTCGGACGGCAAGGGCTGGTTGTACGCGCCGGGCGGGTTGGTGGACGGACCGCTGCCCACGCACTACGAGCCGCAGGACTCGCCGTTCACCAGTCCGCTGCACCCGGAGCATTCGCGCAACCCGGTCCGCCAGGTGTTCAGCCGGCGGCACAACCGCTCCCATCCCAGCGGAGACGAGCCGGGCAGCGAGGTGTTCCCGTACGTGGTGACCACGCACCGGCTCACCGAGCACTTCACCGCCGGCGGGATGAGCCGCTGGGTGCCGTATCTGGCCGAGCTGCAACCGGAGTTCTTCTGCGAGGTCTCCCCCGAACTGGCGGCCGAACGCGGACTCGACCACATGGGGTGGGCGACGATCGTGACCGCGCGCACCGCCATCGAGGCCCGGGTGATGGTCACGCGCCGCATGCGTCCGCTGACCGTGGACGGGCGCACGCTGCACCAGATCGGGCTGCCGTTCCATTGGGGTCCCAACGGGATGAGTCGCGGCGACGCGGCCAACGAACTGGCGTCGATCACGCTCGATCCCAACGTGCACATCCAGGAGGTCAAGGCGATGAGCGCGGACATCCGACCGGGTCGACGCCCACGCGGGCCGGAGTTGTCGCGGTTCGTCGCCGACTACCGGCGCCGGGCCGGGATCACCGAGCAGACCGGGACGGAGGTCTGACATGGCGCAGTTCATCGGCGGGATCGGACGCGGACCGGGCGACCCGGCGGGCGAGGCCGGGTGGGGGGACGAACACCCGCCGAGGATGGGTTTTTTCACCGACACGTCGGTGTGCATCGGGTGCAAGGCGTGCGAGGTGGCGTGCAAGGAGTGGAACGCCGTGCCGCAGGACGGTCTCGCGCTCACCGGGATGTCCTACGACAACAGCGAGGGGCTGGGCGCGAACAGGTGGCGCCACGTCGCGTTCATCGAGCAGGAACGACCGGTGGCGACGGGAGCGATCGGGGCGGCCGGGGGTGTGGACGCGGACTCGGGCTCGGGGGACTCGATGCGCTGGTTGATGTCCTCCGACGTGTGCAAGCACTGTACGCACGCCGCGTGCCTGGACGTCTGCCCGACCGGCGCGCTGTTTCGCACCGAGTTCGGCACGGTCGTGGTGCAGCAGGACATCTGCAACGGTTGCGGCTACTGCGTGCCCGCCTGCCCGTACGGGGTGATCGACCAACGGCCCGAGGACGGGCGGGTGTTCAAGTGCACGATGTGCTACGACCGGCTGGGCGTGGGGGCGGAGCCCGCGTGTGCGAAGGCGTGTCCGACCGAGTCGATCCGCTTCGGCCCGCTGGACGAGTTGCGCGCGGCGGCCGAGACGCGGGTACGGGACCTGCATGCCGACGGTGTTCCGGAGGCCCGGTTGTACGGGCACGATCCCGAGGACGGTGTGGGCGGCGACGGGGCGTTCTTCCTGCTCCTCGACGAGCCCGAGGTCTACGGTCTGCCGCCGGATCCGGTGGTCACCACGCGTGATCTGCCGTCGATGTGGCGGCACGCGGGTGCGGCGGCGCTCACGTTGGCGGCCGGGGTCGCGCTCGCCTTCGGGTCGCGGGGAGGACGGCGATGACGCGCGGCGAGGCGCGGATGGTGCCGAAGGTCGAGACCACGTCGTATTACGGGCGGCCGATCATCAAGGCGCCGGTGTGGGCGGCGACCGACATCGCCGGCTACGTGTTCCTGGGCGGCCTGGCGGGCGTGTCCTCGCTGCTCGCGGCGGGCGCGGAGGCGACCGGGCGGCCGGCCCTGGCGCGGACCGGCAAGGTGGCCGCGCTGGGCGGGATTTCGCTGTCCGTCGTCGCGCTCGTGCACGACCTGGGTCGGCCGGGGCGCTTCGTCAACATGCTGCGCGTGTTCAAGCCGACCTCGCCGATGAACATGGGCTCGTGGTTGCTGGCGGCGTACGGACCGGCCGCGGGCGTCGCGGCGACCACCGACGTGAGCGGCCGGCTGCCCGGACTCGGACGGGCCGCGACGACGGTCGCCGCCCTGCTCGGTCCGGCCGTGGCCACCTACACCGCGGTCCTGTTCGCCGACACGGCCGTACCGGCCTGGCACGAGGGTCATCGCGAACTCCCCTTCCTCTTCGCCGGATCGGCCGCCGGCGCGGCATCCGGCCTGGCCCTGCTCACGGTCTCGCCCCACGAGGCCGCTCCCGCCCGCCGCATCGCGATCGGCGGCGCGCTCCTCGACCTGCTCGCCGCCCGCCGCATGCGCGCCGGCATGGGCATCGTCGCCGAGACCTACCGCGCCGGCAGGGCCGGCCGGTTGACCCGCGCCGCCGAAGCCCTCACCGTCACCGGCGCCGTGGCCGCGGCCCTGTCCGGGGTGATCCGCGGCCGGCCCACCACCCGCCGCGTCACCGCCGCCGTGGCCGGCACCGCCCTGCTCGCGGGCTCGGTATGCACCCGCTTCGGCGTGTTCGCCGCCGGCATGGCCTCGGCGCAGGACCCGAAGTACACGGTGATCCCCCAACACGAACGCCGCGCCGCCCGACGGTGAGGGATTGGCGTCCTCGGGCCGGCGGTCGTCCCGAGCGGCTGCCGAATCCGGCGGCGGACGACGCGACCGACCCGATGCCCGCGACCGTCACCACCGACCCGGACGGTGGCCGCGCCCTCGCCGCGACGGGACCGTAGGGAGGTACGATCCAGCCCTTACCATGAGCGACGGGCCGCGGCGCCGCCCAACGAACCGCACGAGGAGACGAGGGCCATGCCGGGAGAGCTGTTCCACCCCGAGACCGAGAACGTCACCCTCGCCCAGGTGCTGGCCGCTCTCGACGACCCCATGCGGCTGCGGATCGTCAAGGTCCTCGTGCACGACCCGGACACCACCGAACGCACCTGCACGTCCTTCGTGCTGCCCGTCGGCAAATCCACCCTCACCCACCACTTCCGGATCCTGCGCGAGGCCGGCCTGATCCGACAGGTCGACCGCGGCAACAGCCGCAAGGCGCAACTGCGCCGCGAGGACATCGACCGACGTTTCCCCGGCCTTCTGTCCCTGATCCTCGCCGAAGGCGCCACCCCCGAATCCGACCCGGCCGACTGACCGACGCGGGCCGACCCCGCGCACATGGGCATCGGCGGAGTCTTTCCGGAAACGGGCGGGCAAAACAAGGGAATTCCTGGGAATGCGCTTCGGCGGGCGGGGCAGACGTGGGTCGGAGGTAAAAACAATGATTCCCCTTTTGGTAGTCCTGCTTCTCGCGCTGATCCTTTTCGGCGCAGGTTTCGCGCTGAAAGCCCTGTGGTGGATAGCCGTGATCGTCCTGGTCGTCTGGGCCCTCGGCTTCGTTTTCCGCTCGGCGGGCACCGGCGGCAGGCGGGGGCGCTGGTATCGCTGGTAGACCGTAGACCGCCACCCAAAGGCGGGGCGGGGCGGGGCTCGACTCGATTTATCGAGTCCGGCCGCGCCCCGCCCTTTTTCGCATGTCACGCGGCGCCGGAATTCCCGAGGAGATCGCTCCGCTCCGACGGTTGAATTCCTGCGGCCGGGCAATGGCGAAAACAAGCCGGGGCCGCCGGGAAAACCGCCGGGAATCGACCGCGTCTCGCCACCCGACCGTCCCGACGCGATACCGAGCCGCCCGGACGCACCCGGGCACGACGCGGGCGGCCCGCGTGTCCGGCCTCGCCGCACTCGTTCGGCCGACACCGGTGGATGTGCGCCGGTCCCGGGCGCCGTCCCGCCTGCCCGGCTCCGCGGCCGGGCGCGCCTCCACGGTGCGGGTGCGGCCGGCGAGCGGCGGTAGTTGCATGGACGACGGCCGATGATCCGACACCCAGGAGGTTGTCATGCACATCCTGCGAGCAGTGGAAAGCAAGGACACCCGCTGGTGGCACGCCGTCGCGCACTTCCGCACCGCCGCGTGCGGGGTCGGACTGCCGGACCACACCACCGCGGCGGTCGACGACGCCCTGTCCGACCTGCTGTGCCCCGCGTGCATGTCGGCCATCGGCGGCAAGTCCGCCATCACGGCAGGTGAGCGCCCCACCCCCGACATCGCCCCCACCGAATGACGACCCCGACACCGCCGGAACGGGCCCGACCGGCGACCGAACAACCACGCCCGGCCCGCGAAACCCGTGACGCGGTAGATTTCCCGTACATTTCCACGTCCGGATCGCGAGAACAGGTCGAGCAATGCCGGAGTTCGCCGACTTCGAGACCTCCGAGGGCGGGTCCCGGCAACCACGCGCCATGCCGATATCGGTGCGCCGTGCGACCGTGGCCGACGTCGAGCGATGCGCCGTCCTGACCCGGCGGCACGCGGGAGACGGCGCCGGCGTGGTCGACTTCGAGGCCCTCGTTCGCGGATGGTTGCGGCAGTCCACCGGGTGCTTTCTGGTCGCGATCGGCGCCGATCACGGCGTGGTCGGGTACGGGCGCGTGGTCCGGCTGGACGCCGCGACCGCGCCGACCGGCTACTACCTGGCGGGCGTCGTGGTCGATCCCGACGCCCGCCGCCTCGGGGTGGGAACGAGTCTGACCCAATCCCGTCTGGACTGGATCGAAGCCCACGCCCCCGAGGCCCGGTACTTCTGCAACGCGCGGAACCGCGTCTCCATCGCACTGCACGCCCGCATGGGATTCCACGAGGAGACCCGAGACTTCGAGATCCCCGGGGTCACCTTCGAGGGTGGCGCGGGCATCCTGTTCCGCAAGGTGTTGCGAGACCGCGCGTAGCCGGCCGACGCATACCTCGCGACCGCCGTCGGTGGTCAGGCCCGCCGGTGGTGATGCCGGTGGTGGTGCAGCTTTCGGGTGAGGGCCGTCGCCACGAGGATCGCGACGAGGATTCGGGCCGAGGGGTCGTCGACGACCAGGCACAGAACGACGACCAGTAGGGCGGCCAAGGCGTACTTGTGGCCGCCTCGATGCCGCCCGGGAACGTGGTGGGACGACCGAGCCGGGTGTCGGGAGTCGGTGCGGCCCGGACGTTCGTCCCGTCGGCGGGTGGCCCGGGACGGCGGCGCGGGAGTTTGCCGCAACGCAGGCAAGTCCGCCGTCGCCAGGGACAGTTGGGTGGTCGTGGCGGCGGTGAGCACGTCGCTCAGGCGGGCGTCCAGGGTCTCCTTGTCCAGCGTGCCGAGGGCATAGTGCACGGCGAGCAGGTCCGCCGCGGCGTCGCGGTCGTCCTCGCGGACCGCGACGCCGATGTCGTACGTCATCGGGTGGCTCCCGTGCCGGTGGTGTCCGAGTACATGGCAACTCCTTTACGAATGGCGTTCGTTGCAACGAACGACGTTCCTTCATCTGCCAGTGTTCGGGTCAACTACGCTGATCGCAACCCTCGATCGACGCAGGACGGGCATCACATGGCGAAAACGTCGCGGACCGCGCCTCCCACCGACGGCGACCGGCAACCGGAATCCACCGGCGCGGACGTACCGGACCTGCCCGCGCCCCCGTGGCGGCGGCGTCGAGCGGGGCCGGTACGACCGCCGCTGAGCCGGGACTCGATCGTCGCCGCCGCGCTGACCGTGCTCGACGCCGGCGGGCTGGAGGCGGTGAGCATGCGCCGGGTCGCGGAACAATTGCAGACCGGGCCGGCGTCGTTGTACGTCCACGTGTCGGGCAAGGAGGAGTTGCTCGAACTGGTCCTGGACCACGTGCTCGGCGAGGTGCGGATCCCGACGCCGGACCCCGCCCGCTGGCAGGAGCAACTCAGGGAGGTCGTGCTGGACTTCCGCCGCGTCCTGGCCTCGCACCGCGACCTGGGCCGCGCGGCGCTGGCCGCGATCCCGTCGGGGCCCAACGCCCTGCGGATCAGCGAGGGGCTGCTGGCCGTCATGCGCGGCGGCGGCGTGCCGGAGCAGGCGAGCGCGTGGGTGCTGGACGTGCTTCAGCTCTACATATCGGCCGACGTGTTCGAGGCGGCGCTGTACCTGTCGCGCGCCGAGGAGGGCGAGAATCCGATGGCGATGGCGCAGGCGTATCTCGGCGAGGTGATCGCCGCGCTACCGCCGGAACGTTTCCCGACGCTGGTCGCGCTTTTGCCGCACCTGATCAGCGGGGACCGCGAGGCCAGGATCGAATTCGGTCTCGACATCTTCATCCGGGGCCTGGCGGGCATTCCCCGACCGTGACCGGCACTTCCTCGCCCCACCGGCCACACGACGAGCACCCCGGCCCCGACACCCCACATGCGACGCGTGGCCGGAGGCCGGGGTGGGGCCTGGGGGCGTGAGGGGTTGGCGTGAAGTGGGCAGGGGTCGCACGGCGGGAAGGTGGGGTCGGGGATCGCGGATCGTGGCGATTAGGTTGGGGATCGTTCTGTTCTCCGCCGGGGCCCGTGCCGGTGCCGGCCTGTTCACTGCGACGAGCGGAGTTCGGCGTGAGTGCCACATCCCCGCCTGCCAATGCCTCCTCCGATCGGCTCGTCGAGGCGCTTCGGGCGGCTCTGACGCAGAACGAACGGCTGCGCGCGCACAACGCGGAACTGACCGCCGCCGCCGGCGAGCCGATCGCGATCGTCGGGATGGGCTGCCGCCTGCCCGGGTCGGTGTCCTCTCCCCGGGATCTGTGGCGGGTGCTCGTCGACGGCGTCGACACCATCAGCGATCCGCCCGATGATCGCGGCTGGGAACGGCAGTTGCTCGACTTCGCCGCGGCCGGGCTCGGCATCGGCCCACACCTCCAGGGCGGATTCCTCGACCGCGCGGACCTCTTCGACGCCTCCGTCTTCGGCATCTCGCCCCGCGAGGCGCTGGCGATGGACCCCCAGCAACGACTGCTCCTGGAGACCTCCTGGGAGGTCCTGGAGAACGCCGGCATCGTGCCGGCCTCGCTCAAGCACAGCTCCACCGGCGTCTTCGTGGGCGCCACGGTCAGCAACTACGGCAACGGCGTCGCCGAGGTGCCCGAGGGCGTGGCCACCTACCTGCTCAGCGGCGCGTCCAGCAGCGTGCTCTCGGGCCGGCTCTCCTACGTCTACGGCCTGGAGGGCCCGGCGGTCACGGTGGACACCGCCTGCTCGTCCTCGCTCGTCGCACTGCACCTGGCGGTTCGGGCGCTGCGCTCCGGCGAATGTTCGCTGGCCCTGGCCGGCGGGGTGACCGTGATGGCCTCCCCCGCCATCTTCCACGGCTTCGGCGACCAGGCCCTGCTCGCCCCGAACAACCGCTGCAAACCCTTCGCCGCCGCGGCCGACGGGACCACGTGGGCCGAGGGCGCGGGCCTGTTGCTGGTGGAGCGACTGTCGGACGCCCGCCGCAACGGCCGCCGGGTGCTGGCCGTGCTGCGCGGTTCGGCGGTCAACCAGGACGGCGCGTCGAACGGACTGACCGCGCCCAACGGCCCGTCCCAGCAGCGGGTGATCCAAGCCGCCCTCGCCGACGCCGGACTGACGCCCGATCAGATCGACCTCGTCGAGGCGCACGGCACCGGAACCGCACTGGGCGACCCGATCGAGGCACAGGCCCTGCTGGCCACCTACGGGCAGGGACGCGATCCGCGACGGCCGTTGTGGCTCGGGTCGGTCAAGTCCAACATCGGACACGCCCAGGGCGCGGCGGGGGTCGCCGGGGTGATCAAGGCCGTTCTGGCGCTGCGCCACGGGCAGGTGCCGCGCACCCTGCACATCGACGCGCCCTCGCCGCACATCGACTGGTCGGCCGGCGACGTCCGGCTCGCCGACGAGGCCCACCCGTGGCCGCACACCGACCGGCCGCGCCGCGCCGCGGTCTCCTCGTTCGGGGTCAGCGGCACCAACGCGCACGTCGTGCTCGAACAGGCCGACCCCGCCGACGATCCGCCGCCGGCCGTACCCCGCGAGCGGCGGCCCGACGGTCCGCTGAACAGCGGACCGGTGCCGTGGTTGTTGTCGGCGGCCACCCCGCAGGCGCTGCGGGCACGCGCGGGGGAACTGGCCGCGTGGTGCGCGCGTGATCCCCGGCCGGACCCCGTCGCGGTCGGCGCCGCACTGGCGCGTCGTCGGGCCGCCTTCGAGCACCGGGCGGTGGTCCTGGTCGACGACCTCGACCGGGCCTTCGAGCCGCTGCGCGCGCTCGAATCCGGCGCCGCGTCACCGCTGTCGGTCGAGGGGGCGGCCACCGTCCGCGGCAAGGTGGTCTTCGTCTTCCCCGGACAGGGCTCCCAGTGGACCGGGATGGCGACCCGGCTGCGCACCGAATGCCCGCCGTTCGCCGCCCACTTGGCCGCGTGCGAGGAAGCCCTGGCACCGTGGCTGGACCGGCCGCTCGGTCGGATCCTGGACGACGAGGCCGCGCTCGCCCGGGTCGACCTCGTGCAGCCGGCGCTGTGGGCGGTCATGGTCTCCCTCGCCCGGTTGTGGCAGGACCACGGTGTGCGGCCGGCCGCCGTGCTCGGCCACTCCCAGGGGGAGATCGCCGCGGCCTGCGTCGCCGGCGCGCTGTCCCTGGCCGACGGCGCCAAGGTCGTCGCACTGCGCAGCCGGGCCGTGGCCGCGTTGTCCGGTCGCGGCGCGATGGCCTCGGTCGCCCTGTCCGCCGACGAGGTCCTGGCCCGAATCGCCGGCACCGGTGGCGAACTGTCCCTCGCCGCCCACAACGGCCCCCGCTCCACCGTGGTTTCCGGCCTGCCGGACCGGGTCGACGCCTTCGTCCGGGCCTGCGAGGCCGACGGTGTGCGGGTGCGCCGCATCGCGGCCGACTACGCCTCGCACTCGCCCCAGGTCGAGGCCGTGCGCGAGCAACTGACGGCCGAACTCGCGGACATCGCGCCCGGTGACGGCGAGGTGCCGATGTGGTCCACCGTCACCGGCGACTGGATCGACACCACACACCTGAACGCCGACTACTGGTACCGCAATCTGCGCCGGCCCGTGTTGCTGGAGCAGGGTGTGCGAGCACTGCTCCGACAACACGGGCACGGTGTGTTCATCGAGATGGGGCCGCATCCGGTGCTCACGGCGGCCGTCGAGGAGTGCGTCGAGAGCACCGAGGCGGATGCCGTCGCCGTCGCGACGCTGCGCCGCGACGACGATTCCCTGCTGCGGTTTCGTGCCTCGTTGGCCGAGGCGGCGGTGCGCGGCACACGGGTCGACCTCGGTCCGCTGTTCGCCGAGATCGACACGGCCGACGTGGAGTTGCCCACCTACCCGTTCCAGGGAACCCGCTACTGGCTGCTGCCGGGCGGCCCGGCCGGCGAGCCGGCCGCACTCGGACTGGAGGCCGCCGAGCACCCGATCCTCGGTGCCGTGCTGGAGTCGGCCGAGCGCGACGAGGTCGTCCTGACCGGCGCCGTCGACGCCCTCGACCCGTGTGTGCGACCCGATCCGCGCGGCATCCCCACGCTCGGCGCGGGGACGTTGGCGGAGTTGGCGGTGCGCGCCGCCGACGAAGTGCGCGGCGCGGTGGCGGCGTTGACCCTGGACCGCCCGTTGGTGGTGTCCCCGACGGGGGCCACCCGGATCCAGGTGACCGTCGCCGCCCGTACGCTCACCGTGCACGCCCGCCACCCCGACGTCGGGGACGGCCGCTGGGTCCGGTACGCCGGCGCCGCCCTCGCCGAACCGGCGCGGCCTCCGGCTGCGGCGGAGCACGAGTGGCCGCCGCGCGACGCCGACGCGCTCGTACCGCCCGACCGGGAGGGCGTGTCCGACGCGGCGGTGATCCGCGGGTTGTGGCGGCGCGGGGACGAGGTGTTCGCCGAGGTGGCGCTCGACGTCGACGCCCGCGAGGTACGGGGCTACCGCATCCATCCCGCGCTGTTCGACGCCGCGCTCCGGGCCTGGCGGCTCGCCCGACCGACCCCGGACGACGGCGGCGGCGGCCGCGACCTGCTGCCCACCTCGCTCGGGCGGGTCGTCGTACACGCCGTCGGTGCCGACACCGCCCGTGTCCGCCTTCGTCCCGGCGCCGACGGTACGGTCACCGCGGCGTTCGCCGACGCCGCCGGGCAACCCCTCGCCGACCTCGGCCCGGTGGCCTTCGAACGAGTCGCCACGGCCGACCCGGCCACGTCGCTCCCGCCCGACCTGCTGTTCGGCGTCGAGTGGGTCCCGGTGGTCGCGGTGCCGGACGACGCACCGACGGTGTGGGCGCTGCTCACCGAAGACCCCCACCACGTCCGCCTGTCGGCCGGCGCGCGCACCGCCGGCGCCGAGGTTCGAGTGCACCGCGACCTGGGAGAGCTGAGCGCCGCCGTCGCCGCGGGCGCCCCCGTCCCGGATGTCGTCGTCGTCCCGATCCCGACCGGCGACGACGGACCCGAGGCCACCACCCGCGCCGTCCTGGCGACCGTGCAGGCGTTCCTGCGCGACGACCGACTCGCCGACAGCCGGCTGGTGTTGCTCACCCGAAGCGCGGTCGCCGTACACGCGGGCGAGATCCCGGACCCGGACCTCGCGCCCCTGTGGGGACTCGTCGGCTCGGCCGCCGCGGAGCACCCCGGACGCCTGCTGCTGCTCGACGACGACGCGACCACCGACGCCGACCCCGCCGCCGCGCTCTCCGCCGATCCGCTCCGCACCGCCCTGGCCGTCGACGAACCCCGGCTGGTCGTCCGCGACGGCACGCTTCGCGTACCCCGGCTCGGTCGGGCCACCACGGCGCCCGCGCCCGAACACACCCCGCTCGACCCGAACGGCACCGTGTTGATCACCGGGGGCACCGGCACCCTCGGCGGACTCGTGGCCCGCCACCTGGTGACCCGACACGGCATCCGGCGCCTGGCCCTGCTCAGCCGACGCGGCCCCACCGCCCCCGGTGCCGACGAACTGGCCGCAGAATTGCGCGAGTTCGGTGCCCACGTCACCATCACCGCGTGCGATGCCGCGGACCGGGACGCACTCGCCGCCGTCCTGGCCGCCATCCCCGCCGAGCATCCCCTCACCGCCGTCGTGCACACCGCGGCGGCCGTCGACGACACCGTCGTGGACGCGCTGACCCCCGAGCGCCTGGCCGCCGTCTTCCGCCCCAAGGTGGACGCGGCCGTGCACCTCGACGAACTCACCCGCGACGCGCCCCTGGCCGCGTTCGTGCTCTACTCTTCGGCCGCCGGCGTGCTCGGCACCCCCGGGCAGGCCAACTACGCCGCCGCCAACACCTTCCTGGACGCCCTGGCCGCCCGCCGCCGCGCGCACGGCCTGCCCGCCACCTCGCTGGCCTGGGGCCCGTGGGCGGAGCTGAGCGAGTTGACCCGCCGCATGTCGAGTGCCGACCGGGAGCGCATGGCCGACGCCGGGGTCCTGGCCCTGTCGACGGCGGAGGGCATGGCCGTCGTCGACGCCGCGCTGGGCAGCGACACCGCGCTGTTCGTACCGCTGCGCATCGACCTGGACACCTTCGCGCGCCGACTCGCCGGCAGCGCCCCGCCGCCGCTGTACCGCGGCCTGATCCGCGCCCCGCTGCGCCGTGCCGTCGGCGCGGGCACGGGCGTGGGCGACGGCGCGGACCTCGCCGCCCGACTGGCCGCCGAACCGCCCGCCGAGCGCACCCGGATCCTGCTCGACCTCGTCCGCGCCCAGGCCGCCGCCGTCCTCGGCTACCCCGACGGCGACGCGGTCGGCCCGGGGCGGCCCTTCCGCGAACTGGGCTTCGACTCGCTCAACGCCGTCGACCTGCGCAACCGGCTGGCCGCCGGCACCGGACTGCGCCTGCCGGTCGGCCTGATCTACGACCACCCCACACCCGGCGCCGTCGCCCGACACCTGCGCGCCCGACTCACCGGGGATACGGACGAACCCGCCCCGATCGGCGCCGCGCGCCGTCGCGCCGAGCCGGTCGGCGAGGACGATCCGGTGGTCGTCGTCGGGATGAGCTGCCGACTCCCCGGCGGCATCGAATCACCGGAAGCGCTCTGGGAGTTGTTGGCGGCCGGCGGCGACGCGATCGGGCCCGCCCCAAACGACCGCGGCTGGAATCGGGGCCGGTTCGCCGCCCTGATCGACACCATGCCCGGCGTCGGCCTGCTGCCCGAGGGCGGGTTCATCACCGGCGCCTCGGGCTTCGACCCGGCGTTCTTCGACATCGGGCCGGACGAGGCGCTGGTGATCGACCCCCAGCAGCGGTTGTTGTTGGAACTGGCGTGGGAGGCGTGGGAGCGCGCGGGACAGGACCCCCGCCGGGTGGACGCCGGCCGCGTCGGCGCCTACCTGGGCACCTTCTACCAGAACTATGTCTTCGACCCGGGGGCGGTTCCGCCGGCGAGCCTGCCCTACGTGTCCTCCGGCTCCGGCCCGACGTTCGCCTGCGCCCGGGTGGCCTACACGTTCGGTCTGGAGGGGCCCACGCTCACCGTCGACACCGGTTGTTCGTCCTCCGGTGTCGCCCTGCACCTGGCCTGCCAGGCGCTGCGGCGCGGCGAGTGCGACTCCGCGCTGGTCGGCGGGGTGACCGTGCTGGCCTTCCCGGCCGCCTTCGACAACCTCGGCGGCATCGCGCCCGACGGCCGGTGCAAGTCGTTCTCGGCCGCCGCCGACGGCACCGGGTGGGGCGAGGGCGCCGGCGTACTGATCGTCGAACGCCGCTCCGAGGCCCGGCGCCGCGGGCACCCGGAACTCGCGGTGATCCGCGGCTCGGCGCTGAACCACAACGGCGCCGGCAACGGGCTGACCGCGCCACACGGCCCGTCGCAGAGCCGGGTGATGCGACTGGCGCTCGCCGAGGCCGGATTGGGCCCGGCCGACATCGACGTGGTCGAGGCGCACGGCACCGGAACCCCGCTCGGCGACGCCGTCGAGGCCGAGGCGATCATCGACGCGTACGGCCGGCACCGTCCCGCCGACCGGCCCCTGTGGGTGGGCAGCGTCAAGGCGAACATCGGCCACCCCCACGCCGCGTCGGGGGTGGTCGGCGTGATCAAGACGATCCTGGCGATGCGGCACGGCGTCATACCGGAGGCGTTGCACGCCGCCGAGCCGCTGCCCGACGTCGATTGGGAGCACAGCGGCATCGCCCTGCCCCATCGGGCGATGCCGTGGCCGGAGACCGGACGGCCGCGCCGCGCCGGGGTGTCCTCGTTCGGCGGCAACGGCACCAAGGTGCACTTCATCCTGGAGCAGCCGCCCGAGGAGTCCACCACGCCGGTACACGAGGCCGGATCGTCCTCGCCGCCGTGCCTGCTGTCGGCCCGCACCGCACCCGCGCTCGCCGCACAGGCCCGCCGGCTGCGCGAGCACCTGGCGGCCGGCCCGGACACCGTCACCGCGGCCGAAGTGGCCCGGGCGCTGGCCACCACCCGCACCGTGTTCGAGCAGCGCGCCGCGATCCCGGTGACGGAGCGGGCCGAACTCCTGGACGCCCTGGCCGCGTTGGCCGCCGGCAGCGCGCATCCGGCCGTGGTCACCGGCCGGGCCGCCGGCGACGACGCCCGCCTGGTGGCGCTGCTGCCCGGCGCAGAGGAGCGCTCGGCCGCCGCCGAGGCCGAGTTCTACGCGGCGTTCCCGGCCTACGCGCACGCCTGGGACGAGGCCGCCCACGCCCTCGCCCCCCACCTGGATCAACCGCTGCCCACACCGGGCAAGGACGCCGAACCGCACGCCGGCGCGGCCGCGTTCGCGGCACATGTCGCCGCGTACCGGCTCCTGGAGGGCCTGGGGCTGCGCCCGGACGCCATCGCCGGGCGCGGCGCGGGCCGGCTCGCCGCCGCCCATCTCGGCGGCATCCTGACCCTGCGTCAGGCCGCCGCCGTGGCCGTCCGGGGCAGCGCCGACCCGAACGACCGCGCGGTCGCGCCACCGCGCGTTCCGGTCCTGGCGGCGGGCGGCGGCGCGCGGATCGACGCCGCCGCGCTGCTCGCCGGTGCCTCGGGCGAGGGGTCCGACGCGACGACCGGAACACTCGACACCGACCTCGTCGTGGTGCTCGGCGCTCCCGGCCGCGACCGACCGGGCACGGTGCACCTGTTGTCGGACACACTGCCCGCCCCTCGCGCGGTGGCGCTGGCGGTGGCCAGGCTGTACACGGCCGGCGCCGCCCCGGACCCCGCCACGCTGTTCCGGGACGTACCCGCCCGCCGCGTCGACCTGCCGACCTACCCATTCCAACGCGAGCCGTACTGGCTCGGCGCATCCCACTGACGCCGCCCGTACGCCCCCCGACCCACTGCGCCCACGCCCGTCGACAGCCGCCGCCGCCGCTCGTCCGGGTCGGTCTCGTTGTCAGAGTTCGTCGAGGCCGTCGAGGGCGAGGCGTACGAGGTCGTCGGCGTCCATCCGCGCGATCGATGCCACCGCCTCCTCGGTGCGGTCGTGGGCGGGCGGGCCGCCGACGCGCGATGTTGCGGGCGCCCCCGGGCCGGGAGGCGGCGGCCCGGCCGGTTCCGGAGCCAGATCCGCCAGCAGCCGACGCGCCAGGTCGACGGACGTGGGGTAGTCGAAGACCAGCGTCGCGGGCAGCCGCAGTCCGGTGTCGGCGGTGAGGCGGTTGCGCAGTTCCACGGCGGTGACCGACTCGAAGCCGAGGTCGCGGAAGGCCCGGTCCGGATCCACCGCGCCCGCCGACCCGTGGCCCAGGACCGCGGCGACCTGCGCGCGGATCAGGTCGACGAGGACGTCCTCGCGGTCCGCCGCGGACAGTCCGGACAACCGCCGCCCGAGCGAGGGCCCCGAGCCCGTCGCGTCGTCCACCGCCACCCGCCGAGCCGGCGCCCGGGCGGGGCCGCGCGGCACATCCGCGCCGATCGCCCGCTCGACCCGGACCCGGCGCAGTTCGACGGATTCGGCGCGCAACACCGGAGCACCCATGGCGTCGGCCACCAGCACGGTGACCGCGTCCGCGCCGCGAGGCACGAGCCGCACACGCAGCCGCCGCGCTCCCGAGGCGTGCAGCGAGACGCCGCGCCAGGTCCACGGCAGCAGGACCCCGTCGTGCGCGTCACCCGAGTCGGTCCGGTCGTACGGCCGGAGCGCGAGGTCGAGCAGCACCGGATGCAGGCCGTAGCGCCCGGCCTCGGCGCGCTCCCGCTCCCCCAGCGCGACCTCCGCGTACACCTCCTCGCCCACCCGCCAGACCTGCTCCAGGCCCTGGAAGCCGGGCCCGTACGCCCGGCCGTCGGCCCGAGCCCGGTCCCGGACGGCATCGGTGTCCGCCGCGACCGCGTCGGCCGGCGGCCAGGTGGTGAGGTCGAAGTCCGCGGCGGCAACCCGCGGATCGAGTACGGCGGTGGCGTTGCGCCGCCAACCCCCGTCATCCGCGGCCTCGTCGCCCACCGGGCGCGAGTGCACGGTGAGTTCGCGACGGCCCGTCTCGTCCGGTGGGCCCACCACGACCTGCAGCCGCACTCCACCCGTCGGCGGCAGGATCGCCGGTGCGTCGAGGTCGAGTTCGTCGACGCGGCCACAGCCCACCTCGTCGCCCGCCCGGATCGCCAGCTCCACCAGGGCCGTCGCGGGCAACACGGCGGTGTCGCCGACGGCGTGTTCCGCGGCCCAGGGGTGCGTACGCGCCGAGATCGACCCGGTCAGCACCGATCGGCCGAGGTCGGACAACGTGGTGCCGGCGCGCAGCAGCGGATGGTCGACGGGGGCGAGCCCGGCCTCGTCCGCGCCGGTCCGGCCGCCGCCGGACTCCAGCCAGTAGTGCCGGTGTCGGAACGCGTACGTCGGCAGCGGCACCCGCCGGCCGAAGTCGGCGCCCAGGACCGCGCTCCACGCGACCGGCAGCCCGTGCACGTGGGCCTCGGCGAGCGAGCCGAGGAATCGGGCCACGTCCGATCGGCCGTAGCGCAGTGTGCCGAGCACGACCGCGGTGCGGTCCGTTTCGTCCAGCATCTGCTCGATGCCCGGGACCAGCAGGGGATTCGGACTGATCTCGATGAAGGCGGTGTGTCCGGCGTCGACCAGGTTGCGTACGGTCTCCTCGAAGCGCACGGTCTGCCGCAGGTTGCGGTACCAGTAGTCGGCGTCGAGTTCGCCGGCGTCGTGTCGGCCGGCGGTGACCGTCGAATAGAACGGGATGCGGGCCGGGCGCGGTTCGATCCCGGTGAGGGCGTCGACCAACCCGTCGCGGATCTCCTCCACCTGGGGGCTGTGCGAGGCGTAGGTGGTGGGAATGCGCCAGTGGCGGATGCCCTCGGCCGCGTATTCCGCCGAGAGTTCGTCGAGGGCGGCGGTGTCGCCGGAGACCCCGGTGGAGACGGGGCCGTTGAGCACGGCGATCGACAACCGGCCGGGCCACCGTCCCAACCGTGTGGCGACCCGGGCGGCGGGTTCACCGACGGAGAGCACGCCGCCGCGGCCGGCCAGTGCCACGACGGTTCTGCTGCGCAGGGCGACGATCTTCGCGGAGTCGGCCAGGGTCAGGGCGCCCGCGATGTAGGCGGCGGCGATCTCCCCCTGCGAGTGGCCGACCACGGCGGCGGGTTCGACACCGCAGGCGCGCCACAGTTCGGCCAGGGCGATCATCACCGCCCACAACACCACCGGCAGTACGTCGATGCGGGTCAACCACGCCTGTGCGGTGTCGGCATCGGCGCGCAACCACTCTTCGAGGGAGCAGTCCACATACGGGGCGAGGGCCTGCTGACACGCCGCGATCTGTGCGGCGAACACCGGTGCGTGGTCGAGCAGTTCGACCGCCATCCGAACCCACTCGGAGCCCTGGCCGGGGAAGACGAACACGACGCGTTCGCCGTATCGGGCCTGGCCCCGGGTCACCGCGGCGGTCGGGGTGCCGGCGGCGAGGCCCGCCAGCGCCTTCCGGAGTCGGTCGCGGTCGTCGACCCGGACCACGGCGCGGTGGTCCAGAGCGGATCGGGTGACGTGCAGGGAGTGGGCCAGGTCGGGCAGCCCGGCGTCCCGGCCGGCGTCGGTGTCCAGGTGGGCGGCCAGGCGCGCGGCCTGGGCCCGCAGGCCCTCGGGGTTGTCCGCGGACAGGACGAACGGCAGCACGGCGGGGTCGGTCAACACCGGTGCGGCGGGCTCCCCTTCCCCGTCGGGGACCGGGGCCGCCTCGGGGGCCTGTTCGAGGATCAGATGCGCGTTGGTACCGCTGATCCCGAAGGACGACACGCCGGCGCGGCGCGGTGTTCCGTCGCCGGGCCAACTCCTGGCCTCGGCGAGTACTTCGACGGCGCCCGCGGTCCAGTCGACGTGCGGAGTCGGCGCATCCACGTGCAACGTACCGGGCAGCACGCCGTGGCGCATCGCCATCACCATCTTGATGACCCCGGCGGCGCCCGCGGCGGCGGCGGTGTGCCCGATGTTGGATTTCACCGAGCCGATCCACAGCGGCCGTTCGGGGTCCCGGCCGCCGCCGTACGTGGCGATCAGCGCCCGGGCCTCGATCGGGTCGCCGAGCCGGGTGCCGGTACCGTGCGCCTCCACCGCGTCGATGTCTGCGGGGGCCAGGCCCGCGTTCGCCAACGCCGCCTCGATCACCCGTCGTTGCGCGGGGCCGTTGGGGGCGGTGAGGCCGTTGCTCGCGCCGTCCTGGTTGACCGCGCTGCCGCGCACCACGGCCAGTACCGGGTGCCCCTTGCGGCGCGCGTCGCTCAGCCGCTCGACCAGGAGCATCCCGACCCCTTCGGCCCACCCGGTGCCGTCGGCCGCGGCGGCGAAGGACTTGCATCGGCCGTCGGCGGACAACACGCCCTGCCGGCTGAACTCGACGAAGACGGCCGGGTTCACGATCACGCTCGCCCCGCCCGCGAGCGCCATCGTGCACTCGCCGCCGCGCAGCGCCCGCACGGCGAGGTGCAGCGCCACCAGCGCGGACGAACACGCGGTGTCCACGGTCACCGACGGACCTTCGAGGCCGAGCACGTAGGACACCCGGCCCGACATCGCGCTGCCCACCCCGCCGGTGAGCGCGTATCCCTCGACCCCGTCGGGCAGGCGCTCGACCCCGAAGCCGTAGCCGCTGGGCGTGCCGCCGACGAAGACTCCGGTCGAACTGCCCTTCAGGGCACGCCGATCGATCCCGGCCCGTTCGCACGCCTCCCACGAGGTCTCCAGGAGCAGCCGCTGCTGCGGGTCCATGACCAGCGCCTCGTGCGGCGAGATCCCGAAGAAGCCGGCATCGAACTCGCCCGCTCCGGACAGGAATCCGCCCTCGCGCGTATAGCTGGTGCCCCGGTGTCCGGGATCGGGGTGGTAAAGCTCGTCCACGGCCCAGCCACGATCGTTCGGGAAGCCGCTCACCGCGTCCACGCCATCGGCGACCAGCCGCCACAGGTCCTCGGGCGAGCGCACGCCGCCGGGGTAGCGGCAGGCCATGCCGATCACGGCGATCGGCTCGGGTGGCCGCTCCAACTCGGCGATCCGGGCGCGGGCCCGCTGTAGATCGACGGTCGCGCGCTTGAGGTAGTCCCGAAGTCGGTCTTCGCCGCCGCTCATCAGTGGTCACCTTTCGGGGTCTGCCCGGGGGTTTCGAGATGGTCGTCGAGCAGCGCGAACAGTTCGTCGTCGGATGCGGCCTCGACTCGGGCTCCGTCGGGGGTCGCGGTGTCGTCCCGGTCGAGGGCGCCGAGCCGTTCGGCGAAGCGGCGCATGCGCAGTACGACGCGGGCCCGGACCTGCGGGTCCTCGTCGGCAACCCGGCCGAACGCGGCTTCCAGGCCGTCGAGTTGGGCCAGCACCGGGGTGAGCACCGATGCGTCGCCGTCGGTCAGCGCGGCCCGCAGTCGGGCGGCCAGGTCGACGGGTGTCGGGTGGTCGAACACCAGCGTGCTCGGCAGTTCGACGCCGGTCGCCCGACCGAGCCGGTCGCGCAGGTCGACGGCGGTCAGCGAATCGAAGCCCAGGTCGCCGAACGCCTGGTCGGCCCGGATCCGCCCGGCCGAGGTGTGGCCCAGGACGGCCGCGACCTGGCCGCGTACGAGGTCGAGCAGGATCGTCTGGCTTTCCGCCGGTCCCGCCGCGGCCAGCCGCCCGATCAGGCCGGGGTCCGCCGCGCCGGCGCCGGCGCCCGGTGCCGCGAGCGCGGCGTCGACCTCGGGCAGGCCGCGGAGCAGCGGGCTCGGGCGCGAGGACGTGAAACTCGCGGCGAAGGCGGGCCAATCGACGTCGGCGACGACCACGTCGGCGTCGCCGCGGCCCACCGCACGGGCCATCGCGGCCACCGCGGCCCGCGGGTCCATCGCGCGCAGGCCGAGCCGGGCGAGCCGGTCCCCGTCGGCGTGCTCGACCATGCCGCCTCCGGCCCACGGGCCCCAGGCGATCGACGTGGCGACCAGGCCGCGGGCGCGCCGGTCCCGGGCCAGCGCGTCGAGGTGTGCGTTGGCGGCCGCGTAGACGCCCTGACCGCCGCTGCCCCAGATGCCGGCGATCGACGAGAAGAGCACGAACGCCGCCAGTGGGCGCTCGCCCAGCACGGCGTCCAGGTGGGCGGCGCCGGCGGCCTTGCCCGCGATGACGCGCGCCGCCTCGACCGGATCGGTGTCCGCGATCGGCGCGGCCTGGGCCACCCCGGCGGCGTGTACCACCGCGCTCAGCGGCGGCCCGTCGGCGTCGACGCGCTCGACCAGACGCTCCACCGCGTGCCGGTCGGCCGTGTCACAACTCTCGACCAGTACGGCGACGCCGAGGCCGGACAGTTCGGCCGCGAGGTCTTTCGCCCCGGGGGCCCGCGCACCCCGACGCGCGGCCAGGACCACCCGCTCCGCGCCCGCGCCCGCCGCCCAGCGCGCCACGTGCGCGCCGAGGCCGCCGGTACCGCCGGTGATCAGTACGGTGCCGGTGGGCTGCCAGGGCCGGTCGGCGGTCCCGGTGGAGTCGGGCGCGCGGACCAGGCGGCGTACGTGGACGCCGTCGGCGCGGATCGCCACCTGGTCCTCGGCACCCTGTGCGAGCACGTCGGCGAGCCGGGACCGGACGTCGGCGGCGTCGGCCTCCTCCGTGACGGTGTCGACCGTGGGCCGCGTGCCGTCGGGGAGATCCACGAGACCACCCCAGAGGCCGGGCAGTTCGAGCGCGGCGGTGCGGCCGAATCCCCAGATCCCGGCCTGGTCGGCAGCGCCGAGCGGGTCGCCCTCCGCGACGGATACCGCGCCGGAGGTCAGGCACCACAATCTGCCTCCGGGACGGGTGTCGGCGAACGCCCGGACGAGGGCGAGGGTGGCCGCCAGGCCGTGGGACAGTCCCGGCAGGTCGGCGGGTTCGCCCGGCAGGTCGGACAGCAGCGAGAGCACACCGTCGAGCGGGCCGAGGCGGCGCAGGTGCCCGGCGAGCACGCCGCGATCGCACTCCGTCGCGTCGACCCGAAGCCGGGTCACGGCGGCACCGCGCCCTTCGAGCGCTTGCACGCAGGTGTCCGTGTACGGGCTCGTCGGATGGCTCACCACGAGCCAGGTGCCGATCGGTTCGGCGTCGGATCGTTCGGTCCACGCGGTCCATTCGGCGCGGTACCGCCACCTGTCCGGGTCGCCGGTCGTGCGCGCGTCGGGCAGTGGGTCGAGCCAGTAGCGCTGTCGCTGGAACGGGTAGGTGGGCAGGTCGACCGCCGAGCCGCGCCCGGTGAGCGAGGCGGACCAGTCGACGGGTGTCCCGTATGCGTGCAGCGCACCCAGGGCGGCGGTGAACGTGGCCCGTTCCGGCCGGTCCCGGCGCAGCAGCGCGACGGAGGGCGTCTCGGCGGTCGGTGTATCGGCGGTCGGCGTCTCGGCGGTCGGCGTCCGGACGGCCGGGCCGAGGCATTCGCGGGCCATCGCGGTGGACGTCCCGTCGGGCCCGACGTCGACCAGTACAAGATCGCCCGAAGCCCGCACCGACGCGACGCAGTCGGCGAAGCGGACCGGCTCGCGTACCTGATGCAGCCAGTAGTCCGGGCTCGCCAACTCGCCGTCGCCGGCGACGGCGCCGGTGAGGTTGGACAACATCGGAATCCGCGGGTCGGCGTAGGAGACACCCGCCAGCACGGCACGGAATTCGGCCTGCATCGGCTCCATCCGCGCCGAGTGGAACGCGTGGCCGACCCGCAGCCTCCTGGTCCGTCGACCCTGCTCCGCGAAGCGAGCGGAGACCGCCAGTACGGCGTCCTCGTCCCCCGAAACCACTACGGACACAGGCCCGTTGACGGCGGCCACACACGCCGTGCCCCGCCCGTCCAAGGCGCTGCGAACCTCGTCCTCCGTCGCCTGCACCGCGACCATCGCCCCACCCGCCGGCAGCGCCTGCATCAACCGCCCACGCGCCGCGACGACGGTCGCCGCGTCCGCGAGCGACCACACGCCCGCCACGTGTGCGGCGGCCAACTCCCCGATCGAGTGCCCGAGCAGGAACTCCGGCCGCACGCCGAACGATTCGACCAGTCGAAACAGCGCGCACTCCACCGCGAACAACCCCGCCTGGGCGAACACCGTCTCGTCCAGGAGCCCTTCGGTGCCCTCCGTCCCGAAGACCACGTCCCGCACCGAATGCGCCACGTGCCCGGCCAACCGGTCGTCCAACGCGGACACGACCTCGTCGAAGGCCGCCGCGAACACCGGATGGACGGCGTGCAGTTCACGCCCCATCCCGACCCGCTGACCGCCCTGGCCGCCGAAGAGGAACACCGGTCGGCGGTCCGCCCGTGCGAGGCCGACGGTCACGGTGCCGATCGGGTCTCCCGCCGCGAGGGCGGCAAGGCCGGCCAGCAACTCGGCCCGGTCCGCGGCCGTCACCACCGCCCGGTGCTCCAGTGCGGCACGGCTGCCGGCCAGCGCGGCGGCGAGGTCGGCCGGGGCGAACTCCGCTCCTTCGGCGGTGAGATGCGCGTGCAGCCGTTCGGCCTGGGCGGCGAGCGCCCGCAGTGTCGCGGCCGAGAGCAGGTACGGCAGTACGCCCGGATCGGCCCGCCCCTCGACGCACGGCGGCTCGGGCGGGCGGTATTCGAGCACGGTGTGCGCGTTCGTCCCGCTGATCCCGAACGACGACACCGCGGCCCGACGCGGCCGGCCCGTCTCCGGCCACGGACGCGCCTGGGTCGACAACTCCACCGTGCCGGCCGACCAGTCCACATGCGGCGTCGGCGCATCGACGTGCAGCGTCTTCGGCATCACGCCGTGCCGCATCGCCAACACCATCTTGATCACTCCGGCCACACCCGCGGCGGCGGCGGTGTGCCCGATGTTGGACTTGAGCGCGCCCAGCCGGACCGGCTCGTCCGCGTGGTGTTCCCGGCCGTAGGTGGCGATCAGGGCCTGGGCCTCGATCGGGTCGCCGAGGGCGGTGCCGGTGCCGTGTGCCTCGACGGCGTCCACGTCCCGCGCGGTCAGTCGGGCACTCGCCAACGCCTGCCGGATCACCCGTTGTTGCGCCGGTCCGTTGGGCGCGGTCAGGCCGTTGCTCGCGCCGTCCTGGTTGACGGCCGAGCCGAGGATGGTCGCCAGGACGCGGTGGCCGTTGCGGCGCGCGTCGGACAGTCGTTCGACGAGCAGCATGCCGATGCCTTCGGACCAGCCGGTACCGTCGGCGGCGGCGGCGAACGGCTTGCACCGGCCGTCGGCGGCGAGCACCCGCTGCCGGCTGAACTCCACGAACGCCGCGGGGTTGGCGTACACCGTGACACCGCCGGCCAGCGCCATGGAGCATTCGCCGCCACGCAGCGCCTGCCCGGCCAGGTGCAGCGCGACCAGCGAGGACGAACAGGCCGTGTCGACCGTGATCGCCGGTCCCTCCAGGCCGAAGGTGTAGGCGAGACGGCCGGAGGCGACGCTCGCGGCGTTCCCGGTGCCGAGGTAGCCGCCGAGTTCGTCGGGGACGCGCATTCCGGTCGGGTAGCCGATGTCGACGGCGCCGACGAACACGCCTGTGTCGGAGCCGCGCAGGGTGGCGGGATCGATCCCGGCCCGTTCGAACACCTCCCACGAGGTCTCCAGGAGGAGGCGCTGTTGCGGGTCCATCGCCAACGCCTCGCGCGGCGAGATGCCGAAGAAGCCCGCGTCGAAGTCGGTCGCGTGCTCGACGAAGCCGCCCGAGCGCACGTAGCTGGTGCCGGGGTGGTCGGGATCGGGGTGGTAGAGCCCGTCGAGCGGCCATCCGCGGTCGGTGGGGAAGTCGGTCAGTGCGTCGCGGCCGTCGGCCAGCATGCGCCACAGGTCCTCGGGCGAGCCTACGCCGCCCGGAAAGCGGCAGGCCATGCCGACGATGGCCAGCGGTTCGTGGTCGACGCGGGCCGGGGCCGGTGCCGAACGCGTCGGGAACTCGTCTTCCGGAGCAAGCAGTTCGGTGCGCAGGTGTCGGGCGAGTGCGACGACCGTCGGGTGGTCGAAGACCAGGGTGGCGGGCAGCTGCCGGCCGATGTGTGCGGCCAGGCGGTTGCGCAGGTCGAGGGCGATGACGGAATCGACGCCGAGGCTCTTGAACGGGCTGTCCGGGTCGACGGCTTCGGCGCTGTCGTAGCCGAGGGCCGCCGCGGCCTGGACTCGAACCAGCCGGGTCAGCGCACGTTCGCGCGCCGGCGCGTCGAGGGCGAGCAGTTCGCGAACGAAGCGGTCGACGTCCCGATCACCGTCCTCCGTCGTGGAGTTGCCCCGAACCGGCGCGCCGCCGTCGATGCCGGCCGGCCCGGCGTCGAGGCGCGCGGGTCGGGCGCCGAGCAGCGGATGTCCGCCGCCGGCCTCCCCGCCACCGACGATCGCCGGCCAAAAGCGCCGACGCCGGAACGCGTAGGTCGGCAGATCCACCCGGCGCGGCGGCACCGCCCACCCGTCGAACAGATGCCGCCAGTCGACGCCGAGCCCGTGCACGTGCGCGGCGGCCAGGGCCTCGGCGAAGCCGCCGGAACCGTCCGCCCGGCGCGGCAGCGTCGCCGGCACGACCGCCGGCACCTCGGCGGCGGCGATCGTATCGGCCGACGCGGTGGTGAGGACCGGGTGGACGCCGATCTCGATGAAGACGTCGTGCCCCTCCACCAACAGGCCGCCGACGACGTCGAAGCGCCCCTGCCGCCGCAGGTTCCCGCACCAGTGGTCGGCGTCGAGCACGGCGGTGTCCGCCGGTGTGCCGGTCGTCGAGGAGTGGAACGGCACGGTGGCCGGCATCGGCGCGAGGTCGGCCAGATCCCGCGTCAGCCGGGCGCGGATCGCCTCCACGT
Organism: Embleya sp. NPDC056575; assembly: GCF_042793325.1. NCBI lineage: Bacteria > Bacillati > Actinomycetota > Actinomycetes > Kitasatosporales > Streptomycetaceae > Embleya > Embleya sp. NPDC056575. The sequence goes on from NZ_JBHTVA010000022.1 coordinate 45,129, forward strand.
GGGGCGCGTTCGGGGTGTGGTCCGACACCGCGCCCGCGACCGTGCGGCCGGTGCCGGCCAGTTCGTGCAGGGCCCGCCCGCGCAGGGCGGCCACCTTGGCGCCGTCCGCCAGGGTCAGGCCGCCCGCGACGCAGGCCGCGGCGATCTCGCCGGGGCCGTGGCCCACCACGGCGGCGGGTCGCACGCCGTGCGCCTGCCAGAGCCGGGCGAGCGCGACCGCCACGGCCCACGACAGGGGCTCGGCGACGTCGACCCGTGTCGGCGCCCGCTCGTCCGCCGCGCGCAACAGCTCGGCGATCGACCAGTCGACCCAGGGGTCGAGCGCGCTTTGACACTCGGCGATGGTCGCGGCGAACTCCGGGCTCGTGTCGAGCAGTTCGCGAAACGGGTCGGTGCGGTACGACGGGCCGTGACCCGGGAAGACGAAGACCGGCCGCGGGTCCCGTGCGGCCATGGCCACCGTCCCCTCGCCGGCGGCCAGGGCCCGTAGCCGTGTGGCGAAGCCGTCGAGGTCGGCGGCGGTGAGCGCGGCGCGGCAGGCCAGTGCCGTCCTGGTGGTGGCCAGCGAGTAGGCGACATCGTCGGGCACGAGGTCGGGCTCGGCGGCGACCCGGGCCGCCAGTCGTTCCGCCTGTGCGCGCAGCCCCTGCTCGTCGCGCGCCGACAACACCCAGGGCGCCGGCGGCCGGCTCACGACCGCGATCCGCTCCGACTCGAACTCTGGTTCGTCCGGAGCCTGTTCGACGACGACGTGCGCGTTGGTGCCGCTGATCCCGAAGGACGAGACCCCGGCCCGGCGCGGCCGTTCCCCGGTGTCGGGCCACGGCCGCGCCTCGGTCAGCAGGCGTACGGTGCCGGCCGACCAGTCCACGTGCGGCGTCGGCTCGTCCGCGTGCAGTGTTTTGGGCAGCACGCCGTGGCGCAGCGCCATGACCGTCTTGATCACGCCCGCGACTCCGGCGGCGGACTGGGTGTGGCCCACGTTGGACTTGAGGGAGCCGAGCCACAGGGGTTGCCGGGGGTCGCGGCCCGACCCGTAGCCGGCCAGCAGGGCCCGCGCCTCGATCGGGTCGCCGAGAGGGGTGCCGGTGGCGCTCGCCTCGATCGCGTCGATGTCGTCCGGGGTGAGCCGGGCGTCGGCCAACGCCTGCCGGATCACCCGGCGTTGCGCGGGGCCGTTGGGCGTGGTCAGGCCGCTGCCGGCGCCGTCCTGGTTGACCGCACTGCCGCGCACCACGGCCAGTACCCGCCGGCCGGCGCGGCGCGCGTCGGAGAGCCGTTCCAGCAGGAGCAGTCCGGCGCCCTCGGACCAGCCGGTGCCGTCGGCGCCGGCGCCGAAGGCCTTGCATCGGCCGTCCGGTGCCATGCCGTGCTGCCGACCGTGCGCGCCGAACACGCCCATGTGCGGCATCACCGTGACCCCGCCGGCCAGCGCCATCGTGCATTCGCCGCCGCGCAGCGCCCGGACGGCGAGGTGCAGGGCGACCAGCGAGGACGAGCACGCGGTGTCGACGGTGACGGCGGGGCCCTCGAGTCCGTACACGAAGGCGAGGCGGCCGGACAGGACGCTGATGATCGTCCCCGTGGCCAGGTGGTCGCCGACGCCGTCGGGCACCTCCCCCAGGTCGCTGCCGTAGCCGGTCCAGCCGCCGCCGACGAAGACGCCGGTACGGCTGCCGCGCACGGCGGCGCGGTCCAGGCCGGCGCGTTCGAACAACTCCCAGCCCACTTCGAGCAGGACGCGCTGCTGCGGGTCCATCGCCAGGGCCTCGCGCGGCGAGATGCCGAAGAACTCGGGGTCGAAGTCGGCCACACGGTCGAGGAATCCGCCCTGTCGCACCCGGCTCCCGGCGACGGCGTCGAGCCCGTCCACGTCCCAGCCGCGATCGGTCGGCAGCGGTCCGATCGCGTCGCGCCCCTCGGCCACCAGGCGCCACAGGTCCTCGGGCGAGGCCACCCCACCCGGGAAGCGGCAGGCCATCGCGACGATCGCGACGGGCTCCGTGTCCCGCTCCTCGACGCGACGCAACTGCGCGCGTGCGTCGTGCAGTTCTGCGGCCACGCGCTTGAGGTAGCCGACCAGCTTGTGGTTGTCCGGCGGGTCGCGGTCCGGCATGGTCGTGTCGGTCCTTCCTGGGCTGTACGGGGCTGACGGAAGCTGAACGATGCCGAAACGGGGCCGAGCCGAGCTGTGCCGGCGGCTCGACGGGGCTGTACCGGCCGGGGGAACCCCGGTCAGGACGACCCGAGTTCGCGGTCGATGAAGTCGAGCACCTCGTCCGCGCTCGCCGCTTCGAGCCGCGCGGCGGCGGATGCCGAGGCGCCGGCCCCGGCCGCGTACTCCTCCCGGCCGCGCCACGCGGTGCGCAGCCGGTCGATCCGGCCCGCGATCTCGGCGCGGTCGTCCTCGTCGGCCCGCACCTCGGCGAGCCGGGCGGCCAGGCGGTCCAGTTCGGCGAGCAGCGCGGGCACCGCGGCGGAGGTGTCGGTGTCGGGGACGAGTTCGGCGTACAGGTGGTCGGCGAGGTCGGCCGGGGTCGGGTGGTCGAAGACCAGGGTGGCGGGCAGCCGCAGGTCGGTGGCGGCGTCGAGGCGGTTGCGCAGTTCCACGGCGGTCAGCGAGTCGAAGCCGATGTCGGTGAAGCCTCGGTGCGGGTCCACCGCGTCCGCGCCGCCGAGGCCCAGCACGGTACCCGCGTGGCCGCAGACCAGGTCGACCAGCAGCCTGTGCCGATCCGCCTCGGCCGAAGCGGCCAGGCGCCGTCCCAGGTCGGCGGCCGGCTCCGCCCGGGCGGTGGTGCGAACGCTCCGCCGCCCCGGGCCGCGCACCAGGCCGCGCAAGACCGCGGGCACCGGGCCGGCGCCGCGTTCCAGGGCCGCGCCGTCCAAGCGCAGCGGCAGCAGCAGCGGATCCGGCAGTTTCGTGGCGGCGTCGAACAGGGCCAGGCCCTGCGCGGCGGACAGCGGCACCATCCCGGAACGCACCGCCCGGGCCCGGTCGGCCGGACCGAGGCCGGCGGTGATCCCGCTCGCCTGGTCCCACAACCCCCAGGCCAGCGAGACGCCGGGCAGCCCGGCCGCCCGGCGGTGGTGGGCCAGTGCGTCCAGGAAGGTATTGGCCGCCGCGTAGGCGCCCTGTCCCGCGCCGCCGGACACCCCGGCCACCGACGAGTACAGCACGAACATCGCGAGGTCGGCGTCGGCGGTCAGCCGGTGCAGGTTCATCGCGCCGGCGATCTTCGGGCGCAACACCCGGCGCAGCCCCTCGCCGGTCATGGACGTGACCACGCCGTCCTCGACCACGCCGGCGGCGTGCACGACGGCGGTCAGGGGGTGCGCGGCGGGCACCCGGGCCAGTACGCCGGCAAGTTGCTCCCGATCGGCGACGTCGCAGGCGACGATCTCGACGTGCCGGGCGCCCAGCCGGTGCAGTTCCTCGCGCAGTGCCCGGGCGCCCGGGGCCCGCTCGCCGGCCCGACCGGTGAGCAGCAGGTGTCCGGCACCGTGCGCGGTCACCAGGTGCCGGGCCAGCAGGCCGCCGAGGGCGCCGGTGCCCCCGGTGATCAGTACGGTGCCGTCGGGGTCGGGTGCGGCGGGCACGGTCAGCACGATCTTGCCGATGTGCCTGGCCTGGCTCATGTACCGGTACGCGTGTGCCGCCTCCCGGATGTCCCAGGTGCGCACCGGGAGCAGGTGCAGTGCGCCGCCTTCGACGAGGTCGACGATCTCGGTGAGGATGCGGCCGATGCGCTCGGGGCCGGGGTCGACGAAGGGGTGATAGGTCACCCCCGGATAGCGCGCGGCGATGGCTTCGGGGTCGCGCCGGTCCGTCTTGCCGAGTTCGACCAGTCGGCCGCCGGGGGCCAGCAGGCGCAGCGAGGCGTCCACGTACTCCCGGGCCAGCGCGTTGAGCACGACGTCGACGCCGCGGCCGTCGCCGGCGCCGGCGAAGGCGTGCTCGAAGTCGAGCGTGCGGGAGGAGGCGATGTGCCGGTCATCCAGGCCGAGTTCGCGCAGGGTGTCCCACTTGCCGGGGCTCGCCGTGGCGTAGACCTCGGCGCCGAGGTGCCGGGCCAGTCGTACGGCGGCCATGCCCACGCCGCCGGTCGCCGCGTGGATCAGGACGGATTCGCCCGGCTTGAGGGCGGCGACGTCGAACAGGGCGTGGTGGGCGGTCTGGAAGGCGACCGGCATGCCGGCGGCCTGGGCGAACGTCCATCCCGCCGGGATGCGTACGACCGCCCGGTGGTCGACGACGGCGACCGGGCCGAGTGCGGCGGGCACCCGGCCCGTCACCCGGTCGCCGGGTCGCCAGGCGCCGGCGGCCGAGCCGACCTCGGTGACGATCCCGGCGGCCTCGGTGCCCATGCCGACGTGCGCGGGTACCACGCCCAGACCGACCAGCACGTCGCGGAAGTTGAGGCCGGCGGCGCGCACCGCGAGCCGGATCTCGTGCGGGGCGAGCGAGCGGGCGGCGTCCGGGAAGGGCAGCGGCGCGAGGCGGTCCAGGTCGCCCGCGCCGGTGGTGTCCAGCACCCAGGGGCCGTCGGGGGCGGCGGGCAGCAGTTGGGTGTCGTCGCCCCGGGCGATCCTCGGGACCAGCGCCGCGCCCGCGCGCAGGGCGGTCTGCGACTCGCCGGCGGCGAAGGCCGCCCGTACGGCGTCGGGCAGCGTGGTCGGCGCGTCGGCGTCCGGGTCGATGTCGACGAGCAGGAACCGCCCCGGGTGTTCGGCCTGTACCGAGCCCAGCAGGCCCCGGACGGCCGCGTGGGCCGGGTCGGTGACGCCCTCGCCGGGGCGGGCCGCGACCGCACCGCGTGTGAGGACGACCAACCGGGTCGCCGCCCACGCGGGGTGGGCCAACCACTGCCGGACGGTGTGCAGCATGCGCTCGACGGCCCGGTCGGCCGCGTCGGGCAGTGCCGCCACGGGCTCCGGGGCGAGCGGGAGCAGGAACACCGCCGGCGGGGCGGACTCCTCGGCGGGCGAGCCGAGTTCGGGATGCTCGCGCGCCGCGATCCCGGCCCGCTCCAGCGCGTCGCGCAGGCCGAAGGGGTCGGGGGCGAGCACCGCCCACGAGCCCTCGTCCGTTGTGTCCTGCGGCTGCTCGGGTACGGCGAGTGGGACCCAGTCGAGCCGGTACAGCTCGCCACCGGCCGGCTCGGCGGGGCCGCTGGGGCGCGTCACCAGTTCGCGGACCGAGACCACGGGGTTGCCGGAGCCGTCGGCGGCGACCAGTTCGACCGCGTCGGCGCCGGTGACCGACATGCGTACCCGCAGCGCACCGGCGCCGACGGCGTGCACGCTCACCCCGCTCCAGGAGAACACCAGTCGAGGCTGCCCGGGATCGTGCCCGTGCTCGATCAGGCCGCCGGCGTGCAGGGCCGCGTCGAAGAGCGCCGGGTGCAGGAGGAAGTCGGCGGCGGTGGGGAGGTGTTCGTCGGGCAGGGCGACCTCGGCGTACACGTGATCGCCGAGCCGCCAGGCCGCGCGCAGGCCGCGGAAGGACGGGCCGTACCCGAAGCCGCCGGCCGCGAGGTCGGCGTAGAAGTCGCCGAGGTCGACGGGTTCGGCTCCGGGCGGCGGCCACGGCGCCGAGGTGACGGGATCCGCGTCGGGCGCGGTCTCGGCGACGGCTTCGGGGGTGAGTACGCCGACCGCGTGCCGGGTCCACGCGCCGTCCGTACCCGACCCGTGATCGCCCGTGTCCTCGCGCCGGGAGTGCACCTCCACCCGGCGGCGACCGGCCTCCTCGACCGCTCCGACCGTGACCTGGATCCACACCGCGTCGTGCTCGGGGACGACGAGCGGTGCCTCCACCATGAGTTCGGCCACGTGCGGGCAGCCCACCCGGTCACCGGCCCGGATCGCGACCTCCACGAACGCGGTGCCGGGGAAGAGCACGCTGCCGCCGACCGCGTGGTCCGCCAGCCACGGGTGGGTGCGGCGGGACAACCGTCCGGTGAGGACCGGTCCGTCGCCCGCCGCCAGGCTCAGTTCGGCGCCGAGCAGCGGGTGGCCGGTGGCGATCGACCCCGGGCCGGCCGGCATCGGCGCGCCCGCGTCGACGTCGAGCCAGTAGCGCCTGCGGCGGAACGCGTAGGTGGGCAGGTCGATCCGGCGGGCGCCGGTGCCGGCGAAGAACCGCTCGCCGTCGATCCGGCTGCCGGACGCGTGCAGGGCGCCGAGGGCGTGTACCGCGGTCACCGCCTCCGGTCGACCCCGGCGCAGGGCCGGCACGCAGACCGGGATCGCGGCCGATCCGGATCTGCGGGCGGCTGGGAAGTCCCGGGCGAGGGCGGTCAACACCCCGTCGGGGCCCAGTTCGATCAGCGCGCTCGCGCCCGCGTCGGCGAGCGCGGCGAGGCCGTCGGCGAACCGCACCGTCTCGCGCACGTGCCGGACCCAGTAGTCCGCGCTGCCCGCCTCCTCCGCCGTGAGGGAGCGGCCGGTCCGGTTGGAGATGACCTGGATGCGCGGAGCCGACGCCGAAACGCTCGCCGCCACCTCGCGGAACCGGTCGGACAGGCCGTCCATGTGCGCGCTGTGGAACGCGTGGCTCGTCTGCAACCGCCGGGTCCGTCGGCCCTGTTCGGCGAACCGGCGGGCCAGCGCGAGCACCGGCTCGGTGTCCCCGGAGACCACCACCGCCGCCGGGCCGTTGACCGCCGCCACGTCGACGGCGCCGCCGTGCGCGGCGACGGTGTCGGCGATCGCGGCGCGCACCTCCTCCTCGCTCGCGGCGACCGCGACCATCGCGCCGCCTGAGGGCAGTTCCTGCATCGCGAGCGCTCGGGCCGCGACCAGCGCCGCCGCGTCGGGCAGCGACCACACCCCGGCCAGGTGGGCGGCGGACAACTCGCCGATCGAATGGCCCAGCAACAACTCGGGGCGCACGCCCCACGATTCGTACAGTCGGAACAGGGCGACCTGGAGCGCGAACAGGCCGGTCTGCGCGTAGACGGTCCGCCCGAGCAGTTCCGCCGTGCCCGGATCGTCGACGCTCAGCACGACCTCGGCCACCGGCCGTTCGACGTGTCCGGCCAGTCGGGCGTCCAGCTCCCGGGCCACCGCGTCGAAGGCGTCGGCGAACACCGGCCAGGCCGCGTACAGTTCCCGGCCCATGCCCGGGCGCTGACCGCCCTGCCCGGTGAACAGGTAGGCCACGCGGGCGTCCTGGCCGACCCGACCCCGCACGACACGGGTGGTGTCCTCGCCTCGGGCCAGTGCGTCGAGCCCGGCGAGCAGGTCGTCGGGACCGGTGCCCACGACGACGGCACGGGAGTCGAGGGCGGCGCGGGACACGGCCAGCGAATAGGCCACGTCGGCGGGCCGGAACCCCGGCCGCGCCCGCAGATACGCGGCGAGCCGAGCGGCCTGCTCCCGCAACGCCTCGTCGCCCCGGGCACCGAGGACCCAGGGCAACGCGGGGGCGTCGGCGCCGGTCGGCACGTCGGGTTCGCCCGGCGCCGGTTCCGCCGGCGACGGCGGCGCCTCCTCCACGATCACGTGTGCGTTGGTGCCGCTCACCCCGAAAGAGGAGACGCCGGCCCGGCGCGGACGGCCGTCGCTCGGCCAGGGTTGGGCCCGGGTGAGGAGTTCGACGCCGCCGGACGACCAGTCGACGTGCGGGGTCGGCTCGTCCACGTGCAGTGTGCGCGGCAGCAGTTCGTGCCGCATGGCCTCGATCATCTTGATCACGCCGGCCACGCCCGCCGCCGCGCCGGTGTGGCCGATGTTCGACTTGACCGCGCCGAGGCGCAGCGGTCGTCCGGCGGGCCGGTCGCGGCCGTAGGTGGCCAGCAGCGCCCGCGCCTCGATCGGGTCGCCCAGGACCGTACCGGTGCCGTGGGCCTCGACCGCGTCGACGTCGTGGGCGTTCAGCCGTGCGGCGTCGAGGGCTTGGCGGATGACCCGTTCCTGGGCGAGGTCGTTGGGGGCGGTCAGGCCGTTGCCGGCGCCGTCCTGGTTCACGGCGCTGCCCCGGATGACGGCCAGTACGCGGTGTCCGGCCCGGACGGCGTCGCCGAGCCGTTCGAGCAGCAGCACTCCCGCGCCCTCGGCCCAGCCGGTCCCGTCCGCCGCCGCGGCGAACGCTTTGCAGCGCCCGTCGGGGGCGAGGCCGCGCTGCCGGCTGAACTCGACGAAGATGCCGGGAGTGGACAGCACGGTCACCCCGCCGGCCAGTGCCATCGTGCACTCGCCGCGACGCAGCGCGTGCACGGCGAGGTGGATGGCCACGAGCGAGGACGAGCACGCGGTGTCGACCGTGACGGCCGGGCCCTCGAGGCCGAGGGTGTAGGCGACGCGCCCGGAGACGACGCTGACCATGCCGCCGGTGCCGAGGTATCCCTCGACCTCTTCCGGCACGTCGACGATCCGCTCGGCGTAGCCGGAGGAGACGGCGCCCGCGAACACCCCGACCCGACTGCCGCCGAGCGAGGTCGGGTCGATGCCGGCGCGCTCGAACACCTCCCAGGAGGTCTCCAGGAACAACCGCTGTTGCGGGTCCATGGCCAGTGCCTCGCGCGGGTTGACGCCGAACAGTTCGGCGTCGAAGTCGGCCGCGCCGGCCAGGAATCCGCCGCGCCGGGTGTACGTGTGCCCGGCCCGGGCGGGGTCCGGGTCGTAGATCCCGTCGACGTCCCAGCCGCGGTCGCGCGGGAAGTCGCCGAGCGCGTCCACCTCTTCGGCGACGAGCCGCCACAACTCCTCGGGCGTGTCCACCCCGCCGGGGTAGCGACAGGCGGTGGCGACCACGGCGATCGGCTCGTGTGCCGCCGCCTCGACCTCGCGCAGCCGGCGGCGGGTCCGGCCGAGATCGGCGGTGGTCCGCTTGAGGTAGTCGAGGAGCTTTTCCTCGTTGGTCGAAGGGTTGGTCGAAGGCTTGGTCGAAGGGTTGGTCGATGCGTCCGCCGATGCGTCGCTCGATGCGTTGGTCGACACGCGAGCCCACTTTCGCCAGGTGGCCGGAGGGAAGCCGGAGGGAGTCCCCTTACGTCGGGTCAGGCGCTGTCGGGCCCCAGTTCCCGGTCGAGCAGGTCGAACATGTCTTCGGCGGAGGAGTCGGCCAGCGCCTCCCCGTCCAGGGCGGCGTGGTCCGCCGCCTCGGCATCGCACGCGTCGCGCCAGGTCCACAGCAGGGTTTCCAGGCGCCGGGCGACCGCCGCCCGCGTCGCCGAATCGGCGGGCAGCCGGGAGAGCGCGTGCTCCAGTCGGCCGAACGCCATCGGCGCCGGACCGACTTCGGTCGTGCTCTCGGGCCCGAGGGTGGTGTCCAGGTGGGCGGCCAGGGCCGCCGCGGTGGGGTGACTGAACACGAGGGTCACCGGCAGGTGCAGGCCGAGGGCGGTACTCAGCCGACCGCGCAGTTCGACGGCGGCCATCGAGTCCAGGCCGAGGTCGCGCAGCGGCTTGTCCATGGGCACGCCCGCTTCGACCTGGCCCAGGACGGCCGCGATATGGGCCACCACCAGGTCGCGCAGCGCCCGCCGCCGCTCCGTCGTGCCCAGCGCACCCAGCGCGGCCGACGCCGCCTCGTCCCCCGCATCGACGTCGTCCACCGTCCGGACTGCGACGGGCTGCGGCAGTGGGACCGAATCGCTGTCCTCCGCCGCGGATTTCGCCTCGGCGAGCGCGGCCCGGAAGCGCTCCGGCGAGACGGTGCCCAGTACGAGCGAGCGCACCGTGAAGGCCGCCGCGCCGGTCGTGGTCGCCGCGACCAGCGACAGGGTGTCCGAGGTGTCACCCGTCGGCTCCAGCCGGATCCGCAACGAGGTCGCGCCGGTCGCGTGCGGCGTGACACCGGACCATACGAACGGCATGCGGATCGCCGCGTCGCTCTCCCCCGCCGTCGCGCCCGCGCCGAGCGCTCGCAACGCGGCCGTCACGAGCACCGGATGCGGCCCGTAGCCGACGGCGTCCTGCCGTCGATCGGCGGGGAGGGAGACCTCCATGTATCGGGTCGCGCCGGACTGCCATACGCCGCGCAGCACTTGATCGGCCGGATCCACCCCGTCGTCACCGGTCGGTGTGGGCACCGGGATCGTCACCGGTACCGCACCGACCGGCGGCCACACGAGCAGATCGTCCTCGGGCCCGGCCGCGTCCTCCGCCGCCTCGGCCACGGGAGCGAGCAGGCCCTCGGCGTGCCGGGTCCAGGCTCCTGCCGCCGCCGGGTCGTCCGGCCGGGAGTGCACGGCCACCGTCCGGCGGCCGTCGGGGCGGCCGGCGCCGACCACCACCCGCAGATGGACCCCGTCGCGCTCGGGCAGCGGTAGCGGCGCCGTCAGGGTCAACTCCTCCACCGTGCCGAGCCCGGTCGATCGGCCCGCGTGCAGGGCGAGTTCGACGAGGGCGGCGCCGGCCAGCACCACCGTGCCCGGGAACGGCGACTCGGCCGCCCACGGATGGGTGTGCCGGCCGACGCGTCCGGTGAAGACGATCCCGGCCGCGCCGGGCAGGTCGATCGCCGCGCCGAGTACGGGGTGTCCGGTCGGGGTCAGGCCCAGTCCCCGCGCGTCGGTCGCGGTGCCCGAGTCGTCCCGTAGCCAGTACCGCTCCCGCTGGAACGCGTAGGTGGGCAGGTCCGTCACCCTCGGCTCGGTGTCGGCGAAGGCGACCCGCCAATCGACGTCCACGCCGTGCACGTACGCCCGGGAGAGGGCGCGGGTGAAGCGGTCGTGGCCGCCCTCGCCGCGCCGCAGGGTGTCCAGGACCGCGGCCCGCGAGCCGGCCGCCTCGACCGTCTCCAGGATGGCGGTAGTCAGCACCGGGTGCGCGCTGACCTCGACGAAGGTGTCGTGGCCCTGGTCGAGCAGGGCCCGGACGGTCTCCTCGAAGCGTACGGTCCGGCGCAGGTTGGTGTACCAGTATTCGGCGTCCAGGGTGGTGCCCTCGACCACCGCGCCGGTGACGGCGGAGTGGAACGGCACGTCCGCGGCGCGGGGTTCGAGGTCGGCGAGGGCGGTGAGCAGTGTTTCCCGGATCGACTCGACCTGCGGGGAGTGCGAGGCGTAGTCGACCGGGACGCGCCGCGCCCAGACGTCGCGCTCCTCGCACCGCGCCAGCACCTCGGTCAGCGCCGTCGGGTCGCCGGAAAGGGTCACCGAATGCGGGGCGTTGACCGCCGCGAGCGCGACGCGGTCGCCGAACGGCGCGGTCAGTTCGCCCGCTTCGTCGGCGGACAGCGCCACCGAGGCCATCCCGCCCTTGCCGGACAGGTCGAGCAGCGCCCGGCCGCGCAGCGCGACGATCCGGGCGCCGTCCTCCAGCGAGAGGGCGCCCGCGACGCAGGCGGCGGCGATCTCGCCCTGGGAGTGGCCCACCACGGCGGCGGGGTGCACGCCGTAGGCCCGCCACAACCGGGCCAGCGAGACCATCACCGCCCACAACACCGGCTGCACCACGTCGACCCGCTCCAGCCACCCGTCCGAATCCGAACCCAGGATGGTGGTCAACGACCAGTCGACGAACGGCGCGAGCGCCTCCTCGCACGCCCGGATCCACGCGGCGAACTCGGGTGACGCGTCGAGCAGCCCGCCGGCCATCCCGACCCACTGGGAACCCTGTCCGGGAAAGACGAACACCGGACGATGCCCAGCCTGGGCGACACCGAGCACCGCGTCGACCCCAGAGCCCCCGGCCGTCAACCCCGCAAGGGCGGTCGCCAACCCCTTCCGGTCGGCCGCGGTGACCACGGCCCGGTGTTCGAGCCCGGCCCGCGAAACGACGGATGAGTAGGCGAGGTCGAGCAACTCGCGGTAATCGTGCCCGGGTTCGTGAGACACAGGGCCATCGGCGGATCGCTCCGGTGTCGGCGACTCGATGTGTTCGGCCAACCGCGCGGCCTGCGCGCGCAGCGCCTCGGCGGAGTGGGCGGACAGTACGACGGGCAGACGGAGCGGGGCCGTTCCGAGGCCGTCGGCCGGGCGAGGTGCCCGCTCCCGCGTGGGCTCGGCGGGTGGTTGTTCGAGGATCACGTGCGCGTTCGTACCGCTGACCCCGAACGCCGAGACGGCCGCCCGACGCGGCCGGCCGAGGTCGGGCCAGGGGCGTGGCGCCGTCGACAACTCCACCGTGCCGGCCGACCAGTCGACGTGCGGGGTCGGCTCGTCGACGTGCAGCGTCGCGGGCAGGACGCCCGCGCGCATCGCCAGCACCATCTTGATCACGCCCGCGACGCCCGCCGCGGCCTGCGTGTGCCCGATGTTGGATTTCACCGAGCCGACGTGCACCGGCAGGTGCGCCGGCCGATCCCGACCATAGGTCGCGATCAGCGCTTGCGCCTCGATCGGGTCGCCGAGGGTGGTGCCCGTCCCATGCGCCTCGACCGCGTCGATGTCCCGCGTCGCCAGCCCCGCGTTGGCCAGGGCCTGCCGGATCACCCGCTGCTGTGCCGGCCCGTTGGGCGCGGTCAGCCCGTTGCTCGCACCGTCCTGGTTCACCGCGGATCCGCGAACGACGGCGAGTACGCGGTGCCCGTCGCGGACGGCGTCCGACAGGCGCTCGACCACCAGGACACCGACCCCCTCGGCCGGCCCGAACCCGTCGGCGGACGCCGCGAACGCCTTGCAGCGGCCATCCGCCGCGAGACCGCGTTGCCGGCTGAACTCGACGAACAACCCCGGCTCCGACATCACGGTCACCCCACCCGCCAGGGCCATCGTGCACTCCCCGCCGCGCAGCGCCTGGACCGCCAGGTGCAGCGCGACGAGCGAGGACGAACAGGCCGTGTCGACGGTGACCGCGGGCCCCTCGAACCCGAAGGTGTACGCGACCCGGCCGGAGCCCACGCTCGGCGTGTTCCCGGTGCCCAGGTAGCCCTCCAACTCGTGCGGGGCGCGGGCGAGCCGGCCCGCGTACCCCTGCGCCGCGAGTCCGGTGTACACGCCGATCCGACTGCCGCCGAGGGCGTCCGGCGCGATGCCGGCGTGTTCGAGGGCCTCCCAGGACGTCTCCAGGAGCAGCCGCTGCTGCGGATCCATCGCCAGTGCCTCGCGGTGACTGATCCCGAACAGGTCGGCGTCGAACCGGTCGGCGTCGTACAGGAATCCACCGGATCGGGTGTAACTGGTGCCCGGATGGTCGGGGTCCGGGTGGAACAGTCCGGCGAGGTCCCAGCCGCGATTCGTCGGGAACTCGGAGATCGTGTCCGCGCCCGCCGCGATCAGCCGCCACAGGTCGTCGGCGGAGCGCACGTCCCCGGGGAATCGGCAGGCCATGCCGACGATCGCGATCGGCTCGTGGGCGGCGGCGACCGGCGGCTCCTCGACCGATTCCGGTTCCGTTCCGAACAGTTCGGCGTCGAGCCGGCCGGCCAACGCGGCCGGGGTCGGGTGGTCGAAGATCAGCGTGGCGGGCAGCCGCAGCCCGGTGCCGGCGGCGAGCCGGTTGCGCAGTTCGACCGCGGTCAGCGAATCGAAACCGAGCGCCTTGAAGGCGCGGTCGGCGGGGACCGCCCTCTCGTCGCCGTGGCCGAGCACGGCGGCGGCGTGCGTACGGACCAGTTCCAGCAACACGCGCGAACGCTCGGCGGGCCCGAGCGCGGCGGTGCGCCGCTGCCACGTCGACCCGTCCACGTCCCCGTCGGTCGCCGCGACCCGCCGGGCCGGACCGCGTACCAGGCCGCCGAACATCACCGGCAGCGTGCCCGTCCCGGCCAACGTGCGCAGCGCCGCCGGGTCCACGCGCATCGGCACGACGAGCGTGCGCGGCCCGGATCGGGCGGCGTCGAAGAGCCGGAGTCCGAGTGTGTCGGACATGGGCAGGGTGCCGCCGCGCGCCATCCGGTTCAGGTCGTCGCGGCCCAGTCGCCCGGTCATGCCACTGGTCTTCGCCCACAGCCCCCAGGCCAACGACGTGCCCGGCGCGCCGGCGGCCTGCCGGTGCGCGGCCAGTGCGTCCACGAAGGTGTTGGCGGCGGCGTAGTTGGCCTGCGCCGGGCCGCCCAGGACGCCGGCGATCGAGGAGAAGAGCACGAAGGCGGCGAGGTCGTGGCCGGCGGTCAGCTCGTGCAGGTTGATCGCGCCGTCGACCTTGGCCCGCAACACCGATTCCAGATCCTCCGGCGTCATGGACTCGACCAGACCGTCGGCCAGCACCCCGGTGGCGTGCAGGACCCCGGTGAGCGGCGCGGATTCGGGGATGCGCGCGAGCACTTCGGCGAGGGCTTCGCGGTCGGCCGCGTCGCACTCCTCGACGACCACCCGCGCCCCGAGACCGGCGAGTTCGGACACCAGCTCCGCCGCACCCGGGGCGGCCATGCCCCGGCGGCTGAGCAACACCAGACCGCGCACACCGTGTTCGGCGACAAGGTGCCGGGCCACCAGAGCGCCCAGCGTGCCCGTACCGCCGGTGATCAACACCGTCCCGTCCGGATCGAGCGGCACCGGCATCCGAAACACCAACTTGCCCGTATGCCGCGCCTGCGCCATGAACCGAAACGCCTCCGACGCCCACCGCACGTCGAAACACCGTACCGGGACCGGTGCCAAGACGCCGGACCGGAACAGGGGCATCAGCACCGCGAACAACTCCGCGATCCCGTCCGCGCCCGCCGCCTCGACCAGATCGAAGGCCCGATACGACGCGATCCCGGGGCGGGCCGCGCGAACCGCGGCCTCGTCCCGGACATCGGTCTTGCCCATCTCCACGAACCTGCCACCGTCGCGGAGCAGTCCCAGCGAGGCGTCCACGAACTCGCCCGCCAGCGAGTTCAACACCACGTCCACACCCCGACCGTTCGTCGCGGCCCGGAAACGCGTCGCGAAATCGAGCGTCCGCGAATCACCGATATGCGCGTCGTCCAAACCCAACGACCGCAGCACATCCCACTTGCCACGACTCGCCGTCGCGAACACCTCGGCACCCAGATGCCGGGCGACCTGCACCGCCGCCATCCCCACCCCACCGGTCCCCGCATGGATCAGCACCGACTCACCCGCCCGCAGCCGACCGAGCGCGGACAGCCCGTGATACGCCGTCAGGAACACCACCGGCACCGACGCCGCCCGCTCCCAGGACCATTCGTCGGGCACCTGTACGAGGGTCCGCACGTCGGCTACCGCGGTCTGCCCGAAGGCCGGGAACAGCCCCAACACCTGATCCCCGACCGCGAATTCGGAAACGCCGGGACCCACCTCGGTCACCACGCCCGCGCCTTCGCCGCCCATTGTCGCGGCATCCGGATACACGCCCAACGCGATCAGCACATCGCGGAAGTTGAGCCCCGCCGCCCGCACCGCGATGCGCACCTGCCCTGATCGCAGCTGCTCCAATGCCTCCGGCGCGGGCACCGGCGCCAGGTCCTCCAAGGTGCCGGTCCCGGACGTGTGCAACCGCCAGGCGCCCGACGGCGGGATCAGCGCGTCGGCGGTGCCGGCCCGGGCCAGCCGCGGCACGAGCATGTCGCCATGGCGCAGCGCGAGTTGTGACTCGCCGCTGCGCACGGCGGCGTCCAGGAGCGCCGCCGACGCCGGGCTGTCGTCCGTGTCCACCAGCACGAATCGGCCCGGGTGTTCGGTCTGCGCGGACCTGACCAGGCCCCACACCGGCGCGTGTACGAGGTCCGTGACCACATCGGCCGGTCCCGCCGCCACCGCGCCGTGGGTCACCAGGACCAGCCGCGACCGCGACCGCTCCGCGGCCGCGAGCCATCCCTGAATGCGCCCCAACACCTCGACTGTCGCCGCCGCCATGGTGTCCGCGAGCCCGTCGCCGAAAGCCGACGGAGCGCAGTCGAGCAGGGTGATCTCGTCCGCGCCCGGTTGTTCGACCACCGCGGTCGGGATCCAGTCCAGGTGAAAAAGACTGTCGGCCGTCTCGTCGGCGGCGTGGGCGAGTCGGTCGGCGGTGATCGGCCGGAGGGTGAGGCTTCGCGCGGAGAAGACCGGTCCGCCGCTACCGTCGGTGGCCTCGATGCTCACGAGATCGCCGTCTCCCACGGACAGTCGCACCCGCAGCGACGACGCACCGGAGGCCGACAGGCGTACGCCGCTCCACACGAACGGCAGGCGGATCGCGGTGCGGGCGTCGCCGATTTCGGTCAACGCCGCCACCTGTACCGCGGCGTCCAGAAGCGCCGGGTGGATCCCGAAGCGGTTGGCATGCTCGCGTTGTTCGGCGGGGAGGGCCACTTCGGCGTACACGTGCTCGCCGACGTGCCAGGCCGCGCGCAGCCCCCGGAAGGACGGGCCGTAGGTGTAGCCGGCCTCGGCCAGGTCCGGATAGAAACGCTCCAGCTCGATCGGCCGCGCACCGACAGGCGGCCACGCGGGGGGCGCGGTGCCGGCGTCGGTCGGCGCGGCGGTGTCGGGCAGGAGGATGCCGCCGGCGTGCCTGGTCCACTCCCGGTCGGCGTCGTCGTCGAGGCGCGAGAACACGGAGACCGCCCGGCCACCGTCGGCCGCCGGTGCCGCGACCACGACCTGGATCCGTACGCCGCCCTGCTCGGGCAGCACCAGCGGTGTTTCCAGGGTCAGTTCGGCAAGCAGGCCGCAGCCCACACGATCCCCGGCGCGCACGGCCAGTTCGACGAAGGCCGTACCGGGTAGCAGCACCGTCCCGGCAACCGCGTGGTCCGCGAGCCAGGCGTGCGAGGACAGCGACAGCCGCCCGGTGAGCAGGAATCCCTGCCCGTCCGCCAGGGACACCGAGGCGCCGAGGAGGGGGTGGCCCTCGCCGGTGAGCCCGAACCCGGCGGCATCGTCGCCGCCGCCGGTCGCGACGTCGCGCAGCCAGTAGCGTCGACGGCGGAAGGCGTAGGTCGGCAATTCGAGGTCGCTGCTGGTGTGTTCGCCCGTGAGAGGTGTCCAGTCGACGGTGATGCCGTTGACGTGTGCCTCGGCGAGTGCCGTGGTGAAACGCTTCGGGCCACCCTCACCACGCCGCAACGTCCCCAACACCACCGCCTCGGCACCCGCGGCCTCGACCGTGCCCTCGACGGCCGCGGTCAACACCGGATGGGCACTCACCTCGACGAACCCGTCGAACCCCCGAGCCAGCAAAAGCCGCACCGTCTCCTCGAAACGCACCGTACGCCGCAGATTCGCATACCAATACTCCGCATCGAGCAACATCGCACCCGACCGTTCCGCGGTCACCGTCGAATACAACGGCACCGACGGCACCACCGGCACCACACCCGCCAACCCACCCAACAACCGCTCCCGAACCGACTCCACCCCCACCGAATGCGACGCATAATCCACCGGCACCCGACGCACCCACACACCCCGCGCCCCACACACACCAACCAACTCGTCCACCGCACCCGGATCACCGGACACCGTCACCGACACCGGCCCGTTCACCGCCGCAACCGACAACCGCCCCCCGAACCGCCCCAACAACCCGACCACATCGCCATACGACGCCGACACCGACACCATCGCCCCGGAACCCGCCAACACCCCAAGCGCCCGACTCCGCAACGCCACCACCCGCGCACCATCCGCCAACGACAACGCCCCCGCCACACACGCCGCCGCGATCTCCCCCTGCGAATGACCCACCACCGCACCCGGCACCACACCGAACGACCGCCACAACTCCGCAAGCGAAACCATCACCGCCCACAACACCGGCTGCACCACATCCACCCGCCCCAACCACACCCCCGACCCCGACCGCAAAACCGACACCAACGACCAATCCACAAACGGCGCAAGCGCCGCCTCACACTCCGCAACCCGCCCGGCAAACACCGGAAAACCATCCAGCAACTCCGCACCCATCCCCACCCACTGCGACCCCTGCCCCGGAAACACAAACACCGTCCGACCCGAGGACCGCACGACTCCGGACACCACATCCATCGCCGGCCCCCCGGCAGCCAGCGCCGCCAGACGTGCCGTCAACTCCCCGTGGCCCGAGGCGGATACGACGGCCCGGTGCTCGAACGCCGACCGGGTGGCGACCAGCGCCGATGCGACCGCCGCAGGGTCCGACTCGGGGTGCGCGGCCACGAAATCGGCGAGTCGGCCCGCCTGCGCCCGCAAGGCGGCCTCCGACGTGCCCGACACCACGAACGGCAGCGCCCCCGACGCGGCGGGGCGCGGCCGACCCGCCTCCGGCTCCGGGTCCGCCGCCTGCTCGACGATCACGTGCGCGTTCGTCCCGCTGATCCCGAACGACGAGACCGCGGCCCGGCGCGGGCGATCGACCTCGGGCCACGCCCGCGCGGCGGTCAGCAGTTCCACCGCGCCCGCCGACCAGTCGATCCGGGTCGAGCGCTCTTCGGCGTGCAGGGTTTTGGGGAGAATTCCGGCCCGGATCGCCAGCACGGTCTTGATCAGGCCCGCGACGCCCGCCGCCGCGCCGGTGTGGCCGATGTTCGACTTCACCGAGCCCAGCCACAGCGGGCGATCGGCCGGGCGGCCCTGACCGTAGGTGGCGATCAACGCCTGCGCCTCGATCGGGTCACCGAGCCTGGTACCGGTGCCGTGCGCCTCGACCGCGTCGACATCGCCCGCCGACAGACCGGCGTTCGCCAACGCGAGCCGGATGACCCGCTGCTGTGAGGGGCCGTTGGGGGCGGTGAGACCGTTGCCCGTGCCGTCCTGGTTGACCGCGCTCTCCCGGACCACCGCGAGCACCCGGTGGCCGGCGCGCCGTGCGTCGGTCAGCCGCTCGACCAGGAGTACGCCCGCGCCGTCGGCGAGGCCCATACCGTCGGCGGCATCCGCGAACGCCTTGCAGCGGCCGTCCGCGGCCAGCCCGCGCTGGGCGCCGAAGCCGAGGAACTGGATCGGGGACGACAACACCGTCACGCCGCCGACCAGGGCCAGCGAACATTCGTCGTTGCGCAGCGCCTGTACGGCCAGGTGCAGGGCCACCAACGACGAGGAGCACGCGGTGTCCACGGTCACGGCGGGGCCTTCGAGGCCGTACAGGTAGGACAGTCGGCCGGCGAGCACGGCGGCGGCCGTACCGGTGGTCAGGTGTCCCAGGTGTTCGTCGGGTACCCGACCGCTCGTCCAGGCGTAGTCCACGCTGTTCGTACCGATGAATACGCCCGCCCGGCTGCCGCGCAGACCGGCCGGGGGGATGCCGGCGTGTTCGAAGGCCTCCCAGGAGGTCTCCAGGAGCAGGCGTTGCTGCGGGTCCATCGCCAGCGCCTCGCGCGGTGAGATGCCGAAGAAGTCGGCGTCGAAGTCCGCGACATCGCGGATGAAGCCGCCGGCCGCGGCGTAGGTGGTGCCGGGGTGCTCCGGGTCGGGGTGGTACAGCCGGTCCACGTCCCAGCCGCGATCCCGGGGCAGCGGGCCGATGGTGTCCTCGCCGCGTTCGAGCAGGTCCCACAGGTCGTGCGGGGAGGCGATGCCGCCGGGGAGGCGGCAGGCCATGCCGACGATCGCCACGGGTTCGGTGGTGGCGGCGGCGGCCTCGAAGGCGGCGATCCGCTGCTGTGCGTCGTGCAGTTCGCTCGTGGCCCACTTCAGGTATTCGCGAAGGGTTTCCTCAGTGGCCACGGCAGTCCTCCGGTGCTGGGGTCGCGGTGTGCGTGCGGGCGGGGCGGGTCATGGCGTACCCCCGGCCGGGGTGCCTCGGCCGAGGCGGCGGTCGATGAACGCCAACATCTCGTCGTCCGAGGCCGCTTCGAGTTCGGCGGCGACGCTCGGCGGGTCGGTCGAGGGTTCGGTGGTGGCGCCTGCCGTTGCCGTGCCGTTCCAGTCGGCGAGCAGTGCCCGCAGTCGCCGGGTGATGCCGGCCCGGTCCGTATCCCCGACGGCGGCCGAGGCCAAATCGGCGGTGAGGCGGTCGAGATCGGCGTGGACGTGGGCGGCGTTCACGGGAGTGTCCGGCAGGAGTTCGGCGGTCAGCAGCTCGACCAGGGCGAGCGGGGTCGGGTGGTCGAACAGGACGGTGGCCGGCAGGTCGAGGCCGGTGCGCCGGTTCAGCCGGTTGCGCAGGTCCACGGCGGTGACGGACTCGAAGCCGAGTTCGGCGAAGGCGCGTTCGGGTCGGATGTCCTCGACGGAGTCGTGGCCGAGGGCCGCGGCGGTATGTGTGCGGACCAACTCCATGAGGCGATGGGGGCGGTCGGCGGCGGGCAGCTCGACCATCTCGCGGCGGAATTCGTCGGCCGCGTGCGCCTGCTCCCCGGTCGCGGCCGGGGTGATGTGGGCCTCGGGGAGGGTGTCGATCAGGCGGCTGGGTCGGCGGGCGGTGAAGGCGCGGGTAAAGACCGGCCAGTCGACGTCGGCGACGGTCACGCAGGTGTCGTCGTGGTCGAGGGCCCGTTGCAGTGCCGTCAGGGCCGCTTCGGGGTCGAGCGCACGCAGGCCGCCGAGACTGATGCGGCGTAGTGCGCGGGCGAACTCGGGGTCGACCGCGCCCTGTTCCGTTGCGGGGCGGCCCGGCGGGTCCGGCTCCGTCGTCGGATCCCAGACCGACCAGGCCACGGACAGGGCGTGCCTGCCCCGCGCGCGGTGTTGTCGGGCGAGGGCGTCCAGGTGTGCGTTGGCGGCGGCGTAGGCGCCGTGTTCGCCGCTGCCCCAGAAGGCGGCCACCGAGGAGAAGTACACGATGGTGCGCAGCTCGTCCGGGTCGAGGAGTTCGTCGAGGACGCGGGCGCTGTCCACCTTGGCGGCGAGTACGTCGGCGACGGCGGCGGGGTCGGTATCGAGCAGGGCGGCCAGGTCCGGGTGGCCGGCGGTGTGCATCAGGTCGGTGATCGTGCGGCCCGCCGCGGTGAGGCGCTCGATCAGGTCGGCCACCTCGCGCCGGTCGCTCAGATCGCACGCGGCGGTGGTGAGCCCGGTGCCCGTCGCGGTGAGGTCGACTTCGAGGCGGGCGGCGGCGTCGGGGTCGATCCGCCCGACCAGCACGACGTGTTCCGCGCCGCGCTCGGCCAGTCGGCGGGCGAGCCGGACCGCCGGCGCGCCCGTGCCGCCGATGTCGCCGGTGATCAGCACGGTGCCGGACGGCCGCCAGTCCCGTACCGCTGCGGCGCCGGCCACCGGCGCGGGCACCATGCGACGGACGAAGGTCCCGGTCGGTCGGACGGCGAGCTGGTCCTCGTGGGCCGCGTTGCCCAGTGCCCGCCACACCCGTTCGACGGCGTCCGGTTTCGGGTGCGCCGGCAGATCGATCAGGCCGCCCCAGCGGTCCGGCAGTTCGAGGGCGGCGACCCGGCCCAGACCCCAGATCCGGGCCTGTTCCGGGTCCGGGGGCGCCGGGTCGCCGTCGACCTCGACGCCGCCGCGCGTCAGGCACCACAGCCGGGTGTCGGCGGTGCGGGCGGCGGCGGCCTGGATCAGGAGCAGCGTGTCGGCGAGACCGGCCGGGGCGCGGCCGGGGAGGGACAGGATCCCGAGCGGTCCCGCGCCGTCGGGAAGCGCCGTTTCGAGGGCGCGGGCCAGTTCGGCCCCGGTGGTGGGCAGGGTGGGGTCGACGACGAGGGTGGCGACGGTGGTGCCTCGCTCGGCGAGCGCCGCCGCCCATGCGCCGCTTTCCTCGTCGGCGGCCGGTACGACCGCCAGCCACGTGGTGGGCGTGGCGGGGTCGGCGGGCAGGTCGTCGGCGGGCCGCCAGATGGCGCGGTAGCGCCACTCGTCGGCGGTGCGCTGCTCGCGGGCCCGGCGGCGCCAGGTCCGCAACGCGGGCAACGCCGCGTGCCACGGCCGCGCGTCGGGGGTGTCGAGCAGGTCGGCGAGGGCCCGCGAATCGTCGGCCTCGATCAGCTCCCAAAAACGCGTCTCGGCCGGGTCACTGCTCGCTTCGGCCGCGGCGTGCGCCCGGTCGAGCCAGTAGCGCTGCCGGTGGAAGGGATACGTCGGCAGGTCGACGGCCTCGGCGCGGCGGCCGGCGAACACCGCGCCCCAGTCGGGTGAGACGCCCAGGACGCTCGCCTCGCCGACGGAGAGCAGGAACCGTTCGAGGTCGCCCTGCTCGCGACGCAGGGTCCCGACGGTCGCCACCTCGGTGCCGACGGCCGCCGCCGTCTCCTGGATCGGGGTGAGCAGGGTCGGGTGCGGACCCACGTCGACGAACGTGTCGTAGCCCTGCGCCAGCAGCCCGCGTACGGTCTGCTCGAACCGCACGGTGTGCCGCAGGTTGTCGTACCAGTAGTCGGCGGCCAACCGCGTGGTGTCCAGCGGCCCGCCCGTCACCGTGGAGTGGAACGGCACCGTCGCGGCGACCGGTTCGATCCCGGCCAGGTCGCCGAGCAGCCGATCGCGGATCTCCTCGACGCGGGCCGAGTGCGAGGCGTAGTTCACCGGCAGGATCCGCCCGCGCTCCGCCGCCTCGACCAGTTCCCGCACCGCCGCCGGCTCGCCCGAGACGACCACCTGGCCGGGGCCGTTGACCGCCGCGAGCGCCAACCGGTCGTCGGACTCCGCGATGCGCGCCACCACTTCGGCCTCCGACATGGCGACCGACGCCATCAGGCCGCGCTCGGCCAGGTCGAGTAGTGCCCTGCCACGCAGCGCGACGATCCGCGCGCCGTCCGCCAGGGTCAGCGCGCCGGCGACGCAAGCCGCCGCGATCTCGCCCTGGGAGTGCCCGACCACGGCGGCGGGTCGTACCCCGTGGGCGCGCCAGAGTTCGGCGAGCGAGACCATCACCGCCCACAACGCGGGCTGCACCACGTCCACCCGCTCCAGGCCGGCGCCCTCCGGATCGCGCAGCACCTCGATGAGCGACCAGTCGACGTACGGGGCCAGCGCCGCCGCGCAGCGCTCGATGTGCTCGGCGAACACCGGTGACTGGTGCAGCAGTTCGGCGGCCATCCGGGGCCACTGCGAGCCCTGGCCGGGGAAGACGAACACGACCCGGTCGCGAGCCGGCCCGCTGCCTTCGACGACACCCGCCGCCGCTTCGCCCGAGGCGAGCCCGTCCAGCCCGCGCCGGAGGCCGTCCCGGTTCCGGGCCACCACGACCGCGCGACGGGCGAGCCGGGTGCGGGTGCCAGCCAGGGAGAACGCGATTTCGGCCAAAGCGAGTTCGGGGTGCCGCGCGAGATGGGCGCGCAGTCGATCCGCGACCGTGCGGAGTTCGCGTTCGGTGGCGGCGGAGAGCAGGTACGGCAGCGGCGCGGCGTGGCCGTCGGCTTCGACCGGCTCTCCGGCGGGGGCGGGCGTGGGCGGCGCCTGCTCCACGATCACGTGCGCGTTGGTGCCGCTGATCCCGAACGAGGAGACACCGGCCCGGCGGGGCCGATCGTACTTTGGCCAGGGCACACTGTCGGTGAGCAGCGCGACCGCGCCGGCCGACCAGTCGACGTGCGGCGTCGGCGCGTCCACGTGCAGCGTCCTGGGCAGTACGCCGTGCCGCAGCGCCATCACCGTCTTGAGCAGGCCCGCCATACCGGCGGCCGCCGCCGCATGGCCGAGGTTCGACTTCACCGAGCCGAGCCACAGCGGTCGGTCGGCGGGCCGGTCGTGGCCGTAGGTGGCCAGCAGCGCCTGCGCCTCGATCGGGTCGCCCAGCGTGGTACCGGTCCCGTGTGCCTCCACCGCGTCCACCTGATCGCCCGTCAACTCGGCGTCCGCCAAGGCGAGTCGGATCACCCGCTGCTGCGCCCGACCGTTCGGCGCGCTCAGCCCGTTGCTGGCACCGTCCTGGTTGACGGCACTGCCGCGCACGAGCGCCCAGACCCGCCGGCCGTGCCGCCGGGCGTCGGAGAGCCGTTCGAGCAGGACCACACCGACCCCCTCGGACCAGCCGGTGCCGTCGGCCGCCGCCGCGAACGACTTGCAGCGGCCGTCCCGGGCCAAGCCGCGTTGCCGGCTGAACTCGACGAAGCCCGTGGGATCGGCCAGCACCGTGACACCGCCGGCCAGGGCCGTCGCGCATTCGCCGCGTCGCAAAGCCTGCACGGCCAGGTGCAGCGCCACCAGCGAGGACGAACACGCGGTGTCCACGGTCACCGCCGGGCCTTCGAGGCCGAAGGTGTAGGCCAGTCGACCGGACAGCACACTGCCCGCGCCGCCGGTGAGCGCGTAGCCCTCCGTGTCGCGCGCGCCGATTCCGTACCCGGACGGCGTGCCGCCCACGAACACCCCGGTGGGGCTTCCCCGGAGCGCCGACGCATCGAGCCCGGCCCGTTCGAACGCCTCCCACGACGTCTCCAGGAGCAGCCGCTGCTGGGGGTCCATCGCCAGCGCCTCGCGGGGCGAGATCCCGAAGAAGCCGGGGTCGAACTCGGCGGCGCCGGGCAGGAATCCACCGTGTCGGGCGTAGGAGGTTCCGGGGTGGTCGGGGTCCGGGTGATACAGGCTTTCCACATCCCAGCCGCGATCGTCCGGGAAGGGTCCGATGGCATCGCCGCCGTCGGCGACCAGCCGCCACAGGTCCTCGGGCGAGCCGATTCCGCCGGGGAAGCGGCAGGCCATGCCGACGATCGCGATCGGTTCGTCCGCCGAGGCCCGCGCGACGGGCGGGGCCGGCAGGCTCGTCCGCCGCTGCCCGCCGTCGAGTTCGGCGCACAGGTATCCGGCCAGCGCGGTCGCCGAGGGGTGGTCGAAGACGGCGGAGACGGGCAGGGGAAGGCCGGTCAGGGTGGCGAGCCGGTCACGCAGTTCGACGGCGGTGAGCGAGTCGAAGCCGAGGTCGCGGAAGGCCCGGTCGGGGTTGATCGCCCGCAGTGCGACATGGCCGAGTACGCGTGCGACCTCAACGCGGACCGCGTCGAGTGCGAGCGCCGGTCGGCCGGCGGGCGGGGAGGCGGCGAGCCGGCGGCCGAGTTCGGCGGCCGCGGCGCCCTCCGGCGATGCCGATTCCTCGGCGTCCGGCACGAGTTCGCTCCACAGCGGGCTGTGGCGCGGTGCGGTGAAGGTGGCGGTGAATCGTTGCCGGTCGACGTCCGCGACGCTCACCGTGGGCTCGGGGCCGCCGACCGCGTGGGCGAGGGCGGCCAGGGCGGTGTCCGGGTCGAGCAGGCGCAGGCCGCGCCGGGCCACCCACACCATGTCGCGTTCCGTGGCGACCATGCCGTCGCCGGCCCATGGTCCCCACGCGATCGAGGTCGCGGCGAGTCCGCGCGCGTGGCGCTGCTCGGCCAGCGCGTCGAGGGCGGCGTTCGCCGCGGCGTACGCGCCCTGCGCGCCGCTGCCCCACACGCCGGCGATGGAGGAGAACAACACGAAGGCCCGCAGGGGGCGTTCGCCGAACACCGCGTCGAGATTCGCGGCACCGACCGCCTTGCCCGCGAGCACGTCCGCACAGGTTCGGGGGTCGGTGTCGAGCAGGGCACGGTCGCGGGCGATGCCGGCGGCGTGTACGACGGCCTCGATCGGGCCGCCGTCGGCTTCCACTTCGGCGACGAGCCGGGCCACGGCGGCCCGATCGGCGAGGTCGCAGGAGACGACGGTCGTGCGGGCGCCGAACTCGGTCAGGTCGGCGACGAGTTCGTCCGCGCCCGGCGCGTCCGTGCCGCCCCGGCTGACCAACACCAGGTCGTGCGCTCCGCGTTCCGCCGCCCAGCGGGCCACTCGGGCACCCAGGCCGCCGGTGCCGCCGGTGATCAGGATCCGGCCCGTGGGCCGCCAGTCGGCGGAGTGCTTCGACGGCGTCCCGGCGGACAATCGCCGTACCCACACCCCGGTCGTACGCACGGCGACCTGATCCTCGGCGCCGTCGGCGATCATCGCGGCAACCCGGGACCAAACTGGCTCGTCGGGCATGGCGGGCAGGTCGATCAGGCCGCCCCACAGCGTGGGGTGTTCCAGCGCGACGGTGCGGCCCAGGCCCCAGACCTGGGCCTGTTCGACGTGCCGGAGCACGTCCGAGGCGTCCGTACCCACCGCGCCCTGGGTCAGACTCCACACCCGTACCCGGCCGTCGAGCCCGAGATCGCACAGCGCCTGAACGAGGGCAAGCGTGCCGGCGAGCCCGGCGGTGAGCCCGGGGGCGACCGGGTCGGGCGCCGTCGCGCGCCCCAGGAGCGAGACGACACCGGTGATGTCGGGGTACGCCCGAAGCCGTTCGGCCAGCGCGGCACGGTTCGCCGCGCCCGGCTCGACCCCGAGGTGTGCGACGTGCGCGCCGCGGGCTTCGAGCGCCCGCCCACCCGCCGCGCCGAGAGCGGCGTCGTCCGGGTCGGACGAGATCACCAGCCAGGTTCCGGACAACCGGACATCGCACGGTTCGGCGACCGACTGCCACCGAATCGTGTAGCGCAGACCGGCTCCCGGATCGGCGCCGTCCGCGTCCCGACCCGCGGCGACCGGAACGGCGCCTGCGTCACGGCGTCGCGTGGCGAGCCAGTAGCGCCGCCGCTGGAAGGCGTACGTCGGCAACTCCACGCGCCTGCCGCCGCGCCCGGCCAGGACACCGGACCAGTCCACGCGGATTCCGGCGACGTGCAGGCCGGCCAGTGCGGTGCTCGTGGTCCGTGTCTCGGGGTGGTCCCGACGCAGGAACGGTACGACGGTGGGTCCGGTCCGCGAGTCGATGTTCTCCCGCGCCATCGCGGCTCCCACCGCGTCCGGGCCGATCTCCGCGAAGGCCGTGGTGCCCTCCGCGACGAGCGTGCCGATGCCGTCGGCGAAGCGGACCGGTTCGCGCACTTGGCGCACCCAGTAGCCGGGGTCGACCAGTTCGGCGTCCTCGGCGATTCGGCCCGTGACATTCGAGACCACCGGGAACCGCGCCGTCCCGTACGACACGCCCTCCAGCACCGCCCGGAACTCGACCTGCATCGACTTCATCCGCGCCGAGTGGAACGCGTGGCCGACCCGCAGCCTCCGGGTCCGCCGACCCTGCTCCGCGAAGCGCGCGGCCACCGCCAGTACGGCGTCCTCGTCCCCCGAAACCACCACGGACGTCGGCCCGTTGACCGCGGCCAGGCCCGCCGAATCCAGCCCCTTCAGGGCGATGCGCACCTCCGCCTCGCCGGCCTGCACCGCGACCATCGCGCCACCGGCCGGCAGCGCCTGCATCAACCGCCCACGCGCCGCCACGATCACCGCCGCATCGGCAAGGGACCACACACCGGCGACGTGTGCGGCGGCCAGCTCCCCGATCGAATGGCCCAGCAGGAAGTCGGGTCGCACGCCGAACGATTCGACGAGTCGGAACAGCGCCACCTCGACGGCGAACAACCCCGCCTGCGTGAACACCGTCTCGTCGAGAAGCCCCTCGGTGCCCTCCGCTCCGAAGACGACGTCCCGCACCGAATGCGCCACGTGCCCGGCCAACCGGTCGTCCAACGCGGACACGACCTCGTCGAAGGCCGCCGCGAACACCGGATGGACGGCGTGCAGTTCACGCCCCATCCCGACCCGCTGACTGCCCTGTCCACTGAAAAGGAACGCCACTCGACCGTCCGCGCGGGCCGCCCCCGTCACCACGCCGGGCCCCGGCACTCCGTCCGCCAAGGAGCCCAACCCCGCGAGGAGTTCCGCACGATCGGCACCGAGGACCGCACCGCGCACATCCAGTGCCGAACGAGTCGCGGCCAGCGAGTGGGCGAGGTCGAGCGGGGTGAGGTCGGGGTGCGTCTCGATGTGGTCCAGCAAGCGCCGTGCCTGCGCGCGCAGTCCGGCTTCGGAGCGGGCGGAGACGAGCCAGGGGATGTGCTCGTACGCGGGCCCTGCCGCCGTCGCCGATGCGCCGCCGTCCTCGGCGTCGGCATCGGGAGCCGCCTCCTCGCCCTCCTCGATGACCACGTGCGCGTTCGTCCCGCTGATCCCGAACGACGACACGGCGGCCCGACGCGGCCGGCCCGTCTCCGGCCACGGTCGCGCCTCGGTCAACAGCTCCACCGCGCCCGCCGACCAATCCACGTGGGGGGTCGGCGCATCCACGTGCAGTGTCTTCGGCAACACGCCCCGGCGCATCGCCTGCACCATCTTGATCACCCCCGCCACCCCCGAAGCGGCGGCCGAGTGGCCGAGGTTGGACTTCAGCGCGCCCAGCCACAGCGGCCGTTCCGGGTCCCGGTCGCGTCCGTACGTGGCCAGGAGCGCCCGCGCCTCGATCGGGTCGCCGAGTGTTGTGCCGGTGCCGTGCGCCTCCACCGCGTCGACCTGATCGGCCGTCAGGCGGGCGTTCTCCAGCGCCTGTCGGATCACCCGCTGCTGCGCGGGCCCGCTGGGTGCGGTCAGCCCACTGCTGCCGCCGTCCTGGTTGACCGCGCTGCCGCGCAGTACGGCGAGCACCTGGTGGCCGTTGCGACGCGCGTCGGTCAACCGTTCGAGCAGCAGCAGGCCCACGCCCTCCGACCAGCCGGTACCGTCGGCGGCCGCGGCGAACGCCTTGCAGCGGCCGTCCGGCGCGAGGCCGCGTTGCCGGCTGAACTCGACGAACAGGGACGGATCCGAGAGCACCGTGACCCCTCCGGCCAGGGCGAGGGAGCACTCGTCCTGCCGAAGGGCCTGCGCGGCCAGGTGCAGCGCGACCAGCGAGGACGAGCAGGCCGTGTCCACGGTCACCGCCGGGCCCTCGAACCCGTACGTGTAGGACAGCCGGCCGGACAGCACACTGGCCACGTTTCCGGTCAGGACGTAGCCCTCGACGCTCCGCGGCACGTCGTCCGGATGCTCGATGTAGCGAAACGCGCCGGCCCCGACGAAGACACCGGTGCGGCTGCCCCTCAGCTCCACCGGATCGATCCCGGCTCGCTCGAACGCCTCCCACGACGTCTCCAGCAACAACCGCTGCTGGGGGTCCATCGCCAGCGCCTCGCGCGGCGAGATGCCGAAGAACTCCGCGTCGAAGTCGCCCACGTCGGACACGAAGCCGCCCCGGCGCACATAGGTCTTGCCGGACGCGGCCGGGTCCGGGTCGTGGATGCCGTCGACGTCCCAGCCCCGGTCGGTCGGAAAGTCGGAGAGCACGTCGGCGCCGGTCGCGACCAGCCGCCACAGGTCCTCGGGCGAGCGGATCCCGCCGGCGAAGCGGCACGACATGGCGACGATGGCGATCGGCTCCCGGCCGCGCGCCTCCACGGCGACCAACCGCCTTTTGGTCTGCCGCAGTTCCTCGGCCACCCGCTTGAGGTAGTCGCGAAGTTTGTCCTCGGTGTCACCGGCGCTCATCGGCCACGCTCTCCAGAAGTCGGGGGTCCGGATCGATCGGCGGCCGAGGGGTCCGGCGGGTCGGGCGCTGACCGGTTCGGCGGGTCGGCGGCCCACGGGACCGGTGGTTCGCCGGATCGGTCGAGGCCCAACTCCTCGTCGAGCAGGGTGAACATCTCGTCATCGGTCACGTCGTCGAAGCCGTCCGATCCCTGGTCGCCGGGAGCGACGACGGATGCCGTCCCGTTCGGCGTCTCCTCGAATCGCCACACCAGTTCGCGAAGGCGGCGCAGCACCGCCTCCCGCTCGTCGGGCGCGCCCGGGGGCGAGTCGGCGAACGCCGCCTCGAGCCGGTCCAGTTCCCCGAGCAGCGGCGCCGGCGCGGACTCCTGTGCGGGGTCCAGCCCTTCGTCCAGGAACCGGGCGAGTGCCTTCGGGGTCGGACAGTCGAAGGTCACCGTCGTGGGCAGGCGCAATCCGGTGGCGACGCCGAGCCGGTTGCGCAGTTCGACCACGGTCAGCGAGTCGAATCCGGATTCCAGGAAGCCGCGTTCGGAGGAGATCGCGTCCGTCGCAGCGTGCCCCAGGACGAGGGCGCTGTGCCGACGGACGAGGTCGATCAGGATGCGCTCCCGCTCCGCCCGGGACCGTCCCGACAACTGCTCGGCGAGCGCCGGTTCCGCGTGGGCCTCGGCGGCGACGGCCCGCCGCAGCGGGGCACGCACCAGGCCGCGCAGGGGTGCGGCCAGGACACCCTGCTCGGCCGCCGCACGCAGCGCGCCGAGATCGAACCGGACGGCGGCCGGGTTCGCCTGCGCCGTCCTCAGGGCCGCGTCCAGCAGCGCGAGGCCCTGTTCGGCGGTCATGGCGACGATGCCGGAGCGGCGCATCCGGGCGAGGTCCGGCCGGCCGAGGTGTCCGGTCATGCCACTCGCCGCGCCCCACAGTCCCCACGCCACGGAGGTGGCGGGAAGACCGGCGGCCTGTCTGCGGGCGGCGAGCGCGTCCAGGAAGGTGTTGGCGGCGGCGTAGTTGGCCTGCGCCGGGCCGCCCAGGACGCCGGCGATCGAGGAGAAGAACACGAAGGCGGCGAGGTCGTGGCCGGCGGTCAGCTCGTGCAGGTTGATCGCACCGTCGACCTTCGCTCGCAACACCCGCTCCACATGTTCGGGCGTCATCGACTCGACCGGTGCGTCGGCCAGGACTCCGGCGGCGTGGACGACCCCGGTCAGCGGCGCGGAATCCGGGATGCGCGCCAGAACCCGCGCGAGCGCTTCGCGGTCGGCCGCGTCGCACTCCTCGACGACCACCCGCGCCCCGAGACCGGCGAGTTCGGACACCAGCTCCGCCGCACCCGGGGCGGCCATGCCCCGGCGGCTGAGCAACACCAGACCGCGCACACCGTGTTCGGCGACAAGGTGCCGGGCCACCAGAGCCCCCAGCGTGCCCGTACCGCCGGTGATCAACACCGTCCCGTCCGGATCGAGCGGCACCGGCATCCGAAACACCAACTTGCCCGTATGCCGCGCCTGCGCCATGAACCGAAAGACCTCGGGCGCCCGCCGCACATCCACGGATCGCACCGGCACCGGCGTCAACACACCCGACGCGAACAGCGCCGACAGTTCGCGGAGCAGTACCGCGATCCGCTCCGGTCCCGCCTCCAACAGGTCGAACGCCCGATACACGACTCCCGGAAACGCGGACTCCACGGTGTCCGCGTCCCGGATGTCGGTCTTGCCCATCTCCACGAACCTGCCACCGTCGCGGAGCAGTCCCAGCGAGGCGTCCACGAACTCGCCCGCCAGCGAGTTCAACACCACGTCCACGCCCCGACCGTTCGTCGCGGCCCGGAAACGCGTCGCGAAATCGAGCGTCCGCGAATCACCGATATGCGCGTCGTCCAAACCCAACGACCGCAGCACATCCCACTTGCCACGACTCGCCGTCGCGAACACCTCGGCACCCAGATGCCGGGCGACCTGCACCGCCGCCATCCCCACCCCACCGGTCCCCGCATGGATCAACACCGACTCACCCGCCCGCAGCCGACCGAGCGCGGACAGCCCGTGATACGCCGTCAGGAACACCACCGGCACCGACGCCGCCCGCTCCCAGGACCACTCCGCCGGAATCCGGGCAACGGTCCGGTGATCGGCAACGGCGTGCGACCCCAACGCCTTTGGGAACATCCCGAACACCCGGTCCCCGACCACGAATTCGGACACGCCAGGACCCACCTCGGTCACCACGCCCGCGCTCTCGCCGCCCATCGACGCACCGGCTCCCGGGTACACGCCCAGGGCGATCAGCACATCACGGAAGTTCAGCCCCGCCGCCCGCACCGCGATCCGCAACTGCCCGGACCCCAAGGGCTCCAGGGCCTCCGGCGCCGGCACCGGCGTCAGATCTCCCAACGTCCTGCGCGAGATCGCATCCAGTCGCCACGCGTCCACCGGCGGTGTCAGCGTTCCGTCCCCATCCGCGCGAACCAGCCTCGGCGCGAGCACGGCGCCCGACCGCACGGCGACCTGGGTCTCCCGCGCCGCCAGTGCCGTGCGCGCCACCTCGACGGGGTCCGCCGCGTCGTCGTCGGCATCCGGGTCGAGGTCGATCACCAGGAACCGACCCGGGTGTTCGTGCTGCGCCGACCGCACCAACCCCCACGCGGGAGCGTGTACGAGGTCCGACACCGGGTCACCGGATGCCACCGCCACCGCCCCACGCGTGACCACCACGAAGCACGACGTGTCCGATGCGGTGGTCAGCCAATCCCGCATCTCCGTGAGCACGCGGACGGCCGCCGCCTCGACCGCCGAGGCGAGATCGGCGACCGCCGCCGGGATCGGGGCACAGGCGTGGATGGTCAGGTCCGGCCGCGGATCCGGCCCGACGCCGTCCGGAGCGGGCGGGTCGAGGGGACTCCAGACCACCGAGTACAGGGAATCCGCGGCCGCCGACCCGGCGCCCAGCCGCGCCCGGTCGACGGCGCGCAGTTCGAGGGCCTCAGCCGTGAGCACCGGTCGCCCGGTGCCGTCGGCGGCCTGCACCACGATCCGGTCGGGATCACCGCCGACCGGCGCCAATCGGATCCGCAGCGCCGACGCCCCGACCGCGTGCACCGTAAGCCCCTGCCACCCGAACGGCAGCCGCATCGTACCCGCCGGGGCGGCGTCCACCTCGGCCCCGACGAGGCCGTGCAGCGCGGCGTCGAGCAGCGCGGGGTGCACCGCGAACCGACCGGCGCTCCCGTCGAGTTCGTTGGGCAACCGCACGTCGGCGAACATCTCGCCGTCCCGACCCCGGTACAGCGCCCGCAAGCCCCGGAACGCGGGCCCGTAGCCGTATCCGGCGTCGGCGGCACGAGCGTAGAAGCCGTCGAGGTCGACCGGTCGCGCACCGGCGGGGGGCCACGCCACCAGGTCGAACGCCGCCTCGGTGGCCTCCTCGGCCAGGAATCCGGCGGCGTGGCGGGTCCATTCGCCGTCCTCGCCCACAGCCTCGTCCCGGGAGTACACCGCGATGGCCCGGCGTCCGTCGGCGGCCGGCGGCTCCACCCGTACCTGAAGGGCGCACGCGCCCTGCTCGGGCACCACGAACGGCGTGTGCAACGTCAGTTCGTCGACACGTCCGCAGCCCACCCGATCGCCCGCCTGGACGGCCAGTTCCGCAAAGGCGGTTCCGGGCAACACCACCGTCCCCGCGACGGCGTGGTCGCGCAACCACGGCTGGGCCCGGAGGGAGATTCGGCCGGTCAGTACGATCGCGTCGACTCCGGCCAGGCGTACCGTCGCCGCGAGCAACGGGTGCCCGGCCGCGACCAGTCCGAGCCCGGCGGCGTCCACCGGTGCGCCCGCGCCGCCGTCGAGCCAGTAGGACCGGCGTCGGAAGGCATAGGTGGGCAGGTCGAGGTGCCGGCGCACGGTCGGCGCGAGCACCGCCGACCAGTCGATCGAGCGACCGCGGACATGGGCCAGTGCGAGTGCCGTCAACAACCCTTCGTGCTCCGGGCGGTCTCGGCGCAGTACGAAGCCGGCGGCAACATCGGGCGGGTCCGCCTCGGTGTCGGTCCGCTCGGCAAGACAATCCTGCACCAGGGCGGTCAACACCGCGTCCGGCCCCAGTTCGAGGAAGGTTCCCACACCCGCCGCACGCAGTTCCCGCGCACCGTCCGCGAAGCGCACGGCGCCGCGCACCTGCCGTACCCAGTAGTCCGGTTCGATCAGGTCCTCGGCACTCGCGAGCCGTCCGGTCAGGGTGGAGACGATCGGCAGTGTGGGTCGGCCGAAAGTGACCCCTTCCAGCACAGCCCGGAATTGGGCCGTCATCCCGTCCATCCGCAGCGAGTGGGACGCGCGGCTGATCGTCAGTCGCCTGGTCTTGCGTCCGCGTGCCGCGAACTCGGCGGCCACCCGAAGCACCGGCTCCTCGTCGCCGGAGAGCACCACCGACGTCGGACCGTTCAGCGCGGCGATGCCCGCCGTGTCACCGACACCCGCCGCCGCCAGCGCCGCCGCCACCTCGTCCTCGCCGGCCTGTACCGCGACCATCGCGCCCCCGGCCGGAAGCGCCTGCATCAACCGCCCACGCGCCGCGACCACCTCGGCGGCGTCCGCGAGCGACCAGACGCCGGCGACATGCGCGGCGGCCAACTCCCCGATCGAATGACCCAGCAGGAATCGTGGCCGCAGACCGAACGATTCGAGCAGGCGGAACAGCGCCACCTCGATCGCGAAGAGCGCCGCCTGGGTGAACACCGTCTCGTCCAGCAGCCCGGCAGTGCCCTCCGCCCCGAACACCACGTCCCGCACCGAATACACGACATGCCCGGCCAGTCGGCGATCCAGCTCGGACACCGCAGCGTCGAAAGCCTGCGCGAACACCGGGAAGGCGGCGTGTAGTTCACGGCCCATGCCGACGCGCTGACCGCCCTGCCCGCCGAACAGGAAAGCCAGGTCCCCCGCCCCGAGCACCGATCCCCGGACGACGCCGGTCCCGAACTCGCCCGCCGCCAGCGCGTCCAGCCCACCCGACAGTGCGGCACGCGTGGAACCGATCACCACGGCGCGCTCTTCGAGCGCTGCACGCGAGCCGGCCAGCACCGAGGCGACCGCGGCGAGGTCGAGTTCGGGGTTCTCGTCCAGATAGCCCGACAACTTCGCGGCCTGGGCACGCAGCGCGTCGTCGGACCTCGCCGAAAGGTGCCAGGCCAGGACCCGTTCGCCGGCCGGGACTTCCGCGCCGTCCTCGACGCGAGCCGGTTCGGGTTCGTGCTCCAGAAGCACATGGGCGTTGGTGCCGCTCGCGCCGAACGACGAGACACCGGCCCGGCGGGGACGACCGTTCTCGGGCCACTCGCGCGCCTCGGTGAGCAGTTCGACCGTACCCGCCGACCAGTCGACATGCGGGGACGGCTCATCGCAGTGCAGCGTCCGAGGCAACACGCCCGCGCGCATCGCCATCACCATCTTGATCACGCCACCCACCCCGGCGGCGGCCTGGGCGTGACCGATGTTCGACTTCAACGACCCAAGGTACAAGGGCCGTTCGGCGCTGCGCTCTCGGCCGTAGGTGGCGATCAGCGCCTGTGCCTCGATCGGGTCACCGAGCGTGGTACCGGTGCCGTGTGCCTCGACCGCGTCGATGTCGGCGCCGGACAGTCTCGCGTTCGCCAGCGCCTGCCGGATGACCCGCTGCTGCGACGAACCGTTCGGCGCCGTGAGCCCGTTGCTCGCGCCGTCCTGATTGATCGCCGTACCGCGCACCGTCGCCAACACCCGATGCCCGTGCCGCCGCGCGTCGGACAACCGCTCCACCAACAGCACACCGACACCCTCCGACCAGCCCGCGCCGTCCGCGGCCGCCGAGAACGCCTTGCAGCGACCGTCCGGCGCCAACCCCCGCTGCCGACTGAACTCGACGAAGACCTCCGGCGTCGCCATCACCGTCACCCCACCGGCCAGCGCCATCGAACACTCGCCGCCGCGCACGGCCTGAACGGCCAGATGCAGCGCGACCAACGACGAGGAGCACGCGGTATCCACGGTCACCGCCGGACCCTCGAACCCGAAGGTGTAGGCGATCCGTCCCGACGCGACGCTGCCGGAGTTGCCGAGCAGCAGGTAGCCGTCCACGCCCTCGGGCGCCTTCCGCATGCCCGACGCGTAGTCGTGGTACATCACCCCGACGAACACGCCGGTTCGGCTGCCGCGCAACGTGCCGGGATCGATCCCGGCCCGTTCCAGCACCTGCCACGAGGTCTCCAGCAACAGCCGCTGCTGCGGATCCATCGCCATGGCCTCGCGCGGCGATATGTCGAAGAATCCGGCGTCGAACTGCCCGGCGTCGTGCAGGAACCCGCCCTCGCGGGCATAGCTCTTCCCGGATGCCGTCGGGTCGGGGTCGTACAGGCCGTCCAGGTCCCAGCCGCGGTTCGACGGGAACGGCGAGACGACGTCCCGGCCGTCGGCGACCAGGCGCCACAGGTCCTCGGGCGACTCCACCCCGCCGGGGTAGCGGCAGGCCATCCCGACGATGGCGATCGGGTCGTCGTCCATCGGCGCGGCGGGCATGGTGATGGGCGAAGCGTCCCGGGTGCCCAGGAGTTCCCGGCGGACCTCGCGCAGCAGTGCCGCCGGTGTCGGGTGGTCGAAAACGAGGGTGGCGGGCAGGCGCAGGCCGGTGGCCGTGTCGAGCCGGTTGCGCAGGTCGAGGGCGGTCAGCGAGTCGAAGCCGAGCGACTTGAAGGTCGCGGTGAAGACGATGTCGGCGCCCGTGGGGAGGCCGAGTACGGCCGCCACGTGTTCGCGGATCAGCGCCGCGAGGGCCCGCTCCCGCTCGACCTCCGACAGCGCGCCGAGCCGCCGGGTCAGGGCGGGCCCCGACGGGAGCGCGCCCGCGCCGGCCGCGACCGGGCGAGCCGGTGTGCGCACGAAGCCGCGCAGCATGCCCGCCGACGGGCCACTCCCGGCGCGGGCACGGAGCGCGGGCAGGTCCAACGCGGCCGGGACCAGCAAGGCCTCGGTCGAGCCGAGCGCGGCGTCGAACAGGCGCAGCCCCTGCTCCGTGTCGAGCGGTCCGATGCCGAGCCCGCGCATACGCTGCCGGTCGGCGTCACTCATCCCGCCGGTCATTCCGCCGGCCTCGCCCCACATCCCCCAGGCGAGCGAGGTGGCCGGGAGCCCGGCGGCGCGGCGGGCGTGGGCGAGTGCGTCGAGGTAGGTGTTCGCCGCCGCGTAGTTCCCCTGTCCCGGACCGCCCAGGATGCCGGAGACCGAGGAGAAGAGCACAAAGGCGGCGAGGTGGTGGTCGGCGGTCAGTTCGTGCAGGTTGACCGCGCCGTCGAGCTTGGCGCGCAGCACGGCGTGCAGCCGGTCGTCGGTCATGGCCGCGACCAGACCGTCGTCCAGCACTCCGGCGGCATGCACCACACCGGTCAGCGGGACCCGCAGGCGATCCAATACCCCGCGCAAGACGTCCCGATCGGCCACGTCACCGGCCTCGACCACCACCGACGCACCCAGCTTCGCCAAGTCCCCGGCCAACTCGCGGACCCCGGGAGCCTGTTCACCCCGGCGGCCGAGGAGCACCAGATAGCGCACCCCGTGCCGCGAGACGAGACGGCGGGCCATCAGCCCACCCAACAGGCCGGTGCCTCCGGTGATCAGGACCGCCCCATCCCCGAAACGCCCCGGCGCCTCGACGGGCGAAGCGGCGTGCCGAACCAGTCGGGGCACCGAAACCACACCCCCGCGCACCACCAACTCCCGTTCCCCAGAAGCCAGTACGTCCGGCAGGACGGGTGCCCACTGCGCGTCGTCGACGTCCACCACGACGAATCGATCGGGGTGTTCGGTCGCCGCCGACCGCACCAGACCCCACACCGCCGACGCCGCGAGTCCCGGCAGCGCCGAGGCGTGCTCACCCGTCGAGACACCCACCGCATCCCGTGTCACCACGACCAACCGCGCCCCGGCGAACCGCTCGTCGGCAAGCCACTCCCGCACCACCGACAACACCCGTACCGCCACCCGGTGGGCTGCGGCGGCTTGATCGCCGCCCGCTGCCGAGTCGGCGAAACAGGGCACAACGACCACCTCGGGTACGCCGTCGGCCGCCACCGCCCGCAGATCGGGCGCATCCACGCCCAGCACCCGGATCGCCCCGGCGAAGCGAACATCGACCGCACCGATCGGAGTCCACTCGACGCGGTACAGCTCCTGCTCCGCGATCGACCGGGCCGCGCCGAGCACGTCGGGGGCGATGGGGCGCAGCGTCAGCGCCTCGATCACGGCCACCGGGGCCCCGGTCGCATCGGCCAGCGATACCCGGACGCCGTCCGACCCGGCGGGGGACAGCCGTACCCGCAGGTGGGACGCGCCGTTCGCGTGCAGCGTCAGCCCCTTGAAGACAAACGGCAACAACATCCGCTCGCCGCCCGGGGACAGTGCGGCGTGCAACGCGGCGTCCAGCAGCGCCGGGTGCAGTCCGAAACGAACCGCATCCGCCGCCGCGTCGTCGGGCAGCGCCACCTCCGCGTACGTGTCGTCGCCCACTCGCCATGCGGCCCGCAGGCCCCGGAACGTGGGCCCGTACGCATAGCCGCCGCGCTCCAGGTCGGCGTAGAAACTTTCGAGATCCATCGGCTCCGCACCGGTCGGCGGCCAGGTCTCCGACGCGAGGGACTCGTCCTGCGCCGATGTGGCGGCCGAGAGTGTCCCGACAGCGTGCCGGGTCCAGTCCGGCTCCGCCGGCTCGTCCGCGCCGCGGGCGTACACGGCGACCGAACGCGACCCGTCGGCCTCGGCCGCACCGACCACGACCTGGATCTCCAGCGAGCCGTGCTCGGGGAGCACCAGCGGGGCCTCCAGGGCGAGTTCGACGAGCCGGCCGCAGCCGACCTCGTCCCCGGCCCGGATCGCCAGTTCCGCGAACGCCGTACCCGGCAGCAGCACCGTCCCGCCGACCACGTGGTCCCCGAGCCAGGCGTGCGTGGACAACGACAGTCGTCCCGTCGACAGGACTCCCCGCCCGTCCCCGAGCCGCACCACCGCCCCGAGCAGCGCATGGCGCGCCGGGGCCTGACCGAGGCCGCGCGCGTCACCATGGGACGCGGAACGGGCCGACCAATACCGTCGACGGCGGAAGGCGTAGGTCGGCAATTCGAGGTCGCTGCTGGTGTGTTCGCCCGTGAGAGGTGTCCAGTCGACGGTGATGCCGTTGACGTGTGCCTCGGCGAGTGCCGTGGTGAAACGCCCCGGACCACCCTCACCACGCCGCAACGTCCCCAACACCACCGCCTCGGCACCCGCGGCCTCGACCGTGCCCTCGACGGCCGCGGTCAACACCGGATGGGCACTCACCTCGACGAACCCGTCGAACCCCCGAGCCAGCAAAAGCCGCACCGTCTCCTCGAAACGCACCGTACGCCGCAGATTCGCATACCAATACTCCGCATCGAGCAACATCGCACCCGACCGTTCCGCGGTCACCGTCGAATACAACGGCACCGACGGCACCACCGGCACCACACCCGCCAACCCACCCAACAACCGCTCCCGAACCGACTCCACCCCCACCGAATGCGACGCATAATCCACCGGCACCCGACGCACCCACACACCCCGCGCCCCACACACCGCAACCAACTCGTCCACCGCACCCGGATCACCGGACACCGTCACCGACACCGGCCCGTTCACCGCCGCAACCGACAACCGCCCCCCGAACCGCCCCAACAACCCGACCACATCGCCATACGACGCCGACACCGACACCATCGCCCCGGAACCCGCCAACACCCCAAGCGCCCGACTCCGCAACGCCACCACCCGCGCACCATCCGCCAACGACAACGCCCCCGCCACACACGCCGCCGCGATCTCCCCCTGCGAATGACCCACCACCGCACCCGGCACCACACCGAACGACCGCCACAACTCCGCAAGCGAAACCATCACCGCCCACAACACCGGCTGCACCACATCCACCCGCCCCAACCACACCCCCGACCCCGACCGCAAAACCGACACCAACGACCAATCCACAAACGGCGCAAGCGCCGCCTCACACTCCGCAACCCGCCCGGCGAACACCGGAAAACCATCCAGCAACTCCGCACCCATCCCCACCCACTGCGACCCCTGCCCCGGAAACACAAACACCGTCCGACCCGAGGAGCGAGCCACTCCCGAGACGACGCCCGGTCGGGGCTCCTCCGCGCCCAACGCCGCCAACCCGGCGACCAGTTCGGTCCGGTCCGCGGCCAGTACGACGCCGCGACGCGCCAGCGACGACCGCGACACGGTCAGCGCCGACGCCAAGTCGGACAACCCGAGTTCGGGCTCGTCCCCGACGAACCGCGCCAGTCGGGCCGCCTGCGCCCGCAGACCGTCTCGGCCTTGCCCGGACACCACGAAGGGGAGCGGCGCACCCGTACGCGCATCGGACCGGGGCGCCGCCCGCACGGTCTCGGCCGCCTGCTCGACGATCACGTGCGCGTTCGTCCCGCTGATCCCGAACGACGAGACCGCGGCCCGGCGCGGACGGCCCGCCTCGGGCCACTCCCGTGCCCGGGTCAGCAACTCCACCGTGCCCGCCGACCAGTCGACGTGTGGGGACGGCTCGTCGGCGTGCAGGGTCCGCGGCAGTACGCCCTCGCGCATCGCCATCACCATCTTGATCACCCCGGCCACACCCGCGGCTGCCTGCGCGTGGCCGATGTTCGACTTCAACGACCCGAGGTACAGCGGCCGTCGGCCGTCCCGGCCCTGGCCGTAGGTGGCGATCAGCGCCTGCGCCTCGATCGGGTCACCGAGCCTGGTACCGGTGCCGTGCGCCTCGACCGCGTCGACATCGCCCGCCGACAGACCGGCGTTCGCCAACGCGAGCCGGATGACCCGCTGCTGGGACGAACCGTTCGGCGCGGTCAGGCCGTTGCTCGCGCCGTCCTGATTGATCGCCGTACCACGCACCGTCGCCAGCACCCGATGCCCGTGCCGCCGCGCGTCGGACAACCGCTCCACGAGCAGCACCCCGACACCCTCGGACCAGCCGGTGCCGTCCGCCGCCGCCGAGAACGCCTTGCACCGGCCGTCCGGCGCCAACCCCCGCTGTCGACCGAACTCGACGAACATGCCCGGGGTCGACATCACCGTCACCCCGGCCGCCAACGCCATCGAGCACTCGCCGGCGCGCAGGGCCTGCGCCGCGAGGTGCAGGCCGACCAGCGACGACGAGCACGCCGTATCGACCGTGACGGCCGGGCC
Source organism: Embleya sp. NPDC056575 (assembly GCF_042793325.1). Lineage (NCBI taxonomy): Bacteria > Bacillati > Actinomycetota > Actinomycetes > Kitasatosporales > Streptomycetaceae > Embleya > Embleya sp. NPDC056575. The sequence continues at coordinate 85,363 of NZ_JBHTVA010000022.1, forward strand.
CTCGAAGCCGAACGTGTAGGCGAGCCGTCCGGACAGGACCCCGGCGGCGCTTCCGGTGAGCCGGTAGCCCTCGGAGCCGTCGACGGCGGCGTCGAGCCGGGCGCCGTAGTCCTGGCCCATCGCGCCGACGAACACACCGGTCCGGCTGCCCTTCAAGGCGGCCGGGTCGATGCCGGCCCGTTCGAAGACCTCCCACGAGGTCTCCAGCAACAACCGCTGCTGCGGATCCATCGCCGACGCCTCGCGCGGCGAGATCCCGAAGAAGTCCGCGTCGAAGTCGGCGGCGCCGGCGAGGAAGCCGCCATGCCGGACGCAATCGGTGCTCCCGAAGCCGGAGTCCGGGCCGGAATCCGGGTCGTGGAGCGCCGCCGGGTCCCACCCCCGGTCATCGGGGAAGGGCGTGATGGCGTCGCCGCCCGCGGCCACCAGTCGCCACAGGTCCTCCGGGGAGGCGATGCCGCCGGGCAGGCGGCAGGCCATACCGACGATGGCGATCGGGTCGGTGTCGGTCGGCTGTTCCGCCACCACGTCGAACTCGGGGCCCGAGTCGTCGGGGGTCGTGTCGAGGAGCAGGCCGGCCAGATGCCGCGCGACAGCGGCCGGCGTGGGGTGGTCGTAGGCGAGCGTTGTGGGCAGCCGAAGCCCGGTGTCGGTGTTGATCCGGTTGCGCAGTTCGACGGCGCCCGGAGAGTCCAGACCCAGGGCCTCGAACGTCTGCTCACCGTCGGTCGCGTTCAGCGCGGGCCGGTCCAGCAGCATCGCACTGTGCGCGAACACCAGTTCGTATACCGTCTGTTCCCGCTCCGCACGGGCGAGCCCGGCCGCCCGATCGGCCCACGCGGACCGCGCCTGCCGACGGACCCCGGCGGCTGCGTCGGCCGTACCGCCGACCCTGAAGCGCTCGCGCTGGAACGCATACGTGGGCAGATCGACCCGACGCGCTCCCGGGGCCCGGAGCGGGTTCCAGTCGACCGCGACGCCGCAGGTGTACGCCTCCGCGAGCGCGGTGCAAAAGCGCTCGGGGCCGCCCTGATCGCGGCGCAGCGTGCCGAGCGCCGCAGCCTCCGCGCCGGCGTCCTCGATCGTCTCCAGGATGCTCGTGGTGAGCACGGGGTGTGCGCCGACTTCGATGAAGACGTCGTGTCCTCGCTCCAGGAGGGTCCGGACGGCCTGCTCGAAGCGCACGGTCCGGCGCAGGTTGGCGTACCAGTACTCGGCGTCGAGGGTGGTGGTGTCCACCGGCACACCGGTCACCGACGAACAGAACGGGATACGGGACGGGCGCGGCCGGATGTCGGCAAGGTCGCGGAGCATGGCCGCGCGGGTGCCGGTGACCTGGGTGGAGTGCGAGGCGTAGTCGATCGGGACCCGCCGGGTCCGCATGCCCCCGGCCGCGCAGGCGACGAGGAGTTCGTCGAGGGCGGCCGGTTCGCCCGAGACGACGACGGATGCCGGGCCGTTGACCGCCGCGACCGACAGGCGTCCGTCGAAGGGGGCGATCAGTGCGGTGATCCGCTCGGACGAGACGCCCACCGAGACCATGCCGCCGCGGCCGGACAGGTCGAGGAGGATACGGCCGCGCAGCGCCACGACCTTCGCGCCGTCGGCGAGGGTGAGCGCGCCCGCGACGCACGCGGCGGCGATCTCGCCCTGGGAGTGGCCGAGCACGGCGGCGGGTCGTACGCCGAAGGAGGCCCACAGTTCGGCGAGCGAGACCATGACCGCCCAGAGCACGGGTTGTACGACGTCGGCCCGCTCCAGCCAGTCGGCGGACGCCGAGCGCAGCGTCGACACCACCGAGCGGTCGAGGTAGGGCGCGAGCGCCGCCTCGCAGTCCGCGATCCGTGCGGCGAACACCGGTGCGGAGTCGAGGAGTCCGACGGCCATGCCGAGCCATTGTGAGCCCTGGCCGGGGAAGACCAGCACCGTGCGCCCGGCGGTTCGGGCCCGCCCGGCCACCACGCCCGGCGCCGGCTCCCCGGCGGCGAGCGCCCGCAGACCCGCGACCGCGTCGGTCCGACCGCCGGCGATCACCACAGCCCGGTGGTCGAACGTCGACCGCGTCGACAGGAGCGAGTGCGCGATGTCGGGTAGACCCGGTTCCGGCCGGTCGCCGACGAAGCGGGCAAGCCGGGCCGCCTGGGCACGCAGGGCCTGGTCGGTTGTGCCGGAGACGACCAGGGGTGAGACGTCGGGGGTGACCGAGGGCCGGACGTCGACCGTGTGCGGCCCGGTCTCGACCGTCGACCCGCTCTCGGGCGCGAACTCCGCCCCGGAGAGCACCACATGGCAATTGGTCCCGCCCATGCCGAACGAACTCACCCCGGCGATCCGCAGCCCCGCCGACTCCACCGGATCCACCGCGTCCACCGGCCCCGGCCATGGCGTCGACTCCGTCGCCACCGTCAACCCCAACTTTGCGAACGGGATCTCCGGATTCGGCTCCGTGTGGTTCAAACTCGCCGGAATCTCCCCGTGGGAGATCACCAGCGCCGCCTTCACCAACCCGATCACCCCGGCCGCGGCCTCCAGGTGGCCGACATTGGTCTTCACCGACCCCACCGGCAGCGCCCGGTCCGCCTCGCGCCCGGCCCCGAGCACCGCGCCCAGCGCGGCGGCCTCGACCGGGTCGCCGAGCCTGGTTCCGGTTCCGTGCAACTCGACGTAGCCGACCCGGGCCGGGTCCACGTCCGCGTGCTCGTACGCCCGGCGCAGCACGTCCCGTTGCCCGCTCACGTCGGGCGCGGTCAGTGTCTCGCCGCCCCCGTCGTTGTTGACGGCGCCGCCGCGCACGAGGCAGTGGATCCGGTCGCCGTCCGCGAGCGCGCGCCGCAGCGGCTTGAGCACCACGACGGCGCCGCCCTCGCCGCGGACGTAGCCGTTGGCCCCGGCGGCGAAGGTGTGGCAGCGGCCGTCCGGGGACAGTGCGCCGAAACGCTCCAGGCGGTCGGTGGATCGTGCGGTCAGGATCAGGTTGACCCCGCCGGCCAGGGCCGTCTCGGATTCGCCGGAGCGCAGGCTTTCACAGGCCGTGTGCACGGCGACCAGGGACGAGGACTGGCCGGTGTCCACGGTCAGACTGGGGCCGCCGGCGCGCAGGAAGTAGGAGAGGCGGTTGGCGACCATGCTGCGGTGCTGACCCGTGACGGCGTGCGCGGTGGCCAGGTCCGGGTCCTCGGCCCCGAGCAGCAGCGCGTAGTCGTCGGAACCGGCGGCGACGAACACGCCGGTGCGGGTGCCGGCCAGGGTGTCGGCGATGATGCCCGCGTCCTCCAGTGCCTCCCAGCCCAGTTCGAGCATCAGCCGCTGATGGGGGTCCATCGTGGCGGCCTCGCGCCCGGAGATGCCGAAGAAGGCCGGGTCGAAGCGGTCGATCGAGGCGAGGAAGGATCCGCGACCCGACACCCCGCCGATGCCCGGACGGTCCGCGGGCGGCGGTGCGATGGTGTCCACGCCCGCCCGCAACAACCGCCACAGGTCCGCCGGACCGTGCACGCCCGGCAGTCGGCATGCCATGCCGACGACGGCGATCGGCTCGTGCCGGTGCGGACCGGAATGCCGGTTCGCGGACGGGTCGTTGCCCGAGCGGTCCGCACGTACCATGTCAAGCCTTTCGGTTCTCGGCCGAGGTGGTCCGCTGTCGGGGCCCGGCGGCCGACCCGGGCGGACACGCCGGTTCCCGTCGGACGCACGGGCTCGCGGTGGACCAAGTCTTCGATCGCCCCCATGGCCCGCAACACCCCTGTTTCCAACCCCTGCGCACCCCGGCGCCCGCCCCGCCGGGCAACAAACGCGCATGGGAACGTGCCGACCCGCATACCGGCGACAAGGTCGCCGCACTGGGCGATCAGGGCGGCGAGGGCGTCGACTTCGCGGGCTTCCGAGGCTGTTTCGGGCCACCGTCAGGCTTGCGTCGAGGATTCGCCAACGGTCCCGATTTCCCTGTTAACGTGACCGATGCCAACCGTTTTGCGAGCCCGGCGGATCCCGGTGCGGGAGTCCCCAGCCGGTCGCGCGGTCGGCGACCGGGACGTCGGTGCCACCGCGTGGCACCCGTCGACGTTTTCGTGTCCCCATCACCGGTGTGAAGGAAGGTACATGGAGGCCATCGAGCGTTGTCACCGTCAGCCGAGCACGCCCACCGAGTCCACTCCGCCCCTGTTCGCGGGAGTACCACCCCGGCGACCACCTCATCGCCCGGCACCGGCCGGCGCCCGTCACGGCGCGAGCGGCGCATGAACGCACGGGATCGTTCGCACGCGAGCGCCGCACTGGTCGAACTCCTCGACGACGCGCTCGCGGGAGAGAACAAAATCGCCGTCGTCGGCGGCTCCGTGGCCATGGGCAAGACCACACTGCTGGCCGGGTTCACCCATCGGGTACGGGCGGCCGGCGGCCTGGTCCGGTCGGCCGTGGGGTCCGCGGCGGAGGCCGGCGTCGTGCTCGGCGTGGTCGCCCAACTGCTGTACGAGGCAGCGCCGTCCGGCCCGGACGGCACGGGCGTGGACCGACTGCTCGCGATCGCCCGGGCGCATCTGGCGGCCTCGCCGCACGGGGCGTCGGGCAGGTTGTCCGCGGTGGACGCCGAGATCGTGGAATCGTTGTGTGCGGTCCTGCTGGGTCCGGCCGGGCCCCGTCCCCTGGCCATCGTGGTCGACGACATCCATCATGCCGATCCGGCCTCGCTCGCGTGTCTGGCCTATCTGGCCCGCCGTATGCACACCGCCCCACTGGTGGCGGTGTTCGGTCACGTCGACGGGACGAACGAGCAAAGTGCGGCCTTTGTCGAGCAGTTGTTGCGGCTGCCGCACGTGCGCAGTGTGCACTTGGCGCCGCTCGACCCGGATCAGGTACGGGTCGCGGCGACGGCGGCCGGGCTCGGCGCGGAACGGGCGGAGCAGGTCGCGGTTCGAGCGCAGCGGTTGAGCGGAGGCAACCCGCTGCTGCTCGACGGGATCCTCGACGACTTCCGGCGCGGCGAACCCGCGTCGTCGCCGGGGTACTCGCGGGCGATGCTCTCGTGCCTGCACCGGAGCCCGGCGCCCACGGCGGCGGTGGCGCGGGCGCTGGCCGTCCTGGCCGGCCCGGAGTCGATCGGTCGACTGCTGGGTCTGGAGGCCGGTGCGGTGGCGCGCTGTCTGAGCGTGCTCGACGCCTCGGGTGTGCTGGAGGGGGGTCGGTTCCGGCATCCGGTGGCGGCAGCGGCGGTCCTGGCGGATCTGGGCCCCGAGGGCACGGCCGCGCTGCACCGGAACGCGGCGGAACTGAGCTACGCGGACGGCGCGGACGCGACCGTGGTCGCCGAGCATCTGCTGGCGGGCCGGGGGGTGCGGGCGCCCTGGGCGGTGCCGGTACTGGACGCCGCCGCGTCGTCCGCGCTGGCCGAGGGCCGCAGCGCCCGGGCGGTCGACTGTCTGCGTCTGGCGTGCGCGTTGAGCCGGGACGGGGGCGAACTGGCCCGGACCACGATGGCGTTGCTCCGGGCGGAGCGGCGGATGGAACCCGGGATCCCGGATCGACGGATTCCCGATCTGCTTCGGGCGGTGCGCACCGGTGGCCCGGATACCCGGGGCAACGGACCGGACTGCGGCGAAATCCTGGCCGTGGTGCGGGCCTTGGTGTGGGCCGGGCGCTTCGAGGCCGCCGGCGAGGTGGTACGGCACCTGGCCGCATCGGGCCGGGCGTCAACGCCCGAGGCGGCGCCGGAGCTGCGCGCCGCCCGGATGTGGATCCGTTGCTCGTATCCCCCGCTGCTCGAACTGCTTTCCGAGGTCGAGGAGTTCGGCACGGCAACGGCCGGCATGCCCGGCACGACCGAAAGTCGGCGCCACCACGACGCCGCGGCGGTGCTCGACTCGGTGCTGACCAGGGGTTTCAGCGACGGCGCGGTGCATACCGCCGAAAGGATTTTGCACGGCGTGCGACTGCACGGCACCGATCTGGACACCGTCGAGTGCGCGCTGCTCGCGCTGACCTACGCGGAGCGTCCCGCGTCGGCGCTGCCGTACTGCGACGAACTGATCGCCGCCGCGTTGCAGCGGGGCGAATCGGGCAGCCAGGCCCGGCTGCACGCGGTGCGCGCGGAGATCTGCGTCCGTCTCGGCGACCTGCCCGGGGCCGCGCTGCACGCGACCACGGCGTTCGACCTGGTCCCGATCGGCGCGTGGGGTGCGGCGGTCGGCGCGCCGCTGTCCTGCCTGTTGAACGCGCTCACCTGCATGGGCCGTCGGGACGAGGCGGCCGAACTGCTGTATCTGCCGATCCCGGAGCGTATGCTCCACAGCCGCCCCGGCCTGCACTACCTGCACGCGCGGGGCCGGTACGGCATGGCCGTCGGGGACTGGGAGGGTGCGCTGGCGGATTTCCGGGACTGTGGCGAGTTGATGGTCCGTTGGGGCATGGACGTGCCGGGGCTGATCGCGTGGCGCAACGACGCCGGCGAGGCGTGGTTGCGGATGGGCGAGCGGGACCGGGCCCGGGCCGTTTTGGAGGAGGAGGCGAGCCGCAGCGAGCACGGTGGTTCGCCGCGCACTCGCGGGGCGACGTTGCGCCTGTTGGCGGCGACCCACGAACCGCACCGGCGGCCGGCCCTGTTGCGCCAGGCCGTCGACGCGTTGCAGGAGAGCGGGGACCGCTACGAGTTGGCCCGCGCACTGGCCGACCTGACCGACATGTACAACGCGGTCGGCGAGACCCGACGGGCCCGGGTGATCGGCTCCCAGGCCAGGATCATCGCGGACACGTGCCGGGCGGAGCCGCTGAGCAGGCTGCTCCCGGCCGACCGGGACCGTCCCGACTCCGAGTCCAAGGCCCGGTCGGCGCTGCTCACCGACGCGGAGCAGCGCGTCGCCGACCTGGTGGCGCTCGGCCACACGAACAGCGAGATCGCCAAACTCCTCTACATCACGGTCAGTACGGTCGAACAACATCTGACGCGCATGTATCGCAAGGTCGGCGTCAACGACCGCGCGCAGCTGGCCTCAGCCCTGTTCACCGGACCGCACACGCAGGCGATCGGGGCCTGATCCGGCGAAACCGGCCACCGACGCGGAGCCGCCGATCCGTCTCGAACCGGCACTCCCGTGACGGCGAAGGCGCCACGGATCGAACCGGAACCGCCCCGAGCCGCGCGTCGGGCCGTCGTCGCGTCGTCGAACCGGCGCCGGCCCGACGCATCGCGGCGGCGATCCGACCGTGGGCGCGTGGCAACCCTCGATCGTCGCGGTCGACGAGGAGCGGACCGTCGAGTGGCCGACCGGTTCCGCCCGGTGACCGAACCGGCCGGCGGTCAGGCGATCGCCCGAGCGCTCCGCCCCCGCCACGCCCATCCGCCGCCGAGCACCGCGCACGCCCCGACCGTCACCAGCCCACCGGCGAGGAACGTGCCCCGCACGCCGGCGAACGGCAGGATCAGGCCGCCGAGCGCGGCGCCGGCCGCGATACCGGCGTTGTAGGCACCGGAGTTCGCCGCGAGTGCGATGTCGGTACGCCCCGGGGCGCACAACAACATCGCGTTCTGCGCCGCCATGAACACCGGCCCGAGCGCACCACCCATCAGCACCAGGAACACCACCGCCGCCACCGGGTGGACACCGAACGCGTACAGCCCGAGCAGGCCCACGGCCTGCGTGCCCATCGCCGCCGCGAGCGCGGCACACGGAAAACGGTCGAGCAGTGCCCCGGTGATGCCCACCCCGACCAGACACGCGACCCCGAACACCACCAGGAGCACGCCGACCGTGCTCGCGGCGAACCCGCTCACGTCGCCCAGGAACTTCACGATGTAGGTGAATCCGGCGAACGCCCCGCAGGCGGACAGGGTCCCGGCCGCGAGCACGATCGCGAACCGGCGGGCGTCGGGAGCGGTTCCGTAGGCGGCCTGCTCCTCCTCCGGCCGCGAGGTCGGCAGCAGTACGGCGATCGTCACCAGGGAGGCGAGCCCCAGACCGGCCGGCACGGCCACCGGCACCTGCCAGCCGCTGTGCCGACCCAGCCAGGTCCCGGCGGGAACACCGAGTACGAGGGCAAGCGACCCGGCGACGGACAACGCCCCGAGCACCCGCCCGCGCACCTCGGCCGCGAACAGACCCACCGCGACCGGCGCCATCACCGCCCAGAACAGCGCCTGGGCGAGCGCGGTCGACAGTCGCGCCCCGAGCAGCAGCCCGTACGAGGCCGCCGACGCCGCGACCGGACTGGACACGACGAGCGCCGCCAGTACACCCGTGAGCACGTGCCGCCGGGGCACCGCCCGTACGACGTGCGCGAGCGGCACCGAGGCGACGGCCACGGTCAAGCCGTAGCCGGTGACCAGGAGGCCGACCGCCGGCACCGACACGTGCAGGCCGTCGGCGATCAGCTCCAGGAGGCCCACCGGCAGGTTCTCCGCCGTGTTGAAGGTGAAGGCGGCGAGCATCAGCGCCGCGAGTATCGCCGTCCTGTGCCACGGAGCCGGTCGTACCGCGCCGCCACGGGTTGCTTCCGAGCCTGCTCGCGTACGTGCCGTGACACCTTCCATGGCGCCACTCCACCCGGCGCACCGGCCCCACCGCAACCGAGATTCGTCGGGCGGACGGGCCCGGCCGTGCCCGTCAGGGCCTCGTAGCGGCTTCGGGTATGTCGGATTCGCCCGCGTCGACGGCATGCTCCTGTGCCCCGAAGAGCTTGCGCGCGATGACCGTGGTGCCGGGTGCGTCGCGCCCGCCCGGGCCGGGAAGCACCTCGACCGCCTCGTCGACGAGCGTTTCGCCGCAGTGGTCGCACGTCACCGTGGGTGTGCACGGCTGTCCGCAGGTCTTGTGCACCAGCCGCATCGGGACCCCGTCCACGGCCAAGTGCCGGTCGCCCCAGGCCAGGAGGCTCAAGACGACGCCGTAGAGGTCGCGGCCCGCGTCCGTGAGGTGGTATTCGTGGCGCACGGGGCGTTGCCGGTAGGGCTCCCGGACCACGAGTCCGGCGGCCCGGAGGCGGTCCAGGCGATCGGCGAGGACATTCGTGGCGATGTCGAGATCACGTCGCAATTCGTCGAAACGCGCCAATCCCAGGAACAGGTCACGCAGGACCAGCAGCGCCCACGGGTCCGCGATCAAGGCGGCGGTACGGGCCACCGAGCAGGACATGTCCGCGAATCGGTCTTTGTTCACCCAGGTCAGGCTAGTGCCTTGTATTCGGCAAGTCACTGGGCCTACGGTGACTTGCAGAAAGCAAGTCACTGGTTCGAGGCCGGAGGCCGGCATGTACCACACGATCGTGCGCGCGAAGACGCGAAGGATCTGGGCCCGCATGGCTCGAGGCGACTACCGGGCGGCGGTGGACATGGCCGCGCCGACGGTGCGTTTTCGCTTCGTCGGGGACGCCGCGCCCGCCGCGGAACTGGTCGGCCGGGACGCGTTCGAACAGTGGTTCGCCGACCTGTACACACTCCTGCCCGATCTGCGGCTGCGGCTGACCGACGTGGTGGCCAAGGGGTGGCCGTGGAAGACGACGGTCGTGGTCCGGCTGGCCGTCAGCTCGACCCTGGCCGACGGCAGTCGCTACGAGAACGAGGGCGTCCAGTGGGTCACCCTGCGGTGGGGCCGCATGGTCGACGACTACGTCCTGGAGGACACGGCCCGCCTCGCCGCCGCGATCGAGCGTCAACGCCACGCCGTCGCCCAGGGGGCGGGCGGCCGCTGACCGGAGCCGGCGCGGCGGCCCCCGGGAACCCGACCGCCCGCGCGCCACCGACACGCCGGCCGCGCCCGGACTACCGGGGAGCGGCGGTGTCGAGACGCCACCATGGGGTCATGGCCACACGCGGGAAGCCGACTCCCCAGGACGCCGGCGTCGACGAGGACACGATCGTCGACGAGCTGTACGGCCTCGCCCCCGACGAGTTCGTCGCCGCGCGCGACGCACACGCCCACACCGCCCGGGCCGCCGGCGACCGGGCCCTGGCCGGCCGGATCGGCGACCTGCGGCGCCCCGTCCTGGCGGCCTGGCTCGCGAACCTCCTGGCCCGCGAACACCGCGACGAAATCGACGCCTTCCTCCGACTGGGCGCCGCGATGCGCGACGCGCAGGCGCAGCTGCAGGGCCCCGAACTGCGCGAACTCTCCCGCCAACGCCACCGCGTGATCGACGCGCTCCAACACCGGGCCCTCGCCCTCGCCGCCGCCCACGGCCACCCCGACGTCGGCGACACCACCCTCCGCGACCTCCAGGACACCCTGAACACGGCCCTGGCCGACCCCGAAGCCGCGCAACGCCTCGCCGCCGGCCGACTCACCGCCCCACTGCACCCCGAGGACACCTTCGCCTCCGCACCCGCAGGCCGAACGACCGAGCAGGGCAGGGCCGCTCCGCCCGCCGCGACCGGGAAGGCGGGGAAGGCAGGGAAGGCCACCAAGTCCGTGAAGCCCGCCAAGCCCGCGAAGGGCAACCACGCGGCCGAGGAGCGCGCCGCCCGCGAACGCGCCCGAGAACAATACGAATCCGACCTCGCCCACGCCCGCACCAGCGTCGAGGCCGCGGAGAAGTCCGCCCGAGCGGCGACCCGCACGGCCCGGGAACGCCGTACCGCCGCCGAAAAGGCCCGAGCCCGCCACACCGAAGCCCTCGCCGACACCGAAGCCCTGGCCACCCGCCTCGAAAAGGCCCGCACCACCGCCACCCGCCTCGGCGCCGCGGCCGACAAGGCCGAAGCCGAACGGGAACGCGCGGACCAGGCGGCCCAAGACGCCTCGACCGCGGCCCGATCAGCCCGCGACGACCTCGACCACGTCACCGCCACGCGCCCCGACTGAGCGCGGATCACCCGTCAAGGAACCGCGACAACTCCCCGGCCACGAACCGCGGGTTCTCCTCGACCAGCCAGTGCCCCGCGTTCGGCACGTCCACCGCCCGCACGATGTCCGTCATCCGCGGTGCCACCGTGCCCCGGATCGCGTCCAGTTGCCCCTGCGCGGTCATCAACAGCGTCGGGACTCGCACCGGTGCCGCCGCCACGGTGTCGCGAACGTCCTTCTCCAGAGCGCGATACAGCTCGAAGCCCCCCGACAGCACACCGGGCCGGCTATAGGTACGCGCATACTCCTCGACCTCCTCGTCGCTGAACGGGGATCGATCCGAGTTGCCTCCGAACGCCGATCCTCCGAAGGCGACTTGGGGGTAGAACAGCGCCAGGTACGTCCGGACGTCATTGCCCACGACCGCCTCGGGAACCCGCCGCTGGGCGTGAAACGCGATGTGCCAACTCAGCGTTCGATACGTGGGCGCGTCGATCGCGGGGCCGGGCAGCGGCAGATCGAGGTAGCCGAGCCGCGCGGTGTCGCCGGGGAACTGTCCGGCGTACTGGAACGCCACCGCGGCGCCGAAGTCGTGCCCGACGACGCGGGCGTCACGCACGCCGAGCCGATCGGCGATCAGCGTGTGGATGTACCGCGCCAGGGTGGCCTTGTCGTACCCGGTCGGCGATCCGGTGCTGTCGCCCAGTCCGGGCAGGTCCACGGCGTACACGGTGTGGCGCTCGGCGAGTTCCGGCATGATCGGCCACCAGCCGTACCAGGTCTGCGGCCACCCGTGTATCAACACCACCGGCGTACCACTGCCACCGGTCACATAGTGCATACGGACACCGTCGACGTCGGCGAACTCGTGCCGAAACGTGCCCTCGAAGCCGCGATCACCCCGAGTCGCGGCGGCGTAGGAGGGCACATCGTCCCCGCTCGACGCCGAACAGCCCGCGAGGCCGACCGTGAGCAGGAGCGCAAGCACGAAGGCCACCACCACCCGCCCGGATCGAAGAAGGCGGCGCGGCAACAACCCTGGTCCGAAATTCATGTATTCCTGCCCTCGGGACGGGGGGTCACCGGCCGTCCGCGAAACCCGCCCGACGGCACCCGGTGACTACGGGAACCGAACGAGCCCGGCAACCGCCGGCCCGTTCGACGCACCCCAGCCTCGCCGGCCCACACCACGGCGGCACGAAATCTTGCGGTTATGGCAAGTCCGGCCGATACGAGGGCGGTCACCCCGATGCGCGATCGTGGTGCCTCCGATCTCGGAGGCGGGGGCACCACGATCGGCGCGGGTCAGGACTGGCGGCGCTCGATGGCGACGGACTGGATGACGATGTCCGTCAGCGGGCGGTCGTTCCGGTCCGTCTGGGCCTTCGCGATGGCGTCGACGACCTCCCGGCCCTCGACCACTTCGCCGAAGATCGTGTGCCGCTGGGTGAGGTGCGACGTCGCGGCGACGGTGATGAAGAACTGGGAGCCGTTGGTTCCCGGTCCGGCATTGGCCATCGCCAACAGGTACGGCCGGTCGAACTTCAGGGCGGGGTGGAATTCGTCCTTGAACTCGTATCCCGGGCCGCCCATACCCGTTCCCTGGGGATCGCCGCCCTGGATCATGAAACCGCCGATCACCCTATGGAAGATGGTTCCGTTGTACAGCGCTCCCTTACCGGGCGCACCGGTCGACGGATCACGCCACTGGCGAGTGCCGTCGGCCAGTCCGACGAAGTTGGCGACGGTTTCCGGCGCGTGCTCGGGAAACAGTCGCACGACGACCTGCCCGAGCGTCGTGTTCAACGTGGCGATCAGTTCTTCGGCCATCGGTATTCCGTCCTTTCGTGCGTACCCCCTGCGGGCCGCCGCCACATCGAAGCACGCGAACACCCATCGAAGACCCCGGCGACGCCGGAACGACAACGGATTTCCGGCGAAGAGCCCGGTCCCGGGCCCGTCCCATATCCGAACAACCCACCCACACAAGGCGAATCACCATACCCGGCGATGGCCTCCCACGGTGGGATCGGCGGGTCGATCGGGTGTCAGTCGTCGGTGGGCCGCGTGAGCCGGGCGAGGGTCAGGACGTTGCCGCCGATTCCCCAACCGCCGTCGGGGACCTCCTCGATGAGGACCATCGTGGTGGCGCGGGCTCGTTCGCCGTAGATCTCGACATACAGCTCGGTGGTGCGGGTGACGATGGTTTCCTTGGCCGTTTCGTCGAGGGTTCCGGCGGGGATCTTGAAGTTCGCGAACGGCATGGGATTTCCTTTCGAAGGTGGTCTGTCGGGGTTGCCGGGCGGTCAGACGATGCCGCCGTTGGCGCGGATGACCTGGCCGTTGACCCAGTGGCCGGCCGGTGCGGCGAGGAAGGCGACGACCTCGGCGATGTCGGCCGGGGTGCCGAGGCGTTCCAGCGGCGGTTCGGCGGCGAGTCGGGCGATCGTCGCGGCGTCCTTGCCGTCGAGGAACAGGTCGGTGGCGGTGGGACCGGGGGCGACGGCGTTGACGGTCACGTCCCGGCCGCGCAGTTCGCGGGCGAGGATCAGGGTGAGCGCTTCGACCGCGCCCTTGCTCGCGCTGTAGGCGGCGTAGCCGGGGAAGGCCAAGCCGACCACCGAGGTGGAGAGGGTGATGAACGCGCCGCCGGGGCGCAGGGTACGGGCCGCCTGTCGGGCGACCACGAACGTGCCCCGGATGTTGGTGCGGTGGGCGGCGTCCAACTCGGCGAGGTCCAGATCCGCGACCGGCGCCAGGTACATGCGTCCCGCGGCGTGCACCACGACGTCGACCCCGCCGAACTCCGACTCGGCGACGGCGAACAACGCGGCCACCTCGTCCTCGTCGGCGACGTCGGCACGCACGGCCACCGCACGACCACCGGCGGCGACCACGGCCTCGGCGGCGGCTTCGGCCGCGTCCCGGTTGCCCGCGTACCCGACGACGACGTCGTATCGGTCGGCCGCCAGCCGGTGCACGGTCCCCCGGCCGATGCCGCGCGAGCCGCCGGTGACGACGGCGACGCGGGGTCGGACCGGACCGACACCCGCCGCGTCCGGCATCGCGGTTTGCCCGGCTTCCCGAGCCGGCATCGGGATCTTCTCGGTTTCCTCGGCGGACATTCGAACTCCTGCGGTGGATGAGTGGAGGGATCGAGGAGCCGGCCGCCGCGACCGCGCTGCGGCGCGGCCGGCTCGCTGCGATCCCAGCCTGGGCCGACGGGCCCGGTCCAACCACGGTTGTGTTCACCCTGGGGTCGCCGACCCCTGGATCCGCGTGGCGGCATGTCCGAGGATGGTGGCGTGAACGAGTCCGAGTTGGCCGCATTCCTGAGGACCCGGCGCGATCGGGTCCGGCCCGCCGACGTCGGGCTGCCCGTCGGCCCTCGGCGCCGGGTCCCGGGCCTGCGGCGCGAGGAGGTCGCGCAGTTGGCCGGGCTGTCCGCCGACTACTACACGGAACTGGAACGCGGCCGCGGCACCCGACCCTCCGCCCAGGTCCTGGCCGCCCTGGCCCGCGCCCTGCGGCTGAACGGCGACGAGCGGGACCACCTGTTCCACCTCGCCGACCGACCGCTCCCACCGCCGCACGGCCCGGCCGCACACGTACAACCCGCCCTGCTCGGGCTGCTCGACCGGCTCGCCGACACACCCGCGCAGGTCATCACCGACCTGCACGAGACCCTCGTCCAGAACCCGCTCGCGGTCGCCCTGGTCGGACCGGCGCCGGCGCTGCACGGTCCCGCGGCGAGCCTGGTGTACCGCTGGTTCACCGACCCGACGGCTCGGGCGATCCACCCGCCCGAGGACCATCCCCACCACTCCCGCGTCTTCGTCGCCGACCTGCGCGCGGTCGCCGCCCGGCGCGACCGCGACAGTGCGGTCCGACGCATCGTCGCCGTACTGCAACGCCGCAGCGTGGAGTTCGCCGACCTGTGGGACACCGGCGACGTCGGGCTGCGGCGGACGGACCACAAGCGCATCGTGCACCCGACCCTGGGCCTGATCGAACTCGACTGCCACAGCCTCTTCAGCGAAGACGGACGCCAACGCCTGCTGTGGTTCACCGCCCCGTCGGGCACCGAGGGCGCCGCCCGCCTCGAACTGCTGTCGGTCATCGGCAGCGAGGACATGTCCCCGGACGGCTCCGGAGCACCACGACCCTGACCACTGGCGCGTGTCTTCAAACTCCCGCCGCACGGCCCGTAACCGAACGGAACCGGTCGGTCACCCGAGGCGGTGGCCGGGGGCGCCCGCCGTCCCGGCCACCCGCCCCCGTACGCGTCAGCCCAGAGCCTGCGCGAGCACCGTCGCGGTCTCGGCGAGCAGCGGTTCATCGGCCGGCGCCGCGGCGTCGTCCTTCGTGGACAGGACCGCCATCACGATCGGCCCCCGACCCGGTGGCCGAACGATGGCCACGTCGTTGGTGGTGCCGTAGCCACCGGTGCCGGTCTTGTCCGCGACGACCCAGTCCCGGGGAAGCCCCGCCCGCAGTCGTTTCCCGCCGGTCGTGTTGGCCAGCAGCCACCCGGTCAGCCGCTCGCGGTCCCGAGCGTCGAGCGCATCGCCCAGCGCGAGCCGGGCGTAGGTCCGGCCGAGCGCACGCGGACTCGACGTATCCGTCACCCGCCCGGGCTCCGCCGAATTCAGCGCGGGCTCCCACCGGTCGAGTCGGGTCACCCCGTCCCCGACGGACCGACAGAAACCGGTCACCGCGCCGGGACCGCCGAGCCGGCGCAGCAGCAGATTCGCCGCCCCGTTGTCGCTGTAGGAGATGGCGGCGGCGCACAGGTCCGCGACGATCATGCCGTCGGCCAGGTTCTCGGGCCGCCCCGTGATCGGCGCGTACCCGGACTCGGTGACGTCCTTCTCGGTGTACCGGATGCGCCTGGCCAGGAACTCGCCGTCCCGATCGAGGTCCCGCAGCACGGCGGCCACCGCGATGGTCTTGAACGACGAACACATCGGGAACGGTTCGTCCGCGCGATGGACCACGGTCCGCCCCGAAACCACATCACACGCGAACACCCCGAGCCGTGCCGCGTGCGCCCGCTCCAGCGCCCGCAACCGCCCGACGATCCCACGGTCGTCCACACCCCGCGCGACGGCGCTTCCCGCGCCCGGAACAACAACGGCAAGGACCCCCGCGGCAACGCCACCGATAACCCCACGCCGACTCGGACCGAACTCCACAACCATCTCCCTCACCTCGAACACCGACCGGCGGACAGGCCACCGACCTTCCCGCCTGCCCTCCCCCAAGATCCCGCACACCCGAAACCCGCTCGCCGTCCGCGCGAGTCGTCGGCGCGGAGGACGTCGCCCGTGATCCGTCCGGGCCGCGAGTCCCGTCAACCGTCGATGCGGTACACCGCCCAGAACGGCGTCAGGTCCCGCGAAGTGGCCGCCCGGGCCGCCTCCTTGAACTCCGCCGTGGTGGAGATCCCGTACCGGTGGGCGGTGGCGTAGTCGCGCAGCAGGGTCCGCATCGCGGGTTCGCCGATCAGCCGTCGCAGTTCGTGCAGCGCGCACTTCCCGTAGTCGTAGACCACCGTCTCGTAGCGTGTCGGGTGCGCGTCCCAGTACCGCATCGAGTTGGTGATCCGCTCCGTCGGCGCGGCCCAGGAGAGCCCGCTCCCGCACCCCTCCCCCGTCTTCCCGAGCGCGAGGTCCGTCGCGTATTCGGCGAACGACTCGTCGAGCCACGGGTCGCCGTACTCGTCGTTGCCGACGATCCCGTACCACCACTGGTGGGCCAGTTCGTGCACGAGCGCCGTGGGCCGCACGCGGTCCAGGACGAAGCCCGGATACTCCATGCCGCTGAACCACAGATCGTCGTCCAGGACCACGTCCAGTTCGGTGTACGGGTACACGCCGAAGCGCCCGGCATGGGCGTCGACGGCCGCCCGTGCGACGTCCAACATGGCCCGGGCGTCCGCCGGTTCGACACCGCCGTCCGCATACACGTTGATCTCGACGCCGGTCGAGGAGGTCCCGGAGATCCCGGTGAACGGCCCCGCCGCCCAGGCGAAGTCCCGCACGTCGCGGGCCGTCGCGGTGGTGACGGTACGCCCGGGTGCGCCCGGACGGTCGACCGAGGTGCCGGTGGCCGGTACCCGCAGGTTCGACGGGTGATCGAGCGTGACGTCGAAGTCGGCGGCGAGCGAGTAGAAGGACTCGCCCGTGTTCGTGTAGGGGTCCAGGTGCCGGCCCGTCCCGTCCCGAACCGCCAGTACCGGCAGCGCGTTGCCCAGGAAGGCGTGGTCGCCGTCGTGGCCGAACCGGTCGATACCGTCCGGGACCCGGATCCGCAGCCGGAAGCCGATCGTGGCGCCCTCCCCGCGGCGCAGCGGCCTGCCCAACTCGATCCGCAGGGCCGTGCAGCCGACCGACAGGCCCGCCGGAACACCACCGGTGACCTCGAAGACCTCGATCGGCGGCGCGGAACACGTACCGTGCGCGTTGCCCCACAACCGCAGGTACACCTCACCGAGCGGAGCGGCCGACACGTTGGTGAACCCCACCCGCTCGTGACCGGTCCACCCGCTCCCCGAGGCGTCACCGGCCAACTCGACCGTGTAGCGGGGCGCCGCCGGCGTGCGCGCCGCCTCCGCCCGCGCCACGGTGAACGTTCGTGCCCCGTCCGGGCGCACCGCCCCGGAGCCGGCCACGCCCCCCGCGACGAACGTGGCCAGGACGGCAAGCGCGGCCACGGCGATTCTCATCGAAGCCCCGTCCCCATCGTGATCCCCGTCCCTTCCCTGTCCCCGTCGGATCGCCGACGTGCGTAGGCGGGTGGCCGAGCCTGCGCCCGACCACCCGCCGATGCGGCAACGCGCCGGTCAGCTCGCGGCCTTGCCGGTGCGCTCACGGTGCCGGGACACCGCACGGTGCAGTGCCGCGTCGACTTCGGGCAGGTATTCCGCGATGTCCCGGCCCTGCGCGTACTCCACGTACTCCACCGTGGCCACGGTGTGCAGCCCCTGGACGAGGAACGTGTACTCCCGTCCCTCCTCCAACATCAGCACGATGGG
This sequence comes from Embleya sp. NPDC056575, assembly GCF_042793325.1. NCBI lineage: Bacteria > Bacillati > Actinomycetota > Actinomycetes > Kitasatosporales > Streptomycetaceae > Embleya > Embleya sp. NPDC056575. The sequence continues at coordinate 103,165 of NZ_JBHTVA010000022.1, forward strand.
CTTGTCGAAGGCGCTGGCCCAGCCCATCTCGATGTGGGTGCCCGGCGAGGCGGGGAAGCCCGGGAGCGCGACGAAGACGTCGGCTTTGCGGATCTCGTCCTGGTCGAGGCCGGTGCACTGGTCCGGGCGCATCAGCTCGGCGCCCCACGCCTCGCGGCGATGCGCGTTGTGCACGGCGAGTCCGCGTGCCTCGAAGTGTCGGATCAGGATGTCGAAGGGCGCCCGTGCCTGCTCCGGCATCTCGCCGGTGGCCGGGTCCAGGAGTTGGATGAACGGCCCGGCCAGGAAGAGCGAACTCACGTCGAGGCCGCACAGTCGGTCGGTCGAGGGGGCGATGGTCATGCGGCTGCCTCCGGAATGAGATCGTGGGAACGAAACGGCGTGGTCAGGTCTTGCGGAAACACTGGATGTACGCCTGGCCGCTGGTGCCGTACGTGTACTCGGTGCCGTCGTACGCCTGGTAGGGATGCGACTCGACCCGGATGCTGCGGAAGTGCGGCAGGTATTGCCACCGCAGTTCCGGCCGGGTGCTGAAGAAGGGGATGAACACCCCGCCGGGGCGCAGCGCTCGAACGACCTCGGGCATGGTCCTCGCCCACAGCGCCTCGTCCTTCCACACCTCCATGTCCAGGGCGGGGTCGAAGAACATGCCGTCGACGCTCTCCGACGGCAGTTCGAAGACACGTTGGAAGAAGTCGCCGCGCTCGATGGCGAGGTTGTCGGGCAGTGTCGGGTGCTTGATCCGGAACAACTCCTCAACCTCGTCGAAGAGTTCGAGCACGGTGTGGCTGCGGGTGGCCGGGTTGCCGGCGATGCGCAGCGCGGACAGCCCCAGACCGAGGCCGACTTCGTAGAAGTCCCGGCCGTATTCGCACAACATGTCGGCACTGGCCCACATCAGGTCGCGCTCCCAGGCCTGCATGGCCTGTTCGCCGCCGATGCTCAGGGTCACCTCGCCGTCCTGCTCGACGAGTTCGATATCGGGCTTGTCTCGGGTTTCCATGGCATCCGTCCTTTGCGTTGACGAGGGAATGGGGGTTCGGGGGCGGGTGGATCCTCAGGTTCGGCGCGGCACGACTCCGAAGTGGCGGCGTGCCGTCGAGACGGCGAGGTCCTGCACGGCGAAGACCGTGAAGTAGTAGGCCTGCGGCGCGGTTTCGGCGGCGAACCGGACCCGGAAGGCGACGTCCTGGGGGCGATCGTCCACGGCCCGGACCCGGACGGTGGCCGGTACCACGGTCGTGTCCCCACGCAGGTACGTGGGCACGAACAGGCCCAGTCGTACCGGTCCCGGCCGGGCGGCCGTGAGCACCGCGCGCACCTCCAACTCCTGGCCCTGCGCCACCTCGTCGGCCGCGTACGCCAGCAGGGACGGGGCGTCGGGCACCCGGAAGGTGACGTCGCCGCACCGCATGCAGACCGCGCAGATCGTGTCCGAGACGTGCGGGAGCAGCCCGCGCCGGGTGAACTCCTGGGCGGGGCGCCCGCAGTGGCAGGTCACCTCGTGCACCTGCGGATCGAGCGAGCTGCGGTCGCCGAAGTGCGCGGGGTAGCTCATGATCTCGTTCTCGGGGTTCGCCACGACCTGTTCGGTGATCACGTGGTCCAGCGACTGGAGGTCGGCCGTGAGCGAGGAGCGGATCTCCTCGGGCGACTGGTCGGCGAGATGCGTCGGCCGGGCGATCCACAGGTCCACCTTGCGCGCGAGCTTGACCAGCCTCGGGCGCAACGCGTGGTTGTGCGGAAGCAGTTCCGAGGTGAGCAGAGTGGTCAGGCGGCGACCGACGGTGAGCACGAGCGGGTCGGGGCGGTGCTCGGAAGGGGTCGGCGCGGGCACGTCCCGGGGGGTACGGGGCAGCCCGAAGCGCATGAACGCCGGGTAGGGGTGCGAGCCGGCGAGGCCGGCGTTCAGGGTGTCCACGGAGTCCGCGCCGGCCAGGGCCGCGCGCATCCACGCGACGTTCTCCGGCCGGTCGGAGTCGTGCACGGAGACGGCGGAGACGACCGTGCGCGCCGGCCCGTCGAGGGCGTTGAGCAGCAGCTGATACCGGGGGTCGTACAGCGCGAGGTCGGCCAGCGGGCCACTGTTGCAGGCGCTGAGCACCACCTCGGCCGCCTCCACGCGGTTGAGCGGGACCAGCTTGTCCTCGGGCTTGTAGCAGGGCAGCCCGTACGCGCAGCGCGGCCCGAGCAGGCCGGCCCGGGGCGGGACGGCCCCGTTCAGGCCGCAGATCGTGAACTCGCCGAGGTTGACGCTGTCGTCCTTGCCGTGTCCCTGGAACGCCACCCGGTGCCAGCGCGTGCCCAGGATCTCCGCCTGGATGTCGACACGTTCGAAGTCGCGGTCGTCGAACACCCGGACCCCGGACGGGTGCGGCGGGCGGTCGGTATCGGTGAACAGGCCGATCGCGTCGACCCCGGCGGCCGGTGTCGAGGTGTACTGCTTGGCCACGTTCCAGGCCACCGAGGCCGCGTCGCGTCCGCTCAGCAGGGTGAGGCCGGGCTCGCGGCCGCGATAGGTGGTCAGCAGCAGGCCGCGGATCGGGTCCAGGTTGAGTCGGTCGTAGCCGCCGACGAGCAGCAGTGTCCCGGGGTGTCGACGGCGGAACGCCTCGGCCGTGCCGCAGAGTTCGTGCTCGCTCACCCAGGTGCGGGCGAGCGGGCGGGCGAGCGCGGGCAGGCCGTCCGGCAGGTCGTCCGCCCCGAGCAGGATGCCCACGTCCAGGGGTTCGGGGAGGGCGATCCCGGCGTACAGGCGCGAGGCCAGCTCGACGGCGTGCGCCAGGTCCGGGCGTTGCCCGCATGCCACGGGTACCGGGGTGTGCGCGGGCGCGGCCAGGAACTCGGCCACCGCCTGTGGCAGTCGGTCGAAGTCGACCACGGTGAACAGCGCGCCGGCGGGCGTCGGATCCGGGCGGTCGGGTGCTGCGGCGACAACGGGAGCGTTCATGACGGGTGACCTCGTGTGTGATGTGGATTGGCCCGGTCGGGCACAGGACGAACCGGGTGGGGCGGACGGGACTTCGCGGGGCGGTCGGCGGCCATCGCGGGGCCGTAGCCGTCGAGGCGGTCGAAGCGGGCGGTCAAATCCCGCACCGCGCCGGGGCCGCGGCCTCGGGGACGAGCAGCCTGCGCCCCGCGAAGGCCAGCGCAGCCCCCGCCAGGGCCACGCCGAACGCGACCGTGAACACGCCGCGCGGACCGATCGGGTCCATCAGCAGACCACCGACCTGTTGACCCACCGCGTCCCCCAGGACCGTTGCCAGCGACGCCCACGTGAACGCCTGTGCCAGCGTTCGCCGGTCCGCGAGGGCGCCGACCAGGGTCATCTCGCCGGCCGACACCAGGGCCATCGGCATGCTCCCCACGACCAGGGCGATGCCCAGGGTCACCGGGGAGGTGGTGGGCACGGTCAGCCCCGTACCGATCGCGTACGCGAGCACCAGTCGGGGAAAGCGCACGTGCATCGCGACCCGCGACGAGGCGCGCCCCAGCCACAGCGCGCCCAGTGCGCTGCCGACGCCCCAGCAGGCGTACACGACTCCCGTGCCGTCGCTCGATCCGTGTGCGGAAACCGAGGCCGGAATGGCCAGCGTCATCAGGCCGATCGGCACGGCACTCGCCGCCATCACGCCCATCAGCACGAGCATCGACGGATCGCGCAGGGGGTGACGCGGCGCGGCGCGGGCGTCGGCCCCCTTCGAGCCCGGCTCGGTCGCCGCCTCCGGGGTCGTGGGCACGTGCACGCGGGCCAGGCCGAGGGCGCCCGCGCCGCCGACGACGGCGACCACGGTCAGCGCCGTCCCGGCGGAGCCGCACACCATCAGGGCCGCGAGCATCAGCGGTGCGCCGATGACCAGGATCTCGGTGAGCAGGGCCTCCCACAGGTAGGCGGTCTCCCGTTGCGCGTCGTCGAGCGGCATACGCGCCCACAGCGCCCGCATGCACGCGTTCGTCGGCGGCAGCGCGATGCCCGAGGCGACGGCCAGGACGGGCTGCGCCCAGGAGCCGGGTCGGGTGGCCCACACCAGCGCGGCGAGCGTGGCCGGATAGGCGAGGCCGGTCACGATCAGCACGCCTCGGCGGCCGTCGCGGTCGAGCAGGCGGGCGATCAGCGGGCTGCCGAGGGCCATGCCGACCGTGTACAGCGCGGCGATCAGCCCGGCCTGCGGGTAACTCCCGCCCTGCTCGCGGATCGTCAGCACCATGGCCAGCGACATCAGGTAGACGGGCAGCCGGGCGACGACACTCCACCAGGCCACGCCGGCGACGCCGGGGCGGGTGAGCAGGGCACGGAAGCGGGTGAACAGCCCGTCGCCGGGCCCGGAGGCCGCCGCCGGCGCCGAGTTCGCGGCGGCCGGGCCCGGGTCGACCACGGATCCGGCGTCGGGCCCGGTGTCGGTGTCGGTGTTCTCCCGACGCGGAGCGGCGGTCATCCGGAGACCGGATCGGGTTCGCGGACCGGGGCCACCTCGATCGTGAAGGCGTCCAGGACCGCCCGCATACGCTGTTCGACCTGCCCGATCGACTCGCCCACGACGTGGACGTGTCCCGAGGCGTTGTGCGACGCGCGGCGGGCCGTCACCGCGTCGCCGACCCCGGCCCGCACGACCGCGTCGACCACGCCCGGCAGGCGCAGGAGTTCGTCCGCCGAGGTGACCCGGCGTACCGTTCCCGATCCGGGCAGCGGCAGCAGCAGATCGCCGGCGCACCGGCGTTCGCGGTAGTCCAGGCGGGGGCGGCGGCCGAGGTACACGTCCAGCGTGGCCGCGAAGACGTCGAATCCGTAGGCGTGTCCGTGGTTGGCGGGGATCTCGCAGCCGGCCAACCGGATCCCGATCTCGCCGGCGTAGACCTGCCCGTCGACCACGAAGAACTCCATGTGGGCGTATCCGTGGTCGATGCCCATGCCGGTGACGACACGCTGGAGCAGGGCGGGCAGGTCCACGGCCGGGCCCTCGTCCGTACCGACGCTGATGTTGGCGTTCATCGCGCCGTCGACGATGGCCAGCGGGCGGTAGGGCATCGCGCTGGGCCAGGCGCTCAGCACCTCGCCGTCGTGGATGAGGCCGCACACCTCCCATTCGGTGCCGCCGAGGTACTGCTCGACCATGAAGTCGCGGGCGATGAGGTCGATCTCGCGCACCGTGTCCCGGTCGCGCAGCAGGTGGGTGTCGACGCACGCGAACGAGTCCACCGGCTTGAGCACGAGCGGCCATCCGTGTTCCGCGGCGAACCGCTCCACGTCCGCCGCCGACCGCACGCGACCGAAGGCGGCCGTGCGCAGGCCGAGTTCGCGGAACCGCTGCTTCATCGCGGCCTTGTCGCGCACCCAGGCCACCTGGTGTTCGCCGAGGTGGGGCAGCCCGGCCAGGGCGGCGAAGCGCTGGGCGACGTGCTGGCGCGGCTCGGAGGGGTTGCAGAACCGGGTGGGTGGTGTGGGCAGTTCGCCGGCCCACTCCCGGTAGCGCCGGGCCTCCTCCGCCAGGGGCACACCCTCGCGAACCCAGAACGCCGGCAGGTGCGCGGTCTCGCTCAGGTGGTCCTCCCGCAGATCGCCGCGCGACTCGGCGAACCGCAGCAGGACCAGGCCCTCGGGCAACGCCCGCGCCGCGTAGCGGGTGAACGACGAGGCACGATCGTCCACCATCAGCAACACGGGCGCCCGCCCCGCGCTCACACCGCCTCCAGGACGCGCCGGATCGCCTTGACCGCGGCGACCTGTTCCGCCTCCGGCAATTCCGGCGCCAGCGGTACGCACAGTGTGCGGTCCAACCGGTCGCGGGTACGCGCGAATCCGTCGTGGCTGAGCATGAGCGGGCCCTGGGGGGCGTGGTTCCACGGGAAGCCGTCGGCGTAGAGCGAGCGGCGGCCGGTGAGTACCGGGTGCTCCGGCAACAGGTACTTGTTCAGCGTCCAGTTGGCGATGCCCTCGGCGGTCAGCGCGGCCACGGCGGCGTCGCGCAGCGCGCGGTCGCGGCAGCGAAAGCGCAGGCTGACCTTCGCGTCGCCCGCCGCGCGCGGCCGTACCTCCAGGTCCGCACGGTCCGGCAGGTCCCGCATCGCGATGGCGTACATGCGCTCCAGCCCCTCGAGGAGTTCGTCGAGGTGGCGGAACTGCTGGCACTGGACCGCGGCGACCTGCTCGCCGGTGACGAAGTTCTCCCCGTAGTAGGCGTCTTCGTTCCAGGTGGGATAACGCCCGGGCACCCGCGCGGAGCCGTGGTCGTGGTAGCAGCGCATCGCCGCCCACGCCTGCTCGTCGTTGCTGATCACCAACCCGCCCTCGCCCGAGGTGAGCACCTTGTTGTGGTGGAAGCTGAAGGTCCCCGCGTAGCCGGCGGTCCCCACCGAACGGCCGTCCGGGAAGCGGGCGCCGAGGGACTGGGCGCAGTCCTCGATGAGATACGGCACCCCCTTCGGCAGCGTGGCCACCGCGCCCTCCATGTGGGCCACGATCACCCGTTCGGCGTCGGCCGGCAGCAGCGTGGGGTCCAGCGACAACGAGTCGTCGGCGTCCACCAGTACCGGGATCAGCCCGCAGGACAACACGGCGCCGGCCACCGCCACGAACGTGACGGCCGGCATGTACACCCGGTCGCCGATGCGCGGGCGGGTGGCGATCAGCGCGAGTCGCAGCGCCTCCGTGCAGTTGTGTACGGCCAGCGTGTGGGCCACGCCCAGGCGTTCGCAGGTGACCCGCTCCAACCGCGAGGCCATGCTCTCGGTTTCGGTCTGGTAGCGGAACAGCACCTGGTGGTCGATCACCTCCCGCAGTTCCGTCATGTCGGACCAGTCGAGCCAGTTCGCGCCGTAGGGCAGGAAACGTTGTCCCAGTCGCTTGTCCAGGGTCATCGCGCGTCCGCCTCCGTGATCGGGTACACCGCGTTGTCGACGAGCATTTCCTCGCCCTTGTGGTTGCGCAGGCGCAGGCCGTCGGGCGTGACGGTGTAGTAGGGCCGCGCGATGGGGATCTTGCCGAGGCGGGTGGTCAGCACGTACTGCGGCACCCCGAAGCCGGTGATGTGGCCCTGGAGGCCCTCCATGATCTCCCAGCCCTTGGCCACGGAGGTCATGAAGTGCGAGACGCCGGTGACGTTGTCGCAGTGGTACAGGTAGTACGGGCGGACCCGGATGCGCAGCAGTTCCGTCATCAGCGTGCGCATGGTCGCGACGTCGTCGTTGATCCCGCGCAGCAGCACGGTCTGGTTCCCGACCGGGATGCCGTGGCGCAACATGCGGTCCACCGCCGCGCTCGCCTCCGGGGTGATCTCCTTGGGGTGGTTGAAGTGGGTGTTGACCCACACCGGGTGGTAGCGGGCCAGCATCTCGCACAGTTCGTCGGTGATGCGCTGCGGCAACAACACGGGGAACCGGCTGCCGATGCGGATGATCTCCACGCTCGGGATCGCCCGCAGTCCCGCGATGATCTCCTCGAGTTTGCCGTCCCGATAGGACAGCGGATCCCCGCCGGTCAGCAACACGTCCCGGATCTCCGGGTGTTCGGCGATGTAGCGCAGATCCTCGTCGAAGGACTCGCCCTCGTCGTCGCGGAAGTAGGTGCCGTTGACGTCGGTGGTGTGGAACTTGCGCGTGCAGTGCCGGCAGTACACCGGGCATGCCTCGGTGACCAGCAGGATGACCCGGTCCGGATACTTGTGCACGACACGATTGGTCTTGCGGTAGAACGTGTCACCGACGGGGTCGACCTCCGCGCCGGAGAACTCGACCAGTTCGCCGCCGGCGGGCACGGCCTGTTGCCGTACCGGACAGAGCGGGTCGTCGGGATCCATCAGCGAGGCGTAGTAGGGCGTGACGCTCCAGCGGTATCGCCCCGCCACCCCGGCAATCGCCTGCTCCTCCGCGGCGGTGAGGTTGATCCACTGCCGGGCCTTGTCGACGTTGGTGATGCGTCGACGCATGTGCCAGTGCCAGTCGTTCCAGTCCGAGTCGGGGACATCGGGGCGCACGATCGTGGGGGCGGCGGCCTGGGTGTCGGTGTCGAGGGGGATGGCGGACATGGCGGCTCCAGGGTTGACGGACCTTCGGCGACGCGAGGCGTTCGGTCGGGGTGCGCGGGGCGGGGCCCGGCCGGGTGGTGGCGACGCGGGCACTCAGCGGGGGCGGTGCGGCCGGGTGGAGACCCGGCGGAAAACCTGGTCGGGTACCGGGCCGCTCACAGTGGTGCGAGCGCGAGTTGGCGCAGTGTGCGGGCGACGCGTTGCGCGCCGCGCAGATCGTCCGCCTCGGGGTCGAGTACGTCCCATGGCACGGTGCCGTCGGACGATTCCCAGACCACGTCGTGCTCGGGATCGTCGACGAGCGGAATGGGGAGCAACCGCCGCATTCGGGCGGTCAGATCGCGCTGGCTCTCGCCCAGGGCGGGCAGGAACACGAGCGGCGCACGCCGGGCGCGGGCCAGGGCGACGGCGCCCAACGTCGGCGCGGCCAGGAAGACTTCGGCCTCGGCGTGCAGCGCGTCCACGTCCACGTCGACCGCGCGGCTCACCCGCACCCGCCGGTCGTTGCCGAGCCCCGCCAGCGCGGCGCGGATCGGCTTCAGCCGGGTATCGCACACCACGTCGCATCGACCGGTCCGGCGCAGCGCCGCCCGAACCAGCGCGGGCACCGTCTCGGCGGCGAAGGTGTCCGCCTCGGCGGCCGGCACCCCCCATGCCGACAACAACAGCAGGGTTCCGCCGCGTTGCCGGCCGCGCGCCGAGCGGGCGGGCACGAGCAGGCCGGTGGCTCGGGCCTCGCCGGCGCCGGGGGCGGGGTCGGGCAACCATCCGGGCCGATGGACCCGTTGCACCACACCGTCGACGCGCGCGGGTGGGTCGCCCGGGGGGCGGTGACCCGACGTCAGGTGTACGACCGGCAGGCCGGACGCGCGGAGTCGGCCGGTGACGTCCTCGTCGTCGCAGAGCAACACCACGTCCGGCGGCGGCTCGTCGGGCGCCTCCCGTACCGGCCGCAGGTCGCCGAGATGGGCGGCGATCCGGCGCCGGGCGAGCAGCGAGTCCAGGTGCTCGTCGCGGGAGACCAGGAGAATCCGCCGCGCGGACTCGGCGGACGGTACCGCGGAGCCCGGTCCGGGATCCGCGCCGGCCGTTCGTCGCGCGTCGGCCCCTTCCCGGGGAGTCAGTACTGCCATGCCGTCACCGTCCCCAGCCGGGCGACGTCGTCGCTGTAGCCGGCCGCCGTGGTGGAACAGCCGTTGCACACCAGGGGTCCGCGTTCGCGGTAGAAGTCGGCGTGCGCACGGAACGCCGGGGTGTCCAGGTCGATCACACCGCCCTCGCGCAGCGGCGCGCCGCCCGGCCCGTCGTCCCCTTCGCGGTGCGGGATGCAGCTGCACGCGTACATCCGCCCGTACTTGCCGTCGATGTAGATGACGTCGTCGGCGACGTGGCACTGCGGCAGCGACGCGCGCGGGGTGACGGATTCTGCGAAGTAGCGTTCCTGTTCCGCCGGTTCGTCACCGTAGAAACGTTTGCCCAACGGCACGAGCAGCACATTCGGGTCCGCGTCGTAGACGCGGTCGCAGACGCGACGTACGTCGTCGGGGTCGGGATAGGTGATGCTGCGATCCAGTTTCAGCGCGGACAACTCCCACTGTCGCACTCCGGCGCGCGTCAACACCTCCTGGAGCAGCGGCATTTCGTGGTAGTTGTGCGGTCCGACCACGGTGTTGACCCGGGGCAGGACGCCGAGGTCGGCGGCGGCGCGCAGTCCGCGCAGCCCGTTGTCGAACATGCCGGGCGAGCGGCGGTAGACGTCGTGGGTCGCGGCGGACGCCCCGTCGAGGCTGACGATCACCTGGGCCAGGCCCGCCTCGGCCAGCCGCTCGGCCATCCTGGGCAACATCGAGCCGTTGGTGATCAGGGACATCTTCATACCGGCCGCCGCGCCGGAGCGCACCAGGTCCACCACGTCCGGGTGCATGAGGGGTTCGCCGCCGGTGAAGCGCACATAGGCCACGCCGGCCGCGCGGGCTTTCGGCAACAGGTCGGCGAAGTCCTCGCGCGAAAAGCGGAATGTGTCGCGCGACAACGCGAAGTCACACATGAAACAGTCGGCGTTGCAGGCTTCCAGAATCCGGATGAACAGATAACGATGACGCTCACGCACAGGGGACCCCTTCGGGCCGGTCGGAGGCGGGGCGGGTATGGGTATGGGTGTGGCGGGGTCGGACGACGGATGAGGGTGTGCGGCGGTCAGGCGGCGCGGGGTACGCCCGGCAGGAGCGCGAGCAGGGCGTCGGCCACGTCCGCGGCCCCGTCGACACCGACGGTCGCGGTCAGCGCGCCCCAGTCGTCGGCCCCGGCGGCGGCGCCGCGCAACGCGGTCAGGATGGCGTCACGCAACACGACGGTCGTGCTCCGGCCCGCCGTGTCGGCGGCCGCCGCGGCGATTCCGGCGTAGATGCGCTCCAGGGCGTGGTCCTCGCCGCGAGTGCGCAGCGACAGCGCCTCCTCTTCGGCGAACACCGCCTTGGGCCAGGTGATTCGGGTCTTCGTGCCGATCGCGCGGCTGTGGAAACGGCCGTTGAAGATCTGGCTGAGGTTCTGTGGCGGCAGGCACAGCGTGGGCACGTGCTGCCGGCCGGCTTCGAGGAGGGTGGTCAGGCCCGGGGAGGTCAGCAGCACGTCGCAGCCGGCGAGCCGGTCCAGGAACTCGCCGTGTGCGAGCGCGCCCGTGGTCACATGTGGCGGGGTGATCGACGCGTCCACGAGGCGCCCGGCGAGGTCGGCCGGCAGGTTGCCGGCGAGGTGTACCTCGTGCACCCCGTGGGCCGCGAGCGCTTCCAGGACGGCGGGAACGACGATGCGCGGATAGGCGGTCCAGTCGGCGAGCCGAGGTGCGCGCAGGCCGCCGAGACTGACCAGGGCGGTGCGGTGGGCACCGCCGGCGGAGGCCGACCGCTCGGCGCGGGGCGGGGTGCCGACGACTGCGCCCACCCAGCGCAGCGCTCGCACGGATGCGAGCACGTCCCGGCATTCGGCGGGCAGTTCGACGCACCTTTGCGCGCAGTAGACCGTCGCCTCCAAGGGCAGCGCCGCCCGGTCCCCCTCGCCCCACATGAACGGCAGGCTGTCCACGAACACGGTCGGTACGCCGGCCGCCTCCGTCGCCTTGGCGACGGCACCGTCCAGGACGACGACCGCGGCCACCGCCGCTTCCGCGCCGGCGACGGCGGCGACGGCTTCGGGTACGTCCTCGGCGTCGTCCGGCAGGTCGTACCAGCGCTCGATGGCGTGTTCGGACAACACCGGCCGGCCGAGCCCGGAGGCCAGGCCGACGAATCGCAGCGGCACGGCCGAGCGTTCGTGCAAGGCCGCGAGGATCGCGCCGAGTTTTCCCGAGCTGCCCCAGCCGAATTCCGCTCCGGAGACGATTACGGTTCGTGTACTGGAATCAGTGCGCAATTGAATCCGTCTCGACTTCCCGGTCGGCGGTTGGCGACATCAATCTAGGTCGCCGCCCCGGAGCCATGCAACCAGTTAGTCGAGATTCGCCCGTATGCACGAATGCTATTTCCATCGGAATTTCAACGATCCGAGAATACGGATCGCTTATATGAGAATCGGCATCGTTGGACGCGACAACGGCTCGCCCACGGGCCGACTCCCGCCAATCCCCGCCGGTCCGCCCGGCCTTGTCGGCAAGGTGGCCAACAGCTTATTATCCACCTTGCCAATAGGAGGGTCATGACCGGACGACGCAGGCGCACGCCCGAGCAGGCACGGGAGGAGATCCTGGAGGCCGCCACCGAACTCATCGCGCGACACGGCCCGGACGGTGTGGGGTTGCGCCGGGTCGCGGAAGCGGTCGGTGTGACACACGGACTGGTGACGCACTACTTCGGCACGTACCGGGCACTGGTGCGGGCCGTCCTGCAACGCGAGAACGAGCGCAAACGCGAACTGGTCCGCGAACGTATGCGCGCCGACGGGGGCGTGCCCTTCGCGGGCGGCATGACGCGGGTCCTGTTCGACATCGTCGCGGACGAGCGCTACGTACGGCTGTGGGCCTGGTCCCAACTGCACGACTGGGACGTCGAGACGCCCGGGGCGAACCTCTCCAAACTGGTCGACGCCGTGGAAGAGGGGGTGCGCAGCGTGCTCCCCCCGCCCGGGGGGCCGGATCGGGCCCGGATCGAGATGGTCGTCCTCCTGGCCCTGTCCGGCTCCTACGGCTATGCCATGGGCCGACGGTACTGGCTCACCGACCTCGGCCGTGATCCCGACGACCCGGGCCACGACGAGGCCTTCCGCACCGCCCTGTCCGCAGTCCTCGCCACCCACCTCGAAGGATGACGCCATGACCGCCGACCCCGGACACCCCGACCCCGAGCGGCACGTTGCGAGCGACCCGAAGCAGCTGGTCCTCGCCGCCGACGACGACCGATACCGGGCCGAGGAACGCCTGCGCGGCGCCGTCGAGAACGGCCGGCTCGCCGTGGACCGACTGGGGCCCCGGCTCGACGAGGTGCACGCGGCGCGCACCCGCGCCGAACTGGAGGTCGCCTGCCGCGGCCTCCCCGAACCGGGCCCCCGGGACACCCTCGTGGTGGACCGCGCGCCCACCTCCGGCCGCTTCGTATCCGGGATCTTCAGCGGCTTCGAACGCAAGGGCGAGTGGGTCGTCCCGTCGCGCCTGACCGTCTGGTCGATGTGGGGCGGCGGCCGACTGGATCTGTCCGAGGCCCGCTTCGCCGGCCGGCACACCGAGATCCGGGCCGTCTCGCTCTGGGGCGGCACCAGGATCCTGGTGCCGGACGACATCGAGGTCGAGGTCAGGGGGTTCGGCCTGTTCGGCGTCGTGGACAAACGGGTCGCCCGCAAACTCGACAAGCCCGCCACACCACGCGTCGTGATCAGGGGTTTCGCCCTTTTCGGCGCCGTCGTGACCCGGAACAAGCAGCCCGCCGGATCACCCCCGAAGAGCTGACCCGGCGAAGCCGTCGTCACCCACACTCGGACCCAACCACCGCTTTCCGAGCGGAAGTTCACCCTGGCGTGGCTACACCGAGAGCGGAACCGGGTGGAACGTGTCCGCCAGGTGGCCCGCGGGTGTGCCGTGCGGCGGACGGCGGGGGGATCAGGCGACCCGGGTGGATGTGTGGTCGTCGCCGGGCAGGTGGATGTCGTCGACGGCCACGTTCACCTCGACCACTTCCAGGCCGGTCATGCGCTCGACCGTGGCGATGACGTTTCCGCGTACCGCCTGACCCAGTTCGGCGATCGGGACGCCGTACTCCACCACCAGGTTCAGGTCGAGGGCGCACTGGCGCTCGCCGACCTCCACGCTCACCCCGTGCGCCACGTTCGGCCGACCGCCCGGTACCCGCTGCCGCACCGCGTCCAGCGCTCGCGCCACCGAGCCGCCCAGGGCGTACACGCCCTCGATCTCCCGGGCGGCCACACCGGTGATCTTCGCGATCACGCCGTCGGCGATCGCGGTGCGACCACGCGTGCCCGCGGTCGTCGGCTCCACCGTTTGCGGCGAGCGGTCCGGCCCACCCGGCGCGAGTCCCGCGCCGCCGACGACCTCGGGCGCCATCGCCACCGTATCCGTCACGTTCTTCGACTCAGCCATCACACGCGACCCTTCTTCGGCTACGGCCAGGGTTACAGCTGCGGTTCCGGGCCTCGGTTCGTGCCCGCCACCCACAGACTCCGTGACCGGCCGTCTGCCCCCGCCGGGCGCACTCATTCCCGCCGGCGCGCCCCGGCCTACATGGCGACCCACGGAACACCGCCCGTGTTCCCCGTACGGCCGTTCTCGGTGCAGTGCGCGGGCGGCGTGGCGCCGTACACGTATTGGATGAAGTCGCGCAGGTCGTTACGCCAGTAGTCCCAGCCGTGTTCACCGGGACCGGTGCAGTAGCGCGGCGTGAACGACGTACCGATGGCCGCGCGCAGTTGGTCGTTCCACGTCTTGATGTCCGACTCCCCCTGCCCGCTGGGCAGTCCCCGGCCGTCGGCGCCACCGGAGTACATCGCGAACTTGCCCGAACTGCCCGCGTAATCCGCGTACTTGCCCGCCCCGGCCATGCCCACCGGGGTGATCGCCGGCCAGTTCGCCTGGGGCCCGTAGACGGCCTCGGTGCGCTCCAACGGGGTACCGAACACACGGTAGTTCGGGTCGATCAGCCCGTTCCAGGAGGTCGCCGCGCCATAGCCGAGCATCGAGTCGGCCACCCGGTTCAACGCCCGGTCGTCGGCGAGCGTGGTGCCGCCCGAGAAGGCCCCAACCGCCGAGAACCGGTCCCGCAGATCGGCGGCGTAGCGCAGCGCGCCGAGTCCGCCCATCGACACACCCGCGATCGCGCGTCCCGAACGGTTGTCGATCGTGTTGAAGTTCGCGTCGATCCAGGGCACCAACTGCCGCATGTGGAACGTCTCCCACATCGGCGCGAAGTTGCCCTGGGTGTGTCCGGCCCAGTCGGTGTACCAACCGGCCTTGCCGCCCTCGGGCATGACCACGATGCCCTTGAACGTGCGCCGGTCGATCGTGTTCGGCGCGTCGCCCGCGTCCGACTCGGACCACTGCTCGAAGTCGCCGAACCCGCCGTGCAGCAGGTACAACACCGGATACGCCTTGGCGGGATCGGTCGCGTAGTCGTCCGGCAGCCAGATCCGCACCTTGACCGGCACGGTGACCGGGTCGATCGACGGCGTACCGCCGCGCGCCCGCATGATCGCCGAGGTGGTCATCGTGGCGTCGTACATTTTGCGATCGCTGAGCAGGTTCGAGTTCGTCCACTGGGTGAGCGTGATGCCGTGCGAGTTCGCCGCCGGCAGCGGCGGTGCGGGCGGCGGCGGGAACGCCTGCGCCTGGGTCGGCACGCCCACCACGGCCGCGATCAACGCCGCCGCGACGGCGCACACCATCGCCGCGCGACGCACGCGACGGCGGACGCGCCCCGATGCGCGGGGCCCACCCCGGGTCCCACCCCGCCCCGGTGCGTGCGTTCCGTTCGTTCCGTCTTCGTCGTTTGTGCCGTCCACGAACACCCCCGCCGGCTCTTCGCCGTATCGATGTGCCCCCACGCGGGCCCGACCTGGCGCAACCCTGGCCGACCCGAGGCGGCCTGTCCTCCCGCACACGGTGGACATCGCGGGTAAACCTGCGCGGTAGCGCTCGACCCGACCTGCACCCGCAGCGGTACGGCCTCGCCGGCCACGGCGCCCGACCCGGATGACAGAATCCGGTACATGACGCACCAGGATCGGACGGATTCCATACCCAATCTCGACCCGAACGGTCCGCTGATCGTCGTCGCGGCGGCCATCGTGCACGCGCGGCGTCTCATGGTGGTCAGCAAGAAGGCGGCGCCGGATCTGTTCTACCTGCCTGGCGGCAAGCCCGACCCGGGCGAGAACCCGCTGCAGACGCTGCGCCGCGAACTGGACGAGGAACTGGGCGCGCGGCTCGTGGCACCGCGCTTCCTCGCCGACTTCGACTCCGTCGCCGCCCTGGAGGGTGTGCCCATGCGACTCACCGTCTTCGAGACCCGCCTGGACCGCGACCCCGTACCGGCCGCCGAACTCGCCGACCTGCGCTGGACGTCCGGGCGCGACGACCACCTGCGCCTCGCCCCCGCGGTCACCGATCACATCCTCCCGCTGCTCCGCCGCACCGGCGCCCTCGCCGCCTGAGGCGATCGCCCGCCGTCGCGGTGCTCGTCCCCGAATTCGGTCGCGTCACCCCCGTACCGCGTGCCACCGTGGCGGATCGAGACGAGGGAGGTCCGATGGCATCGGTCATCATCTGCGGCGCCGGCGTGGTGGGTCTGACCACGGCCCTGTTGCTCGCCCGTGACGGGCACGAAGTGACCGTGTACGAGGGCGACCCATCCCTCCCGCCCGAGGACCCCGCGCAGGCGTGGGCCGCGTGGCAGCGTCCGGGCGTGGCGCAGTTTCGCCAGCCGCACAACCTGCTGCCCCGGTTTCGGGGCGTACTCGCCGAGGAACTGCCCGATGTGATCGAGCGGCTCGTGGCGGCCGGCTGCTTCGAGGGCAGCGCGCTGCATCCGCTGCCGCCGAGCATCACCGATTACGTCCCCCGGCCCGAGGACGACCGTTTCCGCTTCCTCACCGGCCGACGCCCCGTCGTCGAGGCGGTGTTCGCGGCGGCCGCGGTCGCCGCCGGCATCCGTGTGCATCGCGGCGTCCGGATCGCCGGCCTGCTCACCGGCACACCGGTGCTCGCGGACACCACCCATGTGACCGGCGTCCGCACCGCCGACGGTGCCGAGGCCCACGCCGACCTGGTGATCGACGCGACGGGCCGCCGCACACGCTCGGCGCGTTGGCTTGCCGACATCGGCGCACAGGAGCCGGCCGTCGACGCCGAGGACGGCGGATTCGCCTACTACACCCGCTACTTCACCGGCCCGCGGCAGCCGGTGCGACGCGGTGCGCCCTACACCGAATACGACACGTTCGCCCTGCTGACCATTCCGGGCGACAACGACACCTGGTCCGTCACCGTCGTCACCACCTCGGGCGACACGCCGCTCAAGGCGCTCCGCGATCCCGAGATCTTCACCCGGGTGGTCGCGGCCTGCCCGGCCCAGGCCCACTGGCTCGCCGGTACACCCGTCACCGACATCGTGGTGATGGCCGGAATCCTCGACTGCCGCCGCCGGTTCGTGGTGGACGGGCGCCCGGTCGTCACCGGCTTCGCGGCCGTCGGCGACGCGTGGGCGTGCACCAACCCCACCGCCGCCCGCGGCCTCAGCGTCGGCCTGGTCCACGCCCAACTGCTGCGCGACGTGCTCCGCGAACACGCCGATGCCCCGGCCGAGTTCCCCCTGGCATGGGACGAGGCCACCGAACGCGTCGTCACCCCGTACCACCGGGACCAACTCGTCGCCGACCGCGCTCGCGCCGCCGCGATGAACCCGGACCGCACCGCCGAACCACCCCCCGCCCAAAGCCCGTTCGGCGCGGCCGCGTTCCACGACGCCGACCTCTTCCGTGCCCTCCTGGAGACCGCCACGTGCCTGGCCCTCCCCGCGGACGTACTCACCCGCCCGACCGTCCGACGCAAACTCCAAACCCCCCAGCCCGGAGCCACCCCACCCAACTCCGGCCCCCAGGGCCTCACCCGCACCCACCTGCTCCAACTGCTGGCCGACTGACGCCGCCGCCCGCGCACGCTCGGCGCCGGCGGGCCGGATTCTCATCTGCTGCCGGAGGACGACGCCGCCGTGTCGCGAGCGGTTTCCACGTTGCCGTGGAGGTCGTGTGCGGCGTCGGCGACGCCGAGTGAGGTGATGGTGACGCAGGCGGCCAGCAGGATTGCCGCCACGCGGGCTTTGGGGTGGCGCCGTTGCGGGATGGGTGCCAGGAGCGCGGCGACGCGTCGGGGCATCGGTCCGCCGACCACGGACAGGGCGAGGCGCGAGCGTCGCGGGCCCGTGTGCGCGGCGAGCGCCGCACGGGCCAGAGCGCGGGCCGCCAGCCGGCGGTCCGCGACAGCCTCCGCGGCGGTTTCGTCCGCCCATCGCTCCACGCCGTAGGCGACCACCGTGCGAAGCGGGCGCAGGGCGGGGTTGACGGCCACCGCGAGTTCGACCGCCGCGAGAAAGAAGTGGTGTCCGCCGGCGAGGTGGGCGCGCTCATGGGCGAACAGGACCTCGCGCTCGTCCACGTCCAGCGCGCGCAGCATCGCCGTACTGACCACGACACGGGAGGGCCGGCCCGGCAGCGCGTAGGCGATTGCCGACTCGTCCACCACCACGGCCAGTTCGGTACCCCCCGGCGAAACCGGGCCGAGTCGGCGGGCGTCGACCAGGTCGCGCCACAGCAGCCACCCCGTGCGCGCCAGGGACACCAGGGCGGCGGTCAACGCCACCGCCGCCAGGACGCCGATCATCGGCCGGTCGGCGAGGGCTCCCTCGCGCACCGCGGCGGGCGTGTAGTCGCCCAGGACCGCCACCGCCGGGAGTTGCACCAGGGCGCCGCCGACAAGCAGTGCCAATGCGGCGACCGTCGCGCCGCCCAGGACGACGGCCGCCATCGTGAACAGCCGGACCGCCCGGCGTGGGGACATCCCGTCGGCGAGGACCTCCCAGCGCGACGCACTCGCCACCGCCGGGAGCAGGAGCGGCACAAGCAGGGGGATCCATACGGCGTACGTCACGTCGACCCCCCTTCCGTGGGGTGTCGAGACGCGCCCGGCTCGGGTTCGACGGGGGGATCGGCCGCGGCGAGGTCCAGGAGTTCGCGCAGTTGGCGCTCCTCGGCGCGGCCCAGGCGCGAGACGAAGCGGGCCAGGACCGTTCGTCGGTCGGGCTCGCGGTCGAGTTCGGCGTGCATGCGGTCGGCGGCCATGCTCGGCAGGTCCGCGACCGGCGCGTACGCGAACGCCCGACCCACGGGCGTACGCGTCACCACGCCCTTGTCGAGCAGCCGGGTCAGGATCGTCACCACGGTCGTGCGCGCCAGTGTCTCCCCCAGCGCGGCGCGGACCTCGCCGGGAGTCAACGGCCCCTCGGCCGCACCGAGCACACCGAGTATCGAACTCTCCAATTCGCCCGCCGCCCGGCGGCCACGACCGGTGGTCACGACAACACCCTCTCGCATCGTCTACAGTTCGTGACGTCTACAGTCTGTAGACACCGAGGCGGAGTCTACGCGACCAGGCCCCGGCGCGCCCGCGCGCATCGGCGCGCACCGTCGACCGGAACACGTGGACCAACCCCGATCGGTTCCCCCGGGCCCGGTGGTGCATCCATACCGGCACCCACCATCCGAAGACCCGACATGCCCGGAAGAGGCCCTCATCCCATGACCGCGCCCATGTACGACCAAGCCATGGACGGAGCCCGGATCGACGGCGACTGGTACACCGCCGTCACCGACTTCGCCCATGACACCCCCTGGCTCAACGCGACCGCCCTCGCCTGGACGACCTATGGCGCGGCCCTGTTCGTCGTACTCCTCTGCGTCGGTTGGTGGCGGGCCAGGCGCGCCGACGCCGCGACCATGACCGCGGCCCTTGCCACCATCGCCGCCACCGGAATCGCCTACCTCGTCAACTCCGGCATCAAGGACGCTTTCGTCGAACCGCGCCCGTGCCGGGCGCTTCCGCACGCCTTCCTCGTGGAGGCGTGCCCCGCGGCGAACGACTACGCCTTCCCGAGCAACCACACCACCGTCGCCTTCGCCGCGGCCGTCGGCCTCCTCCTGGTCGATCGCCGACTCGGCGTCCTCGCCCTGATCGCCGCCGTGCTCATGGGCGCCTCACGCGTGTACGTCGGGGCGCACTATCCACACGACATCGCCGCCGCGGCCCTGGTCGGCGGCGGCGTCGCCCTGATCACCGTGCTCCCGGCCCGCAGGCTCGCCACCTCGACCGTGGCGCGCCTGCGCACCGGCCCACTGCGCCCGATCCTGCTCCACACCTAGGGCCTGTTCTGAGTTCGGATCACGATCGGGTCATTCCGGCCTCGGCGTCCGGGGGAATGCGGTAGACCGGACGGCATGACCCGGGGTGATCTGTCGGATGGCGAGTGGGAGTTGGTCGAGCCGCACCTGCCGTTGGGGGTGTCCGGGCCGATTCCTGACCTGCGGAGCTACTTCAACGCGGTGATGTGGCGGTTCCGGACCAGCAGCCCGTGGCGGGACGTCCCGGATCGCTACGGTTCCTGGTCGACGGTCTACGACCGGTTCCGGATGTGGGCCCGCGCGGGGATCTTCCAGTCCGTCATGGACGCGATGATCGCGGAGGCCGCAGCCCGCGGCGACGTCGATCTCGGCCTGGTCGGCGTCGACTCGACCACCGCACGCGCGCACCAGCACGCGGCCGGGATGGCCGTGGACCCCGCGCTCCTGGACGACCTGACGAAAGCCGTGACCGAGGAAAAGGGGCTCCGCGAAAGGGACGAAACGACACCGCGCCGGAACCGGCCGACCCCGAGCGGGAACGACGGCGGGCGGAACGCCGACGGCGCAAAGCCCGACTGAAGGCAGCCGGCCTGGGCCGGTCCCGCGGCGGGCTGACCAGCAAGGTCCACCTCGCCGCCGACCGGCGGTGCCGCCCGCTGTCCATCGTGCTGACGCCCGGGCAGGCCGCCGACAGCCCGCAGTTCGTCCCGGTCATGGACAAGATCAGGGTCCGCGGGCCCGTCGGGCGCCCGCGCACCCGGCCGGACGCGGCGGCCGGCGACAAGGCGTACTCCTCTCGCGCCAACCGCGCCTACCTGCGCCGACGCGGCATCAAGGCGGTGATCCCGGAGAAGGCCGACCAGGCCGCCAACCGCAAACGCAAAGGCCGACACGGCGGCCGCCCGGTCAGCCACGACCCCGAGCTATACAAGCAGCGCAACACCGCCGAACGCTGCATCAACCGGATGAAGGACTGGCGCGGCATCGCCTTCCGGACCGACAAGACCCCGGACAGCTACCTCGCCGGACTCCACCTACGCGGCGCCATCCTCTGGCTCCGCAGCCTGCCCACACAGCCATGATCCGAACCTAGAACAGGCCCTAGGTGTTTCCAGTCGGTCGCGTCGATCCGCCGCCCCCGACCCGGCGCGCGTCCGGGCGGAACGCCGGTTGAAGAAATATGTAGACCGGTCTAGTCTCACACTCCATGGGACAGAAGGGCGCCGACACGCGCGACCGACTGCTGGACGCGACCCGCGATCTCGTCGAGGCCGGCGGCTACTTCGGCGCGGGCCTCAATCAGGTGATCGCGGCCAGTGGCGCGCCGCGCGGGTCGCTCTACTTCCATTTCCCCGGCGGCAAGGACCAGATGGTCGGCGAGTCCGTCCGCCGAGCCGGCCGGTCGATCGGCGACGCGATGGGAGGACTGGCCGAATCCGGCGCGCCCGCCGCCGAGTTCGTCGAGACCGTACTGCGCCTGCTGGGCGACCGCCTGGAGGGGTCGGACTGGCTCAAGGGATGCCCCGTGGCCACCGTCGCACTGGAGACGGCCGCCACCAACGACGCGCTCCAGCAAGCCTGTTCGGAGGTCTACACCTCCTGGGAGGCGATCCTGCGCGCCCGACTGGCCGACCACCCGGACGCCGACGACCTCGCCGTCACCATCCTGGCCCTCGTCGAGGGCGCCCTCCTCCTGGCCAGGGCGCACCGCAGCCGCGACCCGCTCGACCGCGTCGCCCGCCGCATCACCGCCCTCCTGAGCTGAACGCCCGCCGGACCCGCTCCGGCCCACGCCTGTCCACGCCTGTCCAAAAAATATGTAGATCGGTCTACCGATCGTCACATCACCCAAGGAGCCCCATGGACGCCATCGTCTTCGGCGCGACCGGCTTCATCGGCCGTGCCCTCGTCGCCGAGTTGCTGGGCCGAGGCCAACACGTGGCCGCCGCCGTCCGCAGCGACACCCTCACCCCCTGGCTCGCCTCCCGAGGCGTCGACACCGGCGGCCTGAGCATCGTCCGGGCCGACATCACCCGTCCGCTCACCGCGCTGCCCGAGGTGTCCGACGTCTACAACACGGCCGGGCGCTACGCCTTCGGCCTGGGCGAGGCCGAGGCGCGCGCGGTCAACGTCACCGGTGCGCTCAACGTGCTCGAATGGGCCGCCTCCCTACCCGGGCTGCGCCGACTGGTCCACGTCAGCGGATACCGGGTCAGCGCCCCCGACGGCACACCCGACTACGCCGGATCGGGCGCGTACGAGGCGTCGAAGCTGGAGGCCGATCTCGCGATACGCGCCCGCGCCCGCGAATCGGGCATCCCGCTGAGCATCGCCAATCCCGGCGTCGTCATCGGACCGGGCCAGTACATCGGCCTCGCGAGCCTGGTCCGCGACCTGTGGCACGGCCGACTGCCCGCGCTGCCCGGCGGGCCCGAGACCTTCGTGCCGATCGTCGCCCTCGACCACCTCGTCCGCTTCCTGGCCGAGATCCCGGCAGCGCCGGCGGGCGAACACCACTGGATCCTCGACGACACCACACCCCCGCTGCCCGAACTCGTCCGCACCATCGCCGACCACGCGGGCGTACCGGCCCCACGGCGCAACATCCCCGTCGGCCTCCTGCGCCGACTGCCGCGCCGGCTCACCAACGCCGACCCCGAGACGTTGTCCTTCCTGTCCACCGACCGCTACCCCACCACCTCAGCCCACACGTTCGCGGCCCGCGTCGGCCTGGCGATGCCCCCGGCCGGCGACGCCCTGCGCGCGTGGACCGACGACCTGGTGGCCACCCGCTTCGGCACCGCGACGCCCTGGGCGAGCCCGTACGGCTTCCGCACCGTCGCCGGCAGCTCCACGTGGGTGGTCGGCGAACGACACCGCCCCGCCCACGTCCTCCTGCACGGCCTGCCGCTGAACGCCGACCTGTGGGCACCCGTCGCCGCCCACCTCACCGAGCCGTTCCTGGCCGCCGACCTCCCCGGCCTGGGCCGCTCGGCCGCCGCGCACTCGGTGGACGCCTGGCTGGCCGACCTGTTGCGCCCGGTCCGCACCCGCCCCGTCCTGGTCGCGCACTCGTCGGCCTGCGACCCGGCGCTGCGCTTCGCCGCCGCGCATCCGGAGCGCGTCGGCGCACTCGTCCTCGTCGCCCCGGCGTTCCTGCGACCTCCCGCCGCCCGCCTCACCCGCTCCGGCGCGGCCGTCCCGAGGTTGCGCCGGATGTCTGCCGCCCGCCTGGCCGAAGCGCTCGGCGTCCCGCAGAGCCCGGCGGTGGCCGGTGCGGCGGCCGACCTGCGCCGTCCCGGCGCGGCGGGGCGCGTGGTCCGCGCCCTGCGCACCACCGTCGCCGAACGCGAGCACTCCCGGGCCCTGTCGGCCCGCCTCCGGGTCCCGGTCCGGATCCTCGTCGGCTCGGCGGACCCACTCGCCGTCCCGGTCGACCACCCCGTGACCGAGATCGCCGGCGCCGGCCACTATCCGCAACTCGTCGCCCCGGCCGAGGTCGCCCGCCACCTCGCCGACACGACCGTGGAAGCGTGAAGCGGTGCCCGCCCGCCCTACCCACGAGTCCGGCCGCGGCCGACAGCCGACGTGGTCGAGGTCGATCCGAAACAGCCTCGACCCCTGCCCCGTGTCCGCGGTGACCAGGGCGTGTGTACACATCAGCGCGCCCGAGCAGTAGCGCCGGACCCCGTCCAGCACCCACCCCCCGTCCCGAGCCGTCGCGACCAACACCCGCCACCGCGCGTCGGTCGCGCCGGCCCCGGGCAGGGCGAGATTCGCGCCCGGACCTGCCGTGAACTCGGCGAACCATCGACCCACCCGATCCGTGTGCCCACCCGGCGACGCCATCGCACCCCGGCCGAGATATCGCACGGTAACCAACTCGCCGACGCGGACCGTCCGTTGGGTGGAGTGCGGGGTGGCGTGACTCGTGAGGTGCCCGATGCCGGGTGTGCGGTCGGGGCGGCCGGGCAGAGGTGGGTGGAGCCATCGGATCCGAGGACGTCGGACGCAGGTCGGCAAACGTGCCGCGACGCCGTCGCCGCACGTCCGACCCGGAGGTGCACGACGGGTGTGCACATCCGGCGCGGCTGTCGTGGTTCGGGCCCACACCCCCGCGACAGACGTACGCACGCCGGCAATGGCAGTCGCCGCCGGCACCGCACCGAGATCCGTCAGGATCGGCTGGAGTCCCGACATGAACTCCCTTCCCCACACCCCCTCTTCCACCCCGGTCCACATCCGCTTCCGGGTCCTGCCGAACACCCCCGGCACGCCGGCACGGTTGCGTGCCGAGGTGCGCGGCAGACTCCGCGCATGGGGTTGGCCGCAGGAGCGCGCGGACGACGTCGTCCAGGTCGTCTCCGAACTCGTGGGCAACGCCCTGCGCCACACCGGCGGCGAGGCCCACCTGCGGCTGACCCGCACCTCGGACGGCGTCGACGTCGAAGTGGCGGATCACCACCGCGAACTCCTCGTGCTCCGACGTCCCGCGGACGGCGACGGCGGCCACGGCCTCCACCTGCTCGACCTGCTCACCACGCACTGGACCGTCGAGCAGCACACCACGGGCAAACTCGTGCGCGCGCACATCCGCCGCTGACCCGGCCCGGGGCGGCGGCGCGGGACACCCGGCGCGCCCACCCGCCGCGTGTCAGGCGCGGCGGAACGGGCAGTCGCAGCAGCATGGATCAGTCGGAAACCCCCGTCCTGGACGCCCTGACCGCCTACCACGAACGCGCCTACACGCCCTTCACCCCACCGGGCCACAAGCAGGGCCGGGGCATCGACGCCCACACGATGGCCGTCCTGGGGCGGGCCGTGTTCGGCTCCGACGTGCTCGCGACCTCCGGACTGGACGACCGCATGTCCACCGGTCGGGTCCTGGAACGGGCCCAGGGGTTGATGGCCGAGGCGGTCCACGCCGAGCACACCTTCTTCTCCACCTGCGGCAGTTCCCTGTCGGTCAAGAGCGCGATGCTCGCGGTCGCGGGACCGCACGAGAAGCTGGTGGTCTCGCGCGACGCGCACAAGTCCGTGGTGTCCGGGCTGATCCTCTCCGGCGTGCGCCCGATCTGGGTGGACCCCGCGTGGGACCCCGAACTGCACCTCGCGCATCCGCCCCGGGCCGAGGCGTACGAGGCCGCCTTCGCCGCCCACCCCGACGCCCGGGGCGCGCTGGTGACCAGCCCGACGCCCTACGGCACCTGCGCCGACCTGATCGGGATCGCCGAGGTGTGCCATCGGCGCGACCGCCCGCTCATCGTCGACGAGGCGTGGGGCGCGCACCTGCCCTTCCATCCCGATCTGCCCACGTGGGCGATGGACGCCGGCGCCGACGTCTGCGTGACCAGCGTGCACAAGATGGGTGGTGGTCTCGAACAGAGTTCGGTCTTCCACCACCAGGGCGACCTGGTCGATCCGCACGTCCTGCGCGCCCGCGCGGACCTGCTCGGCACGACCAGCCCCAACGTGCTGATCCACGCCGCGCTCGACGGATGGCGCGCACACATGGTCGCCAAGGGCCACGAACTCCTGGACGCGGCGCTGCATCGGGCGCACGACGTGCGCGCGACCATCGAGGACATCGACGGCCTGCATGTGAACCGCGCCGAATTCCTCGGCCCCGACCGCGCCCACGACCTCGATCCGCTGCAGATCGTCATCGACATCTCCGCGCTGGGCCCGACCGGTTACGCCGCCGCCGACTGGCTGCGCGAGCAGCACCGGATCAACCTCCACGTATCCGACCACCGCCGGATCAGCGCCCAGCTGACCTACGCCGACGACGACCGCACCACCGCGACACTCACCCACGCCCTGCGTGCCCTGGCCGCGACACCGCCGGCGACGGCGTCCGCACGGGCCCCGGTCCACGTCCCCGATCCAGGTGAACTACGCCTGGAACAGGCGCAGTTGCCCAGGGACGCGTTCTTCGCCGAGACCGAGCAGGTGTCCGCCCGCGCGGCGATCGGCCGGGTCTGCGCCGAAATGCTCACCCCCTACCCGCCGGGCATCCCCGCCGTCCTGCCGGGCGAACGCCTCACCCGCCCCGTCGTCGACTACCTGACTTCGGGAGTACGTGCCGGCATGGTCGTCCCGGACGCCGTGGACCCCGGACTGGACACCATCCGTGTCGTGGCCGACCGCACCGACACCTAGCGGACGTCGAGCACGGCCCGGGGCGGAGCCACCCATCGATCCCTTCCACCTCACGGCCCGCCCACACCCCGTGAAGGGAGCGGGCGGGCGATGCCCGGCGGCACGGAACCGGCGGGAACGAGGCCCAATACACGGGGCGCCATCCGGGGCGTCGCCGTATCACGCTGTCCGCCGCCCCGATGACACAGGGACATCTCCAGGGGAACACACAGTCGCCCGAACTTCGCGCCGACCCGCCGCGCGGGAATCCGCGGGGAACACCGAAAACCGGGGAACACCGGGGCCCGCCGGAAATCGTCGGTAAAACCTGGCGGCCCTCAGGAATGGGTGCCGGAGACCGGGGCACGCACGGAGCGGAGGTACAAACCATGATTCCCCTTCTTGTCGTTCTGCTTCTGGCCCTGATCCTCTTCGGCGCCGGATTCGCGCTCAAGGTGCTGTGGTGGGTCGCCGTAGCCGTCCTGGTCATCTGGCTGCTGGGCTTCCTGTTCCGCTCGACCGGCACCGGCGGGAGCCGAGGCCGCTGGTATCGCTGGTAATCCGAAATACGCGCCCCGACGGCGCGGCCTCCGGAAGGCGGGGCGACGGTGCGTTCGGATTTCGAACATCCGCACCGGCGCACCCGCCTTTCCCGGCTCTCCCGCGCACATCTCTATTCCCACGAGCCTCGTGCGATTCCGGCGAGCCCCGTGGGAATCCACGTGCCTGGCGGGATTACGGCGAGTCACGTGTGATTCCCGTGAGCCCCGCTACGGATTCGCGCGGCGGTTATCGCTGTCGACCGGAGCGAATTCCCGCCGATCCGGGTCCGCCGTCCGGGGCGTGGCGCGGGCCACGAAAAAATCACCGCCGCACCCGGTGCCGACAGGAAGTCGGGGTAGCCGTGCGGCATGACAGATGTGACGCCCCTTGCCGCGGTGGGCATCGCCGCCGCGCTCCTGCTCGCCGTCCTGCTCATCATCCCGGTGGTGGCCGGTGTCCGCCGCAGGCGCCGCCCGCCGCCCCCGCCGCCGCACGGCGGCATTGCCGGCGGCCCGGCGATACGCGACGACATCGGCAGGCGCGAACCCTCCGAGGTTCCTCGGGACGGCCACCGGCGCGGCCCGCACGAGCAGCCCGGCTTCGGCAACCTCGGCTCCCGCCCCGCCGACCCGAGCGGGGACGGCCGGGGCTGATGGTGGGGTACCGGCCGGAGCCCGGTTTGACGGGGCCGGTCTCGGGCCAGACTTCGGAGGTGAACGAGCGTGGGGTGGCGATCGAGGTCCTGCTGGTCGAGGACGATCCCGGGGATGTGCTGCTGACGCGGGAGGCTTTCGCGGACGGCGTCCCCAGTTCCCTGCGTGTGGTGGGCGACGGTGTCGCGGCCCTGGACTTCCTGCACCGACGCGCGGGCTACGAGGACGCGCCCCGGCCGGACCTGATCCTGCTGGATCTCCAGTTGCCCCGGATGGGTGGCCGAGAGGTGCTCGAACACCTGAAGGCCGATGCCGACCTGCGGCGGATACCCGTGGTGGTACTCGCCTCCTCGTCCGCCGAGGAGGACATCCTGCGAAGCTACGACCTGCACGCCAACGCGTACGTGACCAAGCCCGTGAATCTGGACCACTTCGTGGCGATCGTCCGCGGGGTCGACGACTTCTTCCGCTCGATCGTGCGCCTGCCCGACCAGATGTGAACACGGGGCGGCGCACCACACGGTAGCGGCCGACGAATCGGCGCCGTGACCGTGAACCGTGAACCGTGAATCGAAAGGCCCGGCACCATGACCGAAAACGACCTGTCCGACCGGCGCGTCCTGGCGATCGTCACCAACTACGGGGTCGAGCAGGACGAACTGGTCGTCCCCGTCCGGGAACTGCGCGAATCCGGCGCGGAGGTGGCCATCGCGGCGCCCTCGGCGGAGCCGATCCGCACGCTCGTGAGCGACAAGGACCCGGGCGTGGCCGTGGAACCCACGCTCGTCCTCACCGACGTGGACCCCGCCGGCTACGACCTGCTGCTCGTGCCCGGCGGCACGCTCAACGCCGACTCGCTGCGGCTGAACGAAACCGCGCTCGCGATCGTGCGTTCCTTCACCACGTCCGGCCGCCCCGTGGCCGCCATCTGCCACGGCCCGTGGTTGCTGGTCGAGGCCGACGTCGTCCGCGACCGCACGCTGACCTCGTATCCCTCGGTCGCGACGGACATCCGCAACGCCGGCGGCCGCTGGCTCGACGAGTCGGTGGTCCGCGACGACACGGGCGACTTCGTCATGATCACCTCGCGCAATCCGGGCGACATCAAGGACTTCCTCGGCCAGATCGAAACGATCCTCGGCCGGTAGCCGGTAGCCGGTAGCCGGTAGCCGGTAGCCGGTAGCCGGTAGCCGGTAGCCGACCGTCGCAGCGCGAACCCGCCCCCGCCGACACAGGTCGATCGGGGGCGGTTTCGCGTTTGTGCGAAGACGCGACCGGACGGCGCTCAGTTGCCCAGCGCCTGCTGGAGCTGCTTCTTGTTCATCGAGGAACGGCCTTTGATGTCGCGGCGTTTGGCGTCCGCGTAGAGCTGGTCGTAGGTGGGCCCGGTGGACCCGGAGTGCGAATGTTTGCCGCCTCGACGACTGGCGGGCATGTCTTTCAGCGACGTGCGGCTCGCGGTCTTGGACTCGCCCGCCTGGGCACGTTCCTTGTTCACCGTGCGGGCCGCGATCTCCTCGGCGCGCTTGGTGGATTCACCGCGCTTCTTCGCGCTGTCCTTGATGTGCTCGTACTGCCGTTCCCGCTTGGGACTCGATCCCCTGGGCATGGCGCCCCTCCTGTCTCACCGAGTGAAAATCGGACAACACGGCCCGTACCCGGCCTGTCCACGAGCATGCGGCCCGGTACCACGGCCGCGGGTCGACCTGGACGATGGTGCCGCTGTCGCGCGGGCGCATTCGGCGCAGCGCGGCGCGGGTGCCGTTGACGTAGCCCAGGTAGCGGGCCTGCTCGTCCACCCGTGGCCGACCGGCGGATAGGCGCGTTCGCGCCGGTGGCGGCCACGCGTCGGCTCAACCCCGGGGAGAGCGCCGAGCGATGCGCTCGACAAGCCCGAGGGCGACCTCGGAGTGCTCGCCCAGCCACCTGCCGAGCCGGTCCCGAACGGCGTCGCGGACACAGGCGCGCACCGGGGAATTGCCCAACACCCGACGGGTGGAGCCCTCGAACTCGGGACCGTCCAGCTTCACCGATACGACCGCGATCAGGCCCACGCCGATCCGGTCCATGTCGAGATCGGGATCCGTCGCCGTCAGCAACCCTCGCTCTCGCGCGTACGCGGTGAGCGCGGCCGTCAGCCCATCGCGAAAGCCCATCACGTGCGTGCCGCCGACGGTGGGCCGACTGTTGGCGAAACCGCGGACCCGCTCCTCGGTGGAGCCGCCCCAGCGCAGGGCCACCTCCAGCGTCCCCGCCATCCGCACGTCCTCGCACTCGACGTGGACGATGTCCATGGAGGTGGCCGCCGTCGCCGAATCGTCGAGAAACGCGACGAAGTCCCGCGTCCCGCCCGGGAATCGATACCGCGTCGACCCGGGCCGGCCGGGGCCGCGCCGGTCGGTCAGCGAGATCTGCAACTCCCGGTACAGGAAGGCCAGTTCTCGGCAGCGCTCGGCCGACCCGTCGAACGAGTGCTCCGTGGTGGTGAAGATCTCGGCATCGGGCCGGAAGGTCAGGGTGGTCCCGCTCCCGACGGCCGCCCCCGACTCGGTGAGCGGAGTGACGGCTTCACCACGCGCGTACTCCTGGACCCAACGGACCCCGTCCCGCCGCACCTCGGCCGTCAGTCGGCTCGACAGGGCGTTGACGACGGACAGTTCCGCACCGTGCAGGAGCGTCACTTCACGACGGCCGACGGGCCGCACCCCGACCGACATTCGGGTCAACAGGCCCTCCAGGTCGGGCACTCCGAGCCCGTCGTCGGCGACGCACACGGCGCCGTCGGGCAGGAACGTGATGTCGACGGAGCCGCCGGCGCCGGCCAGGATCTCGTTCACCGCCCGATCGACGACCTCGCACACCATGTGATTCAGGCCGCGTTCACCGGTCGAGCCGATGTACATCCCCGGCCGCGCCCGAATCGCCTCCGCTCCGTGGAGCAGCCGGATATGGCTCGCGTCGTACGTGCCGGCGTCGTTGCTCACGATATCCCCTTCGACAACTTGCGACAGGACCCCCAGCCTAGGCAAATCTCGGGAAAACACCAGGTCAGAGCCGGTATGCCGATCCCGCGAGGGGCTGGCTGAACGCCTCCCCGGAGGGGGCGGCCCCGACCCTCGCGAACCCCCGCCCGAGCACGCGTGCGGGTCGGCCCAGCCCCCGTTCGGGGCCATTCTCGACGCCCTCCAGGTCACCGATTCTTTTTCTCCCGGGCCCGTTCCGCGCCGGCGATCGGTGGTCCCGGCGAACTGCGCGGACGATCGGGCCCGTTGGGCGTCCGGGCGACGCGAGCGCCATGGGTAAGGGTGCGACGCAACCGCAGCCGGAAGTCCGCGTGCTCGGCCGGGTCCGGCCGCACCACCTTGACCGCCCCGGCCCGGGTGTCCGCGATCATCCCACTCGCGGGCTCACCCGCGTGCCGTGTTCCCGTCGGCGCCCTCGCCCCGAGGCAGCAGCCCCGTCTCGATCGCGGTGACCACCGCGTGGGTGCGGTCGCTGACGTCGAGTTTGGCGAAGATGCGGAGCAGGTGGGTCTTGACCGTGGCCTCCGCGATCACCAACCGGGCGCCGATGTCCGCGTTGGACAGCCCGTCCGCCACCGCGTTCAGGACCTGGATCTCGCGGGTGGTGAGCACCACCGGGGCGGGTCGGCGCATCCGGGCGACCAGGCGCTCCGCGACCCTGGGCGCCAGTACGGTCTGGCCCCGGGCCGCCGAGCGGATGGCGTCGACCAGTTGTTCGCGGGTGGCGTCCTTGAGCAGATAGCCGATGGCGCCGGCCTCGACCGCGCTCTCGATCTCGGCGTCGGTGTCGTAGGTCGTCAGGATCAACACCCGGGTCCGCTTGCGCAGTCCCACGATGCGGACGGTGGCGGCCACCCCGCCCAGGACCGGCATGCGCAGGTCGAGCAGCGCCACATCCGGTTCGAGCCGCTCGACCAACTCGACCGCGGCCAACCCGTCGCCCGCCTCCCCGACGATCTCGATCGTGGGGTCCGCGGCCAGCAGCGCGACCACCCCCGCCCGCATCACCGAGTGGTCGTCGACCACGACGACGCGCAGCGTCTCCCCGCTCGTGTCGCCGCTCATGTCGCGCTCTCCCGCCGGTAGTCGTGCACATCCGCCACATCCGCCCCGACCGCACCGTCGACGGGAATCATCGCCAGGATCCGGGTACCGTCCCCGACCGAACTGGTGACCGACAACTCGCCGCCCAGCTCGGCCAGTCGCCGGCGCATCCCGTCCAGGCCGAAGCCGCGGGCCTCATCCACCACGAACCCCCGCCCGTCGTCGGTGATCTCCAGTTCCACACCATCGGCGACCCGGGTGAGCACCACACCCACCGTGCCGGCGTCCGCGTGTTTGCGGATGTTGGCCAACGACTCCTGCGTACAGCGCAGCAGCGCGATCCGGGTGCGCTGGTCACACTCGACGTCGGGCAGTTCGGCGTCGACCGTGATCCCCGTGTCCTGGGCGAAACGGTCCAGGGTCCGGCGCAGCACCCGGGCCGGCGATCCGGTGACCAGGCCGCTCTGCGGGGCCGCGCCGACCAGTACCCGGGCCTCGGCCAGGTTCTCCCGGGCGGTGCGCTCGATCGACGACAACTGCCGCGCGCTCGTGTCCGGATCGTTCGCCAGGCCCGAGCGCGCGGCCTCCGCGAGGACCACGATGGACGCGAACCCCTGGGCGAGGGTGTCGTGGATCTCCCGGGCCAGCCGCTCCCGCTCCTCCGCGGCGCCCCGGCGCAGATCGGCGTCGGCCAACCGCTCCCGGGCGCCGGCGAGTTCGCTGTCCAGGGCCCGTACGCGAGCCCCGTTCTGCTCGATGTAGCGATGTACCGACAGGCCGACCGGCACACTCACCGCGTAGGCGATCAGGGTCGCCGTGGTGTTCCCGGTGAGCAGGTCCGGACTCCAGCCCTGCGAGGCGACGCCGCCGAGCACGGTGCCGGCGGCGGCGACGCCGCTGCGCATGATCGAGGGATAGGGGGCGCGGGCGGCGAACCAGAAGTGCGGAAGGCTCGCCACGTACAACGACGCACCGCCGTCGCGCACATAGGCCAGCGCGACCAGGCCGACGATCAGCACCGCCGGGAAGGCGCTCGGCCGCAGCACCCGGTTGCCCGGGAACACCCGCACGATCAGGTAGCACAGGCCGAGCAGGACCGGCAGCCCGACCGCCCACAGCCGCCTCGCACCGGAGTCGCCCGCCCCGGCCAGGGCCATCGGGCCCAGCCCGAGCAGTACCCAGAACAGGATGTACCAGCGGTGCGGCGTCCACATGGGAAAACGCTCGGTGGACCGCGGCCGTTCGAACATGGCGCTCAGCCTACGGTTCGAATCGGTCGAGCCTCGGCGGCGGGGGTGCGCCCCCGGCCCCGGCGCAGCCCGATCGCCGGCCACCAGCTGCGTTCGCCCAGCAGCAGCATGGCGGCGGGCAGGATCATGATCCGGATCACGAACGCGTCCAAAAGCACGGCCACCGCGAGACTGAAGCCGAACTCCTTCATCTCGATCAGGTGCAGGCCGATGAAACTGGCGAACACGGTGACCATCACGAACGCGGCGCTGGTGACCACGCCCGCCGAGTTGCCGATCCCGTCGAGTACGGCCTGCCGGGTCGACACGCCGCGCCGCACGGCCTCGTGGATGCGACTGATCACGAACACCTGGTAGTCCATGGACAGTCCGAACAGGATCACGAACAGGAACAGCGGCACCCGGGAGCCGATCGAGCCGGTCGAGTCGAAGTCGAGCAGCGCCTCGGCCCAGCTCCCCTGGAAGACCAGGACGAGCAGCCCGAGCGCGGCGCCGGCGGACAGCAGGTTGAGCAGCATGCCGAGCAGGCCCAGGACCACCGAGCCGAACGCGATCACGGTGATCACGAAAGTCACCAGGAGCAGTGTCGTGACGATCATCGGCAGCTTGGTCTTCTGGTGTTCGGGATAGTCCGCGTAGCGGGCCACGTCGCCGGTGACCGCCACGTCGACCCCGCGCAGTCGGCCGATCGTGGCCGGTACGTAGTCGTCGCGGACCCGATCGAGGGAGTCCTGCGCCGTGTCGGTGCCGACGAAGTGCGGTACGCGCAGTTCCAGCATGGTGATCCGGTGGTCGGGCGAGGTGCGCAGTTCGGCGATGCCGGCGAGCGCCGGGTCGGTCTTGGCCCGTACCTCCAGCTCGCGCAGCGCGCCGGCCACCTCGTCGGCCCGGCCGGCGTCGGCGCGGACCACGACCTGGTGCATCGACTTCAGCTCCGGGAACGCCTCGTTCTGCCGGTGCCAGGTGTCCATGGCGGGCAGGTCCCGGGAGTAGGTCTCGCGGCCGATGTCGGTCAGTTTCAGGTTCGCGAGCGGGGCGGCCAGGGCCAGCATGGCGAACACGGCGACGGCGAGCGTCGCGGCCGGGCGGGCGGCGGTGACCCGCAGGATGGCCGAGGTGATCCGGCCGGCGCCGCTGCGCGCGGGCTTCGCGGCGACCGGCTCGCCCCGGCGGGCCGCGCGCTCGGCCTTGGCCGCGGCGCGGCGTTCGGACCGGGCGCCGAGCTTGACAAGCAGCGCGGGCAGCGCGGTCAGCGAGCCGATCACCGCGACCAGCGTGACCACGATCGCGCCGATGGCGATGGAGGAGAAGATCACGTCGTCGGCCAGGAACAGCGTCGCGCTGGATGCGGCGACCGCGAGCCCGGAGACCACGACGGCGTGTCCGGAGGTGGCGGCGGCCAGTTCGACCAGGGCCCGGGAGTCGAGTCGCCCGCCCGAGCGGGCCCGTTCCTCGCGTTCGCGCTTGAGGTAGAAGAGCGCGTAGTCGACGCCGACGGCCAGGCCGATCAGCAGGATGACGTTGGTGCCGACCCCGGCGTCCGGGAAGACGTGCGACGCGAGCATCGACAGGCCGACGGCCGCCACGATCGCGGACAGCGCGAGCACCAGCGGCACGGCGGCCATCGCCGCCGAGCGGAACACGATGAACAGCGTGATCAGGGTGATCGGCAGCGCGATCATCTCGGTCTTGGCGAGGTCGTCGCCGCGTTGGCCCTGGACGTCCTTGCTGATCGAGGGGCCGCCGCTCTCCTCGATCCGCAACGTCGGGTGTTCCGCCCGCACCTTCGCGGTCTGTGCCAGGAGCGGGTCGACGTGCTTCTTGCCGTCCTGTTCCTCGCCCTTCATGGTGACGTCGACGCGGACGGCCCTGCCGTCGGCCGCGCGCACCGGCGCGCCGACCGCCGCGACCTCGGGCAATTGCCGCATACGGTCCGCGATCTCGCCGGCTGCGGCGTCCGCCTCGGGGCCCACCCGTTCCGCGCCGGCCTTCGCGGTGATCAGCACCCGCTCCATCGGACGCTGCTCCAGGCCGCCCTGGGCGGCCAGCGCTTCGCCGCGACCGGCCTCGCCCACCCGATAGTCCTCGCTGGTGGCCGTATTCGTGCCGGCGGCGATGCCGGCCCCGAGGCACAACGCGACAAACAGCACCCAGCCGGCGATCGCCCACCAGGGACGCCGAGCACTCCACCCGGCCACTCGAACAGGAAGTTTCGTCATGTCCGAATCCTGTTCGTCGGGCCGGTCGCCTCGACAGCCTCGACCGACGGAACCCGTTGTCCACCGATCGGTGGACAACGGGCCCGGGGAGTCGCTTCAGTCCAGGATCGCGATGGCCTCGACCTCGACCAGATGGGCGGGAATGTCCAGGGCGGCGACGCCCAGGAGGGTGGCCGGGGCCACCGGCGTGACACCCAGCGCGGCGCCGGCGCGGGCGATGCCCTCGAGGAGTCGCGGCATCTTGTCGGGCGTCCAGTCGACCACGTGCACGGTCAACTTCGCGACGTCGTCGAAGCTCGCCCCGACACCGGCCAGGGCGGTGGCGACGTTGCGGTAGCACTGTTCGACCTGCGCGGCCAGATCACCCTCGCCGACCGTGACCCCGTCGGCGTCCCAGGCGACCTGACCGGCCAGGAAGACCAGCTTCGACCCGGTGCCGACCGACACTTGGCGGTACACGTCGATCTTTGGCAGACCGGCGGGGTCGGTGAGGGTGATGGCCATGGTGCTGCCTCCGTAGTGGTCTCCGATGGTTACTCGGAAACCATAAGAGAGCGATCCCTGACCTGGAAGAACGCACTTTTCGGTGCCCGAGGAACCCAAAGGTGACCACGGGAGGGCCGGAATCGCCCACTCACGACGCATCGAGCACGGCACCGAGGTCCCTGCGCAACGCGCGCAGCACGAAGGGCCGGGCGTCGTCCAGGTACAGGTGCCCGCCCGGGAAACGTCGCACGCCGGATGTCGGCGGGTCCGGGCGACCAAGGCGCGCCCAGGCGCGCAGCCCGGCCTCGTCGACCGACGTGTCCTCCGTCCCCGTGTAGACCACGATCGGGCAATCCGGCGACGCGCCGGGCACGTGCGTGTACGTCTCGGCGATCGTGTAGTCGGCTCGCAGCCGGGGCAGCAGGGCACGCAGCAGCTCCGCCTCGTGCGGCCCGGCGTCGGCGCTGCCGCCGAGGCGGGCCACCTCGGCCACGAACGCGTCGTCGGGCAGCAGATGTCGCCCACGCGTCGACGCGGCCACGCGGTCCGGCGCCTCGCTGCCGGAGGCGACCAGGAGCAGCGGCGGACGGCCGCGGGCGGCGAGGCGTCGGGCCGTCTCGTAGGCGGTGATCGCCCCGAGGCTGTGCCCGAAGACGGCGTACGCCGTACCGGGCGCCGTGTCGAGGTGCGCGGCCAGCCCGTGCGCCGCCGCCGTGGCCAGGGTGTCCATGTCCGGCGGCATCGGTTCGCCGACCCTGGTGTCGCGGCCGGGCATGACGACGGGGCAGACCTGGATGTCCGGGCGCAGCTCCGTCGTCCAGGCACGATACGTGCCGCTCGCGCCGCCGGCGTGCGGGAAGCAGTACAGCCGCGCCCGGCAGCCGGGATCGGGTTCGGGCGTGGGCGGCACCCAGGACGCGGAATCAGCCATCGGTGTCCTCCCGTGTCGTGTCGGGGGTAGTCGAGGCTCGCTCGGCGGCGGAGCCGGCCGCTCCCGCCGTCGCCGCCGCGATCGTCGGCGCGGCGAAGAACGCCTCCAGGTCGAGTTCGACACCCAGTTCGCGCCGTACCCGCGCGACGAATCGGGCCGCGTCCAGCGAACTGCCGCCCGTCGCGAAGAAGTCGTCGCCGGGCGCGAGCCGGTCCACTCCGAGCACCTGGCCGGCCAGCGCGAGCAGGGCCCGCTCGGTCGCGTCGCCCGCGACCTCCGCAACGGTGCCGCCGCCTCGCGCGGCCAGGCTCGGCAGGGCGCGGCGGTCGATCTTGCCGTTGGCGTCCAGCGGGACGGCGGCGAGCGTACCGATGCCCGAGGGCACCATGTGCGCGGGCAGCCGCTCGCGCAGGTGGGCGCGCAGTCGCTGCTCGTCGAACCCGGCGTCCGGGGCGGGCAGTACGTGTGCCTCGATCCGGCCCTCCAGCACATGGAGCACCGCCGTATGGACGTCCGGGTGCGCCTCCAGGGCCGCCTCGATCTCGCCGGGTTCGATGCGGTGTCCGCGCACCTTGACCTGGTGGTCGGATCGGCCGCGGAAGTACAGCGCGCCGTCGCGGGCCCGCGTGACGATGTCGCCGGTGCGGTAGAGCCGGCCGCCGGGGCGGGGCGTGAACGGGTCGGGAACGAAGCGAGCCGCGGTGAGGCCGGGGCGGCTTCGATAGCCCCGGGCCACCCCCGCTCCGGCGACGTGCAGTTCGCCGGGAAAGCCGAGCGGCACCGGGGTGCCGAACTCGTCCAGGACGTGTACGCGGACGTTGTCGATGGGCCTCCCGATCGGCACCGACGCCTCGACGTCCCGGGGGTCGAGCCGCCAGTGGGTGACGTCGATCGTGCATTCGCTGGGGCCGTAGAAGTTGTGCAGTTCGACGCCCGGGGCCGCGGCGTGGAAGCGGGCGCACAATTGCGGGGACAACACTTCGCCGCCACAGAACACTCGTCGCAGGTCCGGCAGTTCGGCAAGGGACGGTTCGCGTTCCTCGATCAGCACGTCGAGCAGCGACGGTACGCACGCCAGCACGGTGACGCCGGTCGCGGCCGACTCGGCGAGCAGGGCGTGCGGGTCGCGGGTCGCCTTGCGCGGGGCCACGACCAGGCAGGCGCCGGAGGTCAGCGGGGCGAAGATCTCCCAGACCGAGATGTCGAAGCCGAGCGAGGTGTGTTGCAGGATCGTGTCCGCGTCCGTCGAGGGGAACACGCTGGCGTCCCAAAGGAGTCGGTTGACCAGGCCGCGATGCTCGATCTCCACGCCCTTGGGGGTCCCGGTGGATCCGGAGGTGTAGATCAGGTAGGCCAGCCCGTCGGCGACGACCGAGGCGCCCACGGGCGTGCTCGGAGCCTGCTCGATTCGGTCCGCGATCGTGTCCACGAACAGGATCGGGACATCCGTCTCGGGCAGCCACTCGCCCGTCCACTCGTGGGTCAGGAGCAGTACCGCCGCACTGTCGCGGATCAGGAACTCGACGCGCACGGCGGGATATTCGGGATCGATCGGCACGTAGGCGCCGCCCGCCTTGAGCACGGCCAGGATCGCGACGATCGCGTCGACGCCGCGATCCATGCAGATTCCGACCGGGTCGTCGGGGCCCACGCCATGGTCGCGCAACACGTGCGCGAGGCGGTCGGCCCGCCGGTCCAGTTCCCGATAGGTCAGCGTCGTGGACCCGAATCGCAACGCGATCCGGTCGGGGTGGCGGGCCGCGGTCCGCTCGAACAACTCGTGCACACACACGTCGTCCGGCCGGTCGACGGCGGTGTCCTCGACGACTCGCGGCACCCGCCGACGGGCCACCGCGACCACGTCCGCGGGCGCCGGCGGACCGATCACGCGTGGGCGTCGGGACGGCGGGGCGTACGGGTGGCCGTCGTGGCGGGTGTACCCGGCCTCGCCGGCCGTCTCGGCGAGCAGGCGCCGCCGGCAGCGGGCGGCGACGCCGTCCCACGCCAGGCCCGCCGCGCCGTGTACCTGCGAACCGTGCGAGACGCACGCCTCCACCAGGGGGCGCAGCGCGGCGAAGATCGCCTCGGCACGGGCCAGTACGCCCTCGGCCGCGCCGGGATCCGCCGCCAGGCACAGCAGTTCCTCGCCGATCGCCAGGCGCAGTGCCTCCTGCCGGGCCCGGTGTGCGGCGAGCGGGATCGCCACCGCCTGGTAGCTGCCGATCGTCCGGCCGAACTGGCGCCGCTCGCGGGCTCGTTCGATGCCGGCGTCGAGGGCGGTGGCGCCGACGCCGAGGAGGTGCGCGCAGCGCAGCAGTACGGCGGTGGCCCACAGGGTACCCGCGTCGAGCGGACCGGCCATCGGTGCCGGGCGGGCGGAGATCGCCCACAATCGCCCGTCGGGGCCGACGAGTTCTTCGGCGAGCAGGTCCGCGCCCTCGATCGGGCGCACCGCGTTCGGGCCGTCCGGGACCAGGAGCAGATCGGGCACGGCGTGCGCGAGGTAGGCGCTCGTCCCGTCCTCGCGGGTCACTCGGGGATGAGTCGGTGGGCACAGGGTCACGCGCGCCCGATCCGCGCCCGATCCGCCCGGCAGGCCCCACCGGGCCAGGGCGGGTGCGGCCGGTACGGGATCCATCGCCTCGGCGGGCAGCAGTGCTCGGCCCAGACTCTCCGCGAGCAGCGCCGCCTCCGTCCCGCCCAGGCCGAGGCCGCCCTCGTCGGCGCTCACCAGCAGGTCGTGCCAGCCGTGGTGAACCAGCACGGCACGCGCGTTGCGCGACCGCTCGGGGTCGCCGCGCACACCCGCGTCGGTGTCCTCGGCGGCGCAGCGGCGCCAGGCGGTGGTGAAGTCGCGGACGAGGCGACGCTGCCACGTGGTGTGCGCGAACATCTCAGCCCACCTCCCGTTCCCACGGATCCCCGCCGTCGAGCAGATCGGCGGCGAGGGTGTTCAACAACACCTCGGAGGCTCCGGCGGCCAGGGTGAGGCCGGGGGCCTCCCGTACCGCGAGCAGCAGGTCCGGGAACTGCGCGTGTCCCGCGCCGGCGGCGGGCGGCGGCCCGAGCAGTTCCCACGCCGATCGGGCCACCCGCTGGGCCAGTTCGCTCGCCCACCACTTGGCCGCCGCGGCCGTGGACGCGCCCGGGCGCTGTTCGGCGACGTCCTGCACGGCCCGCCAGGCCAGCAGTCGACAGGACCGCACCTCGGCGTCGAGGCGGCGCAGTTCGTGTCGTTCCTCGGCGGCCGGGAGCCGATCCCGCGCACGCAGCGCGGCGATCAATCGGTCCAGCCAGCGGGTGGCCCGTCCGGCGAAGCAGATGCCGGTCCGTTCCAATCCCAGTGCCTGGGACAGCAGCGCCCAGCCCTGTCCGGGTCGGCCCACCAGGGCGTCGCGCGGCAGCGCGACGTCGTCGAGGCGGACGTGGAAGAACAGTTCGGGGTTGATCGTGGCGATCGGTTCGACGTGCACCCCCGGGGCGCGCAGCGGCACGATGAACAGGCTGATCTCGGCGTACCGGTTGCCGGCGCCGGGGGTGCGGGCGGCACAGATGCCGAACGTGGCCGAGGACGTTCGGGCGTTCCACGACTTGACGCCGTTCAGGAGCCATCCGTCCGGGGTCGGGTGTGCCTCGGTGGTGAGCGCGGCCAGGTCGCTGCCGGCATCCGGTTCCGTGTACAGAACGGCGAAGACGCGCTCCCCTCGGGCCATGGCCGGGAGGTGGCGGGCGCGCTGTTCGGGGGTGCCGGCCGCGAGGAGGGTACCGCCGGCGTTGTCGATGGTGTTGACGCGGGCGCTGTCCGGGACGCCGTGCAGCGCCAGTTCCTCGGCGACCGTCGCCGAGGCGTAGGAGTCGGCGTCCAGGCCGCCGTAGGCGCGCGGCCAGTGCGGTGCCAGGAGGCCGGCGCCGCCGAGCGCGCGATACGTCGCGTCGGCGTGCGGGAGGTCCCCGGTACCGGTGCCCGCCGCCGCCCAGATGGTCGCCGACTCGGCCCGTAAACGCGGGTGATCGAGTACGGCGCGTACCCGCGTACGCATATCCCCTTTTCCGTCTCTTCGGTCGTCGGTGATCATTCCTGGCGGCATGACTCCTCCTCGGGAATCTTGAGGGCGCGCGGGGCGGGTTCGATTTCCGTCGATCTTTCCGGAACACGGTGCGGGGCTTGTGGCGAAATCGCTCCGAAGCCGATCTGCTGCCCGTGATCCGAACGGCCAAACAGGAAAAAATAAATCGATCCATATTGCCGACGACGAACGCGCCTCAAGCACTGATCGTCCAGGTGAAAGCGCTGTTCGGCAGCCTTGGATATATCAATTGCGGCACCGAAGGAGCCCGGTTGACAAGGGTGATCGCGCTTTCTACGTTTGACTGCGCAGCACCGAGAAGCGAAAGAAGCCCGAAAGAAATCAGGAAAGGGAGAACACGTGTCGATCCATGAGCCTGCGCCCATATCCGCCGACGACCCGACGTCGACCGAGAAGGCGGCGGTCACGTCGGTATACCGTCGGGTCGCCGCCGAGTACGACGAGCGTATTCCCGGCGACGGTCCCTCCGACGAGTTGTTCACGGAGGCCGAACGC
Organism: Embleya sp. NPDC056575; assembly: GCF_042793325.1. Taxonomy (NCBI): domain Bacteria; kingdom Bacillati; phylum Actinomycetota; class Actinomycetes; order Kitasatosporales; family Streptomycetaceae; genus Embleya; species Embleya sp. NPDC056575. The sequence goes on from NZ_JBHTVA010000022.1 coordinate 143,444, forward strand.
GACTTCCTGCTGGGAAGGATCTCCCCCGGGGATCGGGTGCTCGACATGGGGTGTGGCACCGGTCGATTCACCGTCCCCATGGCCGAACGAGGCGCGCTGCTCAGCGGGTTGGACATCTCGCGGGCCATGCTCGACGTCGCCGAGGGCAAGTTGGCCGAACGGGGCCTGAGCGCGGACCTGCGCGAGGGTGACATGGCGTCGATCCCGTTCCCCGACGACTCGTTCGACACCGTCACCACGATGCTGGCCCTGATGCACGTGCCGATCGCGGATCGGCCGCGCGTCTTCGCCGAGGTCCGGCGCGTGTTACGCCCCGGCGGTCGCATGCTGCTCGGCGTGAAGAACTCCGTGTTCGAGCACATGTTCACCGGGGACCGCTTCGCCGCGGTGGACGTGACGGATGTGCCGAACAAACGACTCCTGTTCACCAACACCCGCAGCGGCGACGACTACGCCGCCCCGTGGTACAGCTTCAGCCCGCAGGAGTTGACCACCCTGTTCGCCACGGTCGGCATGACCGTGACCCAGATCCGTGGCAACTCGCCGATCGCCGCCTGGCTCGCCGACGAGGTGCTCGCGGACAAGGCGATCGCCGGCCTGGTGACCCGGTTGGAGCGGGTCCTGGGCGACATGCCGCCGTTCAGCCACCTCGGCTACCACCTGCTGGTCGAGGCGATCAAGCCGATGTACTGATCCGTCGCCCCGATCCGTCGCCGCGCAACTCCCGCGCGGGCTTTCGGCTGTCGGCACGCCGCCGTGACGGCACGTCGACACCACGACTGTCCGCCGCCTCGGCCCCTTCGGCACGATGAAGCGGATTCGGTCGAAACCTAGCCTTCCTCCTCCACCCCACGCTCCCCGACCAGTACGGCCACCACACCCACGACGACGATCAGCGCGCCGGCCACGACCCACACGGTGATCGACTCGCCCAGCACGAGCCACCCCAAAAACAGCGCCACCGCCGGGTTGACGTAGGTGTACGTGGTCGCGATCGAGGTGCGCGTACGCGAGACCAGCCATACGAACGACACGTACGCCAGGATCGATCCCGGCCCGATCAGGTAGAGCAGCGAGAGCAGGCTCCGCTGCGACCACCGGTCCACGTCGAGCTGTTCGCCCACGGCCAGGCCCACCACGAACAACACCGGACCCGCGACCAGCATCTGCACGGCCGAGGCCAGGATCGGATCCTCGACCAGCGAGAACCTCGGCGCGTAGTACGAGCCGACCGCCTCCGACAGCGCCGCCGCCAGCAGGAACAGGATGCCCGACACGGCCGCCGTACCGCCCGCGCCGCCGACCAGGCTCAGCAGTGCCACGCCGAACAGGCCGCACACCACCCCGCCCCACGTCGACCATCCGACCCGTTCGCCGTGCGCGGCCCGCAGCAGGACCACCCACACCGGCACGGCGGCGGCCAACAGCGCGGCCAGGCCGGACGGCACCGAGTGCTCCCCGAGGGTGAGCAGGCCGAGCCCCGCGCCGATCACCAGCAACCCGATGACGCCGGTCCCCAGGAGCCGATCGGCCGTCATCCGGGGCAGCGACCGACTCCGAACCGCGCACATCCCGTACAACAACGCGCCGGCGACGGCGAACCGCAGCCCCGCGCCGACGAGCGGCGCAATGGTCTCGACCATGATCCGGATCGCGAGGTAGGTCGACCCGAACACGACGTATACGACGGCCAGGTTGCCCGCCACGGCCCGACGCGACGGTGGGGTCGGGGTGCGATCCGTCACAGCGCTCATGCCCACCCCCTGCCCGGGACGGGCCGTCCGATACTCCGCCGAACGCGCTCGTGCCCGAGTCGTCGGGCCCGGCGAGGCGTATCGGCGCCTCCGACGGGAGGGTTGGCGAACATTGCCCGCGCGAGTGGTCGGCCGCCCCGAAACGGGTCGGGCCAGGGGCGGAGCGTCGCGGTTCGCAAAAATGGTCTAGTCCATTTTTGGTCCAGACCATTGACTTCGATACCGCGTGAGCTATCTCATACCGATGCCGCCGAGAGCCACGCGAAGCGACGGCGGTCCGTCCCCTCTCACAGTCTGGACGCACGCACATGCGACTCCTCCGTACGTTACGAGCGGCCGTCGCCGCCACCGTCACCGCCGCCGCGGCGGTGAGCCTCACCGCCTTCGGAGCCGGCCACGCCCAGGCCGCGACTCCCCTGCCCGCACACGTCTTCGCCCCCTACTTCGAGGCGTGGACCGGGGACAGCCCGGCCGCGCTGTCCGCCCAATCGGGCGCGAAGCACCTGACCATGGCGTTCCTGCAGACCGCCACCTCGGGCTCGTGCACGGCGTACTGGAACGGCGACAGCGGCATGCCGATCGCCCAGTCCACGTTCGGCGCCGACATCAAGACGATCCAGGGCCGGGGCGGGGACGTGATCCCCTCCTTCGGCGGCTACACCGCGGACACCACGAACACCGAGATCGCGGACAGCTGCACCGACGTCAACCAGATCGCCGAGGTGTACAAGAAGGTCATCACGACCTACGACATCTCCCGCCTCGACATGGACATCGAGGTCGACGCGCTCGACAAGACGGCCGGCATCGACCGCCGCAACAAGGCGATCAAGCTGGTCCAGGACTGGGCCGCGGCCAACGGGCGCAAGGTCGAGATCTCCTACACGCTGCCCACCACCACCCACGGCCTCGCCGAGAACAGCGTGGCGCTGCTGCGCAACGCGGTGAGCAACGGCACGCGGGTCGACGTGGTCAACCTGATGACGTTCGACTACTACGACAACGCCACGCACAACATGGCCAACGACACCGAGACGGCCGCGCAGGGCCTGTACAACACCCTCGCGCAGCTCTACCCGGGCAAGACCCCCACGCAGCTCTGGGGCATGATCGGCGTCACCGAGATGCCCGGCATCGACGACTTCGGCGCGGCCGAGACATTCACCCTGGCCAACGCCAACCAGGTGTACAACTGGGCGGTGTCGAAGGGCATCAACACGCTCTCCTTCTGGGCACTCCAGCGGGACCGCGGCAACTGCGGTGCCTCCTCCGACAGTTGCTCCGGGATCCCGGGCAACCAGTGGGACTTCAGCCACGTCTTCGCGCCGTTCACCAGCGGCACGACGACCCCGACCAACGACTTCGCGGTACAGACGACGCCCGCCTCCGGAACGGTCGCCGCGGGCAACTCGACCACCAGCACGGTGAACACCTCGGTGACGGCCGGTTCGGCACAGACGGTGAACCTCACCGTCAGCGGCGCCCCCGCCGGCGTCTCGGCCTCGCTCAGCCCGGCATCGGTGACGGCGGGCGGCAGTTCGACGCTGGCCGTCACCACGACGTCGGCGGCCGTCTCGGGTACGTACACCCTGACGGTGACCGGCGTCGGCACGTCCGTCAGCCACTCGGCGACCTACACGCTGACCATCACCGGCGGCAACGGCCACCAGTGCACGGCCCCGCCGTGGGCCTCCGGCACGGTCTACACCGGCGGGCAGCAGGTCTCGTACCAGGGCCACACCTGGAAGGCCAAGTGGTGGACGACCGGCGAGACGCCCGGCACCACCGGCCAGTGGGGCGTCTGGCAGGACCTCGGCGCCTGCTGAGACCGGCCCGAAACGCGTGAAGGAACGGTGTCGCCCGGCGGATTTCCCGCCGGGCGACATCCGCGTATCCCCATCGAGACGGTTTCCGCGTGTTCAGCCGAACTCGGGCGCATACTCGACTCCACGGCGGGTGTTCTCGGGGGAGGAACGCGATGCGGGTGCGGCGGGTCGGGACACGGGCGGGAATGGTCACGGTGTGCACGGTGATGGCGTTGTTCGGCGCCACCTCGTGCGGCTACCTGGGATTCGACGAGGACGGCGAGCGGAAGACGGGTCTCGACGATCCGGTACTCGGCTACGCCATCGGGCCGATCAAGTTCTCCATCTCGACGCGCGGGAAGATCTCCGTGTCGGTCGGGGCGCGCTGGGTCACCCCGGCGGGCACGTTCAGCGTCGACGGCGGCGTCGACTACTCGAAGAAGGCGGCGACCGCCGGGAACGAACTCATCGTGGTGATCCGGCATCGCGAGGACGGTCGGGTCAAGGAGGACGTCTTCCGCGTCACCGCCGCGAAAGGGCTCCGGGTGACGCTGGAGGGCCGGGTGGTCCAGGAGTTCTCGCCGGGGCGAGTGCTGCTCGAGGCCGACCCCGGCACCACGATCACGATCGATTCCCCGGGCGGCGGCGCGAGCCCGGGGCCGAAACCGGACGCCGACGCGAGTGCGAGTGCGAGCACCGGGTCGACCACGAGGCCGCCTGACGGTCCGCTGCCCACCGGCTCCGGGCCGAGCAGGAGCACGAGCACGAGCACCAGCCCGCGCCCGACCGCGCAGCCGACCACCCGCCAACTGCCGGCCGACTTCGCCGCGAGTTGGCGCGGCAGCGCCGTCAGTACCGCCACCTTCACCGTCGGCCTGCGACTGCACGTGGGCAAGGCGGGAACCGTCGTCGGCGAGTCGGACTACCCCGGCAACTGCTCCGGAACCCTGACCCTGGAGACCGAGGACCGCGCCGCCATCCGCGCCGACCGGATCGTCCTGCGCGAGGACATCGTCCGCAACCCGAGGCAGGCCTGCGCGCGCGGCGGCTGGGTCGTACTGAGCAAGGTCCCGGGCAACAAGCTCAAGTACGACTACTACACCACCTTCCCGACCGGCAACGTACCGGCCCAGGCCGCCGGCCTCCTGCTCCGCAACACCGGCTGACGCCCGACCCGGACCCCGACCCACACCGGCCGGCCGGGCCGCGCCCCCGCTTGCCCCGGCCCGTGGGGAGGGGAAGCATGGAAACAAGATCGCTCCGCACTCGTACGGATGCGCCGTTGTCGCACGGACATGGAGCCGGACGATGTCTGGTCCTTTTCAACAGTTTCCGCTCGAAGGGGGCTCGACGGCGGATCTCTACCTGCTCCGCTACGACCGCAACGGCGGGCTGCGCAGCCCGGTCGCCGAGCAGGAGATCAAGGACCGGCTCGCCGGGGTGAGCGACGTCTTCCTGTTCTCGCACGGCTGGAACAACGTGTTCGCGCAGGCCCTCGACCGCTATCGCAGCTTCGTCAACGGGTTCATCGAGCAGCGCCGGAAGTTCGCCCTCCCGCTCCCGCCGGACTACAAACCGCTGCTGATCGGCGTCATCTGGCCCTCCACGAGCTTCGTCATGCCCTGGGAGGCGGGCCCCGACATCGCCGCCGAACCGGATCCCGACGGTGCCGAGGCGCGGCAGGTCGAGGAGATGTTCGGCCTGGTCACCGGCGCCCTGAAGGCCGAATCCGACCCGGAGTTCGTCGAGTTGACGGACGGCCGCACCACGATCGACGTCGACGACGCGCGCCGGGCCGCCGAGATCGTGCTCGGCTCGCTGCGCGTCGGGCGCGATCCGGACGACGGCTCACCGCCACCCACCGCCGAGGAATTCCTCGACGTCTGGGCGGCGTTGGACGGCGGTGGAGCCGCGGTCCCACCCGCCGCCCCGGACGATTTCGGCGTCGCGCACCCCGCCGCGCCGGGCCTGCAGGTCGCGGGCGGCGGCTTCGACCCGCGCAGCCTGTTGCGTGTCGCGACGGTGTGGACGATGAAGGCCCGTGCGGGTGACGTGGGCGCCAAGGGGGTGGGGCCGCTCGTCACGCACATCCTGCGCGAGAGCGGGGTGCGGCTGCATCTGGTCGGCCACTCGTTCGGCGCGAAGGTGGTGTTGTCGGCGCTCGTGGCCGCCGCGCCGACCCGCCCCGCCCGGTCGATGTTGTTGCTCCAGGCGGCCGTCAACCGCTGGTGCCTCGCGGCCGACGTCGCCGGCACCGGCCGCTCCGGCGGCTACCACGCGGCCCTCGACCTGGTGGACCGGCCGCTGCTCACCACGTTCTCCGCGTTCGACGATCCGCTGACCGGGTTCTTTCACCTCGCGATGCGCGGCAGCCAGCTGGGCGAACCGGGCGTCGCCGCGATCGGCGATCCCGAACTGTACGGCGCACTGGGCGGGTTCGGCCCGGCCGGAGTCGACGCCATCTCCACCCGGCGATTCGCCGCCGTACCCGGCCAGGACCGCTACGACCTCGGCGGCGGCCTCCGGGTGATCGCCGTCGACGGCGGGGTCCGGATCGACGGGAAGCCCGCCATCTCCGGCCACGGCGACGTCAGCAATCCGGCGACGTGGTGGGCCATGCACGCCCTGGCCGGACCGGACTGAGGAACCGGATCCGCCGACCCGCCCCGGCCCGAACCACCGGGAGGGCGCGGTTCGCCGCCCGCATCGAAGGAGTCGTGATGTCCGAGGTCTCCGTCGAGAAGTGGCACCTGGCGATGCTTCGGGTGCGGCTCGATCTCGGGCGCGCGTCGCCGACCACGACGGTCGAACTGCTCGGCTTCCCCCCGGACGCGACGCCGGAGGGCACGACGCCGAGGGGCACGACGCCGGGCGCGAAGACATACTGGCGGGGCGACTTCGACTACGGCGGGTTCGGGCTCTCGGCAGGTGTCGAGCCCCCGCGCGCCCCGACCGTGCCGGACGATCTGGTCGAGGGCGTCGTACGCTGCCTGGGCGCCGAGTTCCCGGCGGACACCGCGCTCTGGTTGCGGCTGATCCCGCCCTACGGCCACCTGGGCGGGGTGCCGTGGGAGGGCGCCCTCGTCGCGGCCACCGGCCGGCCGCTGGTCCGGGTGCCGGATCGCCTGCCACCCGGATCCGATCCCGGACGGGTATGGACCGTGGCCGTCGCGCTGTCCACCGCGCCGGACGCGCCGTGGGTGGCCGGATACCTCTCGGCGTTCGTCTCCTCGCTGCGCGCCTGCGTCGCCGGCCGGGTGGACGTACACGTGTTCACCGAGCGGGGCGGCGAACAGGCGTTGCGGACGCTGCTGTCGACCGGGCGCAACGGCAACCTGATCCACGTCCACGACCCCGACGGCGCACAGCGCTACGCCCGGTCGGGTCCGCCGCGACCGGATGGCCCGGGCCCGGCCACCGGCCCGCCGTTGTGGGGCAATTGGATCGCCGGCGGCCTCGACGGCAGGGCCGTACGGGCCCTGCACATCGTCACCGACGGCACGTTCGACGGCATCCGACCGGTGCTTTCGGTCAACCCCGACCCCGCGACGGGCACCGACCGGTCCACCCGCGCGTTCGTCACCGCCGACCGGGTACGGCGCCTCGCCGACCGCGTCGGGGCGACCGTACTGTCCCTCGGCTCACCGCCGGACAATCCGTGCGACCCGGCGATCCGCATGATGGCCGACCACATCGGCCTGCGCCGGGCCGGGCCGACGATCTACAGCTCACTGGCGCGGGATCCCGCCGGATACACCCTGGCCCAGGCGCACGCGTTCGTCGCCGGCGACCCGGGCGCGGTCCCGATCCCGCGCGATCCGTCGCTGTTCGTATACCTCCAGCCCGAGTTCGTCGGCGCCGCGCTCCGCGACGCGTGGCCCGATCCGGAGTCGCCCGGGATGTCCTGGCTCAGCGGGCGGGCGCCGATCGCGGATTCGACGAGCAGCACCGAGGTCCTGCCCGATGCCCTCGGCATGGCCGGCGGCGACGAGATCACCGCGCGCTACGCGAACGCCGACTCGGTGCCGATGTGGGTCGCCTCGTCCACGCGCTACATCGAGAACCAGGTGGCCTCCCTGGTCCGCACCGCCGGTGTCCCCGGCGAGACCCCGGCCGCCAAACAGGCGTACGACCTGGGAGTCGGCCAGGCCATCGCCGAGTTGCGCGCGCTCGTCGACGAACGTATCCGGGAGACGTGATGCGCACCGTGCTCGGCTTCGAACCGCTGGGGGACGAGCGCACCGTGCTCAAACTGCGCGAGGCGCCCGCCAACATCCCGGGGCTCGGCGCCAATCGGGTCACCGACGTCTCCGATCCAGGCGGCACCGTCTCCACCCGGGGTGAGGCGCTGCTGAAACGGCTGTGCCGGCATCCGGCGGTCGGTCAGGGCCTGAGCGCCGCCCTCGCCCAACCGGCCGCGGCCGGACCGACGCCGCTGTACCTGCACATGGTCTCGAACCTGGCCGACCAACTACCGTGGGAGCAACTCCGGTCCGCCGCACAGGGGTTCATCGCGCTCGACGCGCGCTGGCCGATCGTGCGCATCGCCGCCATCCGCAGCCCCGTCGATCGCCGCACGTTCACCCCGCCGCTACGCGTCGTCGCCGTGCTGTCCGCGGCGGGGCGCACCGGCGTGCCCCAACTGGAGGCACTGCTCGCGGCCTGCGCGCTGCCCGACGCGCGGGCGCTGGACACCCGGCTGCATGTGATCAGCGCCGAGCCGGCCGTGCTCGACCGCGTCACGGCGGCCGGTCGCCCCGACGTGACCTCCGACGTACTCCCCGGCACCGCCCCGGAGTTGGCCAAGCGGATCACCGCGGCCAAGCCGCACCTCGTGCACCTGCTGTGTCACGGCGGCGCGGCCGGTGGTATGCGAACGCTGGCGTTCGCCCACACCGCCGACTTCGACGCGGGGGAGCCCGTCGGCTCGGTGCGGTTGAAACTGCCGGACCTGGTGGTCGCGTTGATCCCGTGCGCGCCGTGGCTGGTGGTCCTGGGCGCGTGTCAGACGGCGCAGACCTCCGACACGCTCTCGCTCGCCCACGACCTCGTCTCGCAGGGGCTGCCGGCGGTCGCGGGCATGCGCCGACTGGTCGACCTGAACGACACGGACCGGTTCTGCGCGGCGCTGTATCCGGAAGTGCTCGCCACCGTGCGCGGCACGCTGGAGGACCCGGGCGAGCACGAGATCGACTGGGCGGCCACCTTCACCGCCCCGCGCCAGGCGCTGGCCCGGGACGATCCGGCCGAGACCGACGCGTGGTCGGACCCGGTGCTCTACCTCCAGGACGACCCGCTGCGGATCGCGGCGAGTTCGGCCGCGGACTCGTCGGAGTTGGCGAACCTCCAGGGGCGGCTGGACACGCACGAACGTTTCCGGGCGACCCTGGATCCGGTCACCACCGATCCGGCGCTGTTGGCGCAGGTGGACGCGCTGATCGCGGACCTGCGGGCGCGTTTGGCGGAGGCGGGCCGATGACGCTGCCGGCGGACATCCAGCTCGACGCGTGGACCGGAGACGAGGTCGCGCGGGCCACGATCGACGCCGGTGCGGCGTCGTGGGGTGCCGGACGGGGCGGCATGCCGCGCTCCCAGGCGGTGCTGCCGTTCACGGCCCCGGCCGATCCGCGGGACTGGCGTTCGGCCGACGTCGGCTACGGAATCCTGCTGCCGGACAGTACCGATCCGCAGGTGTCCGACGCGGCGAAGGCGGCCGGCGAGGACGCCGCCGACCCGGTCCGCGAGTTGTTGGCGGCGCGGCCGGGCACCGTGGTGCTGCGCTGGAGCCCGGATCTGCCCGACCATCTGTTGCGCCGGTACTTCGCCGCCGACCCGCCCCAGGAACCGGCCATCGGGCTCTCGGAGTTCGGGACCGGGCGGGGTCGGCTCCCGAAGTACGTGGCGATCGTCGGCGGCCCCGAGGTGATCCCGTGGTCCGTGCAGTACGCGCTGGGCACCAGGCATCTGGTCGGGCGCATCCCCCTGGCCGGGGACGCGCTCGCCCACTACATCCGGGCGCTGCTCACGGATTGGGCCGACGCCGAGGCGCGGACCGACCGGGCGGTGACCTGGACGGTGGACCACGGCCCGCTGGACATCACGGCGTTGATGCGCGCGGTGATCGCCGCCCCGCTGGCGGCCCGGCTCACCCCGCCCCCGCTCGCGGGGTTCCGCGACGTCACCGCGGCGGAGGCGACCGGCGACGCGCTGATGGGCGCCCTCGCCGAGCTGCGCCCGGGGCTGCTGGCCACCTCCAGCCACGGCCGCACGGGTCCGCTGAGCGATCCCGCCGGGATGCGCGCGATGCTCGGGTTGCCGGTGGACGCCACGCACACCACGGTGCCGCCGCGCACGTTGTGCGACGGCGTTCCGAGCGGGTGTGTGTGGTACGCCCAGGCGTGCTGCTCGGCCGGCGCGGCCGGTGAGAGCTTCTACGCCGGGCTGCTTCCGGTCGGCAGCTCCGCGCTCGGTACGGTCGAGGCGGTCGCAGCGTTGGGCACGATGGTGGCCCCGGCACCGCTGGAACTGCTGGGTCGCGAACAGCCGGTGCGGGCCGTACTCGGACACGTCGAGCCGACGTTCAGCTGGACCCTGCGCGTCGACGACACCGGCCAGGGCCTCGGCGGCCGTCTGGTCTCCGCGCTGTCCAGCCGGCTGTACGCGGGCGAGCCGCTGGGCCTGGCCCTGGCCGAATACCGGGCCGACGTCGGCGAGTTGCACACCCGCTGGGCCCGCCTGCGCGACACGTTGGCCAACGGCGACACCTCGGTCCGCGAAACCCTCACCCGACTCCGCGTAGCAGCCCTCGACCGCCAAAGCCTGGTCCTCCTGGGCGACCCCACCACCGCCCTGCCACCCCTGAACCCCACCCCCTGACGGCCGGCCGCCCGGCCGCCCGGTGCCACGGAAGCCCGGAGCGGGTGGGGGTCGGTCGGCGGGTGGCGGCGCGCCCACTTGTTCGAACGTGCGTTCGGGTCGATGGGGTATCGTGGTGGAATGTCCGGCTCACTCCAGGGTTCGCTCTTCGACCAGGGCGACGTCGTCCACGCCGGCCCGCCACGCGGGCTGCGCCGCACCGTGCTGGGCCACGGCGCGTGGATCGACGAGCTGCCCGGGTGGGTGACGGGTGCCGACACGCTGTTCGCCGCGCTCGCCGAGACGGTTGCCTGGCGGGCCGAACGGCGACTGATGTACGAACGGGTCGTCGACGTCCCCCGGCTGCTCGCCCACTACCGCGCCGCCGACGCGCTGCCGCACCCCGCCCTCGCCGAGGCGCGCGACCGGCTCTCCGAGCACTACGCGGCGGAGCTGGGCGAGCCGTTCGTCAGCGTCGGCCTGTGCCTGTACCGCGACGGCCGGGACAGCGTCGCCTGGCACGGCGACCGCGACGGCCGCGGCGCGCACGCCGACACGATGGTCGCGATCGCGTCCGTCGGCGCGCCGCGCGATCTGCTGCTGCGACCGCGCGGCGGCGGCGAACCGGTGCTGCGCCGCCCGCTCGGACACGGCGACCTGATCGTGATGGGCGGCTCCTGCCAACGCGCCTGGGAGCACGCGATCCCCAAGACGACCAGGGCGACGGGACCGCGCATCAGCATCCAGTTCCGCCCTCGCGGCGTCGGCTGAGCGAGTCGCGGGGGGGGGGCCCCCCCCCCCCCGGGGGGGGGGGGGGGGGGCGGGGCGCGGGCGGGGGGCCGGGGGGTGGGGGGGGGGGCCGCGGGCCCGGGGGCGCGGGTGGGGGTGGCCCC
>NZ_JBHTVA010000023.1:0-124123 GCF_042793325.1 Embleya sp. NPDC056575
CCCCCGGTACGTACCGGGGGAGGGCACCGCTCGTCGACGGCGTCGGCGATCAGGCGTGGGCCTTCTCGTAGGCGTCGCGGATGTTGCCCGGCACACGACCGCGCTCACTCACGTCGTAGCCGTTCTCCTTGGCCCAGGCGCGAATCTTGGCGGTGTCGCCCGAGGCGGCACCGCCCTTGACCACCTGGCGAACACCGCGACGGGCGGCGACCCGGCCACCGGTCTTGCGGCCGGCGTCGACGTAGGCCGTCAGCGCCGCGCGAAGCTGCTCTGCGTGCGTGGCGCTCAGGTCGATCTCGTAGGAGACACCGTCGAGCGCGAACGTCACCGTCTCATCGGCCTTGCCGCCGTCGAGGTCGTCAACGAGAAGAATCTGGACCTTCTGTGCCACCAGGATTCCCTTTCATCGGGAGGGTTCACAACGAGCTCAAGAAAAGGAAACCGCTTTCTGCGGGAAAATACAAACCCACGGGCGCGGAACCCCGTCGAGTCGGCAATACGTTACCGGGTTTGTGGTCACGACTTCACCGCACACCACACCGCCGCGGGCAAGAAGCGTCAAGGGGTTCGCCGACACCGGTCGCGCGATCTCCGCCACACTCGTCCGGTCTACGCGGATCGAGATCACTGCCAGAGATGGAGCAGCATCCGCGTGTTGCCAAGGGTGTTGGGTTTGACGCGTTCCAGATCCAGAAACTCGGCCACGCCCTCGTCGTACGAACGCATCAGTTCACTGTAGACATCGCCGTCGATCGGTGTCTCCTCGATCTCGACGAAGCCGTGCTTCGCGAAGAAGTCGACCTCGAAGGTCAAGCAGAATATCCGTCGAACACCCAGCCAACGCGCGGTCTCCAGAAGTTTGCTGAGCAAGAGGTGGCCCACACCGTGTCCGGTACACGCCGGATCCACCGCGAGAGTGCGCACCTCGGCGAGGTCTTCCCACATCACGTGCAGGGCCCCGCAGGCGACCACCTCGCTGTCGTCGTCCCTCTCGGCGACCCAAAACTCCTGCACGTCTTCGAAGAGGGTGACCGTGGGTTTGTCGAGAAGGATGCGTAGCCCCACGTACCCATCCACAAGACGCCGAATGGCCCGCACATCGGACGTTCTGGCACGTCGGATCGTCACTTCCATGGGCTGACGCTATCGCGATCACGATAGGCGTCGCCGCTCCGCCCGGTTTACCACCGATCCGCCCCGGTGCCGGCGGAAACACCCGGATGGACACGCGAAGGCCCGGGCGAGGTTTCCCACCGCCCGGGCCACACGTTCTTCATACATGCGGTGCCGAGATCCGGTGCCCGGATCCGGCGCCGACAACATCCGACGCGACATCCGGAGCCGATAGCCCCGGCTTCCGAACCGTGCCCTTGTGGAGTGATCAGGCCGGATATGGACGGATTTCCCCGGCCATTACCGTGTCCGGGAATCGGCCACGCGCGTGCTCGCACAGGACGCCTCGGCGTCGTCGGTACAGGCGTTGCGGATCACCGGCTTGGCACCGGGCGCGCTGACGAAACTCGATCTCGCGATCATCTCGGATCCGGCCGCGCCTTCCGACACGGTGAGCACGAGAATCAGCGAGACCTCGGTACCGGGCTTGATCCGGCCGGTCTTCCACACTCCGGTGGCGCTGTCGAATTCACCCTGCGAGGGCTTGGATTCGACCGGTTTCGCGCCCGCCGGCAACGCGTTGCGCACGATCGCCGACTTCGCCTCGGCGCCGCCGCCGTTTCGCACGGTCACCGTGTGGGTGAGCCGGTCGCCGGGCTTGGCCTGTGCCGGGTCGGCCACGCGGCGCAGTTCCAGCTTCGGCGGCGCGGGGGTGGCGGCGGCCGTACCGACCGTGGCCGGGTCCGCGCCCACCACGACGGCCGCCCCGACCGCGACCGCCACGAGGGCACGTCCCGCTCGGGTTTTCGCTCGCATCATGTCGGCCCACTTTCCGTTCCACCGCGCGGAGGTCCGCTTTTCTTACGTAGATCATTAATACGATTACGCAGAGTTGCGCCCCGAAGACGCTGCGGATTGCGCCGAACGAATTAACAAGGCCTCCGATCAGCCCAGGGAAGTGCCGAAGATCGCGCGAATCGGCTCACGGCAGCGCGACTCGCAGCGCGTCGCGCAACACCTCGATCTGTTCGGGCGTCATGCCCTCGACGAAGTGCACCAGGGCGCCGGCTCGACCACCGCCGAAGATCCAGTCGTCGCGCATCAACTCGGCGGTATGGGCGTCGCGCGAGTACACCGCTTCGTAGAGATAGGCCCGACCGACCAACTCGCGGCGCAGCAGTCCCTTGCGGAACAGTTTGTCGAGCACGGTCATCACCGTCGTATAGGCGGGCTCACGATCGGGCAGCAGCGCCTCCTGCACCTCGCGTACCGACGCGGGGCTGTTGCGCCGCCAGATCCGGAGCATCACCTGGGCTTCGAGTTCGCCTAGTCGATTCATGTCCCGCCCTTCGGGAAACCTCGTCGGGCCGTGAACTGCGTCACGCCTGCCGCGATGTCTCCTATGCGGCGTCGTAGGGGGAACCTCGTCCGAGTTCGCCCGATTTCAAACCGGGGCCTTCGGTCCGGCGGATCGGAGCCGGGCGCGGGTGCGGGTTTTGCTACTACGCGGTGACGTAGTGTCCACTCCGTTACGACTTGGTGGATATGCGGGGGATTGTTACCACTGGTGTCGGCCCCGTCGTCGACACCCCGAGGTATTCGTGCCGCACTCCCCCGCCACCCCGCCCACCGAAGTCCCCGCCACGCCTGTCGACCGCCGCACCCGGTTGCGCGGCGCGCGTCCGGGTCGGGCGGTCGTCGTGGTCTCCGGCCTCGCGCTACTGGCCGTGGCGGTCACCGCCGGCGTCCAGGGCACGGGGGCGGACTCGACCGGGAAGCGGGCGGCCGACGCGGCGAGCGCGGATCCGGAGACGGCGCGACGGCTCGCCGATCGTGGCGCGGACGTCGCGGCCCGCTCCGAGGAGCGCTCGACGCTCGGCGCGGCCGGGTCGGCGGAGGCGGCCCGCCAGGCCCGCGAGACGCGCGAGGCGGAGCAGGCGGCCGCCGAGGCCGAGCAGGCCCGGGAAGTCGAGCGCGCGACACAGGCGGCGCAGGCCGAGCGAGAGGCGCAGGCCGAGCGGGATGCCGCGGCGCGGGCGGACGCGGAGCGGGCCGCCTCGGGGTGGGTCCTGCCGACCTCGGACTACACGCTGACCGGCCGCTTCGGCAACAGCGGCGCACGCTGGGCGCACACGCACACCGGCCTGGACTTCGCCGCCTCCTCGGGCACCCCGATCCGCGCCGCCGCGGCCGGGACCATAACCTCCGCCGGCCCGGCCGGCGCCTTCGGCAACCGCATCGTGCTCACCCACCCCGACGGCACCCGGACCTGGTATTGCCACCAGTCGCGGTTCGCCAAGACCTCCGGCTCGGTGGCCGCGGGCGAGGTGATCGGCTACGTGGGCACGACCGGCAACTCGACCGGCCCGCACCTGCACTTCGAGGTGCACCCCGACGGCGGCGCGGCCGTGGACCCGAACACGTGGCTGACCGGCCGGGGCGTCAAGCCCTGACCGGACGACGGGCGCGGCGGGTCGGCCGCCGCGCTCAGCGCCCCGGGGCCAGCGAGTCCAACCAGTCCCACCAGCCGCCGTCGGCGATCAGCGCGGCGAGTTTGGCGTAGCCCACCGCGTCGCAGTGCGCGCCGTCGCCGTACGCCTCGATGCCGGCCCACCACTGCGGGTCCTCGCGCAGCGCGCGCTGTATCGGCACGAACGGGATGCCCCGCGCGGCGCAGGTCTTGGCGTAGGCGTCCTCCAGCGCGAGCGCGGCCTCGCCGTGGTCCCGCTCGCCGGGCACGGGCGGCGCGCCGACCACCAGGCAGGTCCAGCGGGCGCCGGTCGCGGTGTCCAGTATCGCGTCGAGGTTGGCGACGCTGTCGGCGTGGGCGACCCGGCGGCGGCCGTTCTCGATCCGCACGTCGTTGACGCCGAACGCGAAGACCATGCCGGTGCCGTCGGCGTGCCGCATCCTCGGTACGGCCTCGCCGTACCAGCGCTCGGCGACGTCGGCCGAGGTCTCGTACCGCACGCCCAGGTTGTACGCGGTCACCTGCCGGCCCCGGCGACGGGACTCGGCCGCGAGGCGGCCGACCCATCCGCCGCCGGAGAGGTCGCCGACACCTTGTACGAACGAGTCACCGGCGACGCAGATCCGGAGATCGGGGGCTGCTGCTTCCATGCGGCCGACCCTATGCGTACGAACGGGTGACGCGCCCGGAAATGCGACAGGAGCCCCCTCGGGGGCGACGGACCGTCACCGCCGAGGGCGCTCGCACCGAGTCGATCAGTCGGTGGTCGGCTTCACCAGCGGGAACAGGATCGTCTCGCGGATGCCGCGACCGGTGAAGGCCATGATCATCCGGTCGATGCCCATGCCCACGCCGCCGCTCGGCGGCATCGCGAACTCCAGCGCGCGCAGGAAGTCCTCGTCGATCCGCATGGCCTCGACATCGCCGCCCGCGGCGAGCAGCGACTGCTCGGTGAGCCGCCGGCGCTGCTCGACCGGGTCGACCAACTCGGAGTAGCCGGTACCCAGTTCCATGCCGAAGCCGATCAGGTCCCACTTCTCCGCGACGCCGGCGACACTGCGGTGCTGGCGAGTCAGCGGCGATGTCTCGATCGGGTAGTCGCGAACGAAGGTCGGCTCGATCAGGGTGTGCTCGACCAGCGCCTCGAAGATCTCCTGGACGAGCTTGCCCTGGCCCCAGGACTTGTCGTATTCGATCTCGCGGGCGTCGGCGAGCTTGCGCACGGCCTCGATCGGCGTCTCGGGGGTGACCTCCTCGCCGAGCGCCTCGGAGACCGAGCCGTAGACGGTGATCTCGCGCCAGTCGCCGGAGATGTCCACCTCGCGGTCGCCGTAGCGGAAGATCTGCGAGCCGAACACGTCCTGCGCGACGTGCTGGTAGACCTCGCGGGTGAGGGTGGCCACCGTGTTGTAGTCGCCGTACGCCTCGTACGCCTCGAGCATGGTGAACTCGGGGTTGTGCGTCGAGTCCGCGCCCTCGTTGCGGAAGTTGCGGTTGATCTCGAAGACCTTCTCGGCGCCGCCGACGACCAGGCGCTTGAGGTACAACTCCGGCGCGATGCGCAGGTACAGGTCCATGTCGTACGCGTTGATGTGGGTCACGAACGGGCGCGCGGTGGCGCCGCCGTGCACCGGCTGCAACATCGGCGTCTCGACTTCCAGGAAGTCCCTGGCGTCGAACCACTCGCGAATGGCGCGCACGATCCGGCTGCGGGTGCGCAGGATCGCCCGCGACTCGTCGTTGACGATCAGGTCGACGTAGCGCTGGCGGACCCGGGCCTCGGGGTCGGTCAGGCCCTTGTGCTTGTCCGGCAGCGGACGCAGGCACTTGGACGTGATCGCCCAGGAGTCGACCATGATCGACAACTCGCCGCGCCGGGAGGTGATCACCTGGCCCTCGACGCCGACGTGGTCGCCCAGGTCGACGTCGCTCTTCCAGGCGGCCAGCGACTCGGCGCCGACGCCGTCCAGCGAGACCATCACCTGGATGTCGCCATCGCCGTCGCGCAGCGTGGCGAAGCACAGCTTGCCGCCGGTGCGGTACAGCACGACCCGGCCGGTGACGCCGACCCGACGCCCGGTCTCCACATCGGCTTCGAGACCGTCGAACTCCGCACGCAGCGCGCCCACCGTGGTGGTGCGGGGGAAGCCGACCGGGTACGGGTCGGTCCCCTCCGCCCGAAGCCGGTCGAGCTTGTCGCGGCGAACCCGCATCTGCTCGGGAAGGTCGTCGATCTGCGGCTGCGCTGCGCTCTGCTCGGTCACGGGACAAGGCTACCGACCAGCCGTCCGACCCTCGAACCGGTTCTCCCCGGTCAGGGCGAGCCGCCCCCGGCGCCCCGACCGAAGGCCCGGCCGTCACTCGGCGGGTGGGCTGGGCGATCCGGCGGCGCCGGCGCGGGACGCCCGGTGGCGCCGGTATCCGACGAAGCCGATGGCCGCGACCGCGAGAGCGGCCACGGCCCAGCGGGCGGCCAGTGCCGCGGTCGACAGGCCGCCGGAGGTGGAGGTGGCGCCGGTTTCGGGGATTGTCGGCGGCGGGTCGGCCTCGTCACTCCGCATCGGCTCGGGTGTCCCGAGGGTCGGGGGAGTCCCGGGGGCCGCGGGGAAGGCGATGTGCACGAAGTGGCCCGGCGTCGTCCCCGTCCCCGTGATGCTCACCTGCACGCTGCCGCCCGAGCCGGGTTGCGCCATTGCCTGCATGCGGTAATCGACACTCTCGCCCGCGGCCAGATCCGCGATCACCCGACATGTGTAGGCACGCGGGCCCGGGCTCTGCGGTTGGCAGAGCTTGCTGCCCGCCGCCCCGATGTTCGGAGGCAGGTTCACGCTCACGTCGAGGAGGTGCCCGTACGCCGGACCCGGGCTCACATTCCGCACCCGGACGGAAAAGTCGACGTAGGTCGCCGAAGAGCCCATGCCGACGGGGTGGGTGTCCACGACGACGCCGTCGGACAGCGCGAAGTCGGCCCGGACGGAGCGAATGTCCATCCGCTCGTTCCACTTGGGGTCGTAGAGGTCGCCGAAGGGGCGGTAGAGAGCGCCGTCGAGCCTGTCGACCTCGGTGAAGACGAGCGCGGGTCCGTCGCCACGACGGGCTCGACCGTGCCGAGCCAGCCAATCGTCGAGGTTTCGCCGCTCGAAGTTCCGCACCTCGACGGTGAAGTGCGAGGCGACGACGTCTTGCTCGACGCCGAGGCCGACGCGACTCGTCGGCCGATATGTGGTCTGGGCGCTGAAGGGTCCGGTGGCCACACACAGGGCCTCGGGTGGTTCCCCGCCGTCGGCGGACGAGTAGTAGCAGTTGCCGAACCGCTCGCGAAAGTCGACGCCCGGTCCCGTTCGCATGTGCACGACGAGGTCCCCGACGGCCTGGTCGTCCTTGTTGCGGAACATGGGTGCGGCATCGACCGTTCCGTCGGCCTGCACCGGCACGGGATTCTTCAGCCCGTAGACGTTGGGCGGTGCGGTGTCCTTCGACACCGTGAACTCGGTTTTCGCTACGAGGACTCGCCCGTCGCCGGCCACGACCGTCAGGCCGAATCGCTCCTCGGGAGCCCGCGGCCCGTTGCGGGTACCGACGCGCATCGGCGGCAGTTCGCGGTAGCCGTCGACCGTGCCGACGGGGCAGTCGAGGAGGCCCTCCTCTTCCCTGCCGCATGCCGGCAGGCCCACGCGGTAGTCGGTCATGCGTGTGGTGTCGATCAGGATCCGCACGTCCTCGACGGCGCCGCCGGAGGAGGTCAGCCACAGGTCGAACCCGGAGGTCGGCGCCGCCTCGTTCACCACGACATCGTTGATCGTGATGTGGGAGGACACGAAACCGAGGGTCAGGGTCGGTCCGGCGGCGCGCGCCGGGGGCACCGCGGCACCGGCACCGAGCAGCACGAACGCGGCGACGATCACCACGAGGGCTCGCGCACGGGACAGGCAGGTGTGGAGCACGACGATCCCCCAGGCTCGACCGGACGAGGTGAGCGTACGACCCCACGATCGACGAGGTCCTGTGGCCGGTCGCGACCCGCACCACCGTACGCCCCACCCGAAGTCCTTCCGGCCCGACGGCCGTTGGCACTCGAAGGGCGGGGCCGCAGCCGGCGACCCCGCCCTCGCTCGGTGTTCGCTCAGGCCGCGAGGCCCGCGTTACGACGCCGCCGGACGACGAGGAACGCGCCGCCGCCGAGCGCGAACAGCGCGACGGCGCCGCCGATGATCAGCGTCGTGGACGACGAGTCGGAGCCGGTGTTCGCAAGCTCCGTGCCATTGCCGCCGCCGGTCGCGGCCGAACCACCGGAGGTGGCGCCCTCCTTGGCGGTGAAGACCATGTCCACGAGCGGAACCGCGCCCGCGACGGTGTGGATGCCGCCCTTCGCGTCGGTCAGGCCCTTGGCGAGCTTGACCTTGAAGGTGAACTCGCGGGTCGTGCCGACCTTCCACGGCTCGCCCTCGGGGAGTTCGCAGCCGTAGATGTCCGCGCCGGCCGCCTTCAGGGGAGCCAGTGAGTCGTCGATCGCGGCCAACGAGCCGTGCGAGCACTCCTTGGGCACGCCCGAGACCTGGACGCCCTTGGGGAACGCGATACCGGCGGCCCTACCGGGACCGCCGGTGCGGAACGAGTTGAGCACGGCCGGTCCGTCGTTCTTCACCACGACCCGGACCGGGACCTCCAGGTCGGGGTCGGCCACGACGGAGATCGGTGGCGTGCTGGTCGTACTCTGCGGCTGGTTCTCCTCCGGCATCACGTCGAACGAACCCGAAGCGTCGCGCTTGTTCGGTGCCTTCGTCGGCGTCGCGGTGAGCTTCAGCGGGCTGCCCGTACCCGGCGACCATCGGATCTCGGGGTCGTTCAGCTGCTTCTCGACCTCGGTGGTCCGGGCGAATTCGTAGTACGCCTGGGCGCCGTAGATGGGGAAGTCCGGTGTCACCCGGTACGGGTATGCCTCCGCCAAGCGGAACGACTCACCGGCCTTGATCGGCCCCTTGAAGTCACAGACGACCACGCTGACGGTGCCGCGCTGCACGCCGTAGCGGCAGTTCTCGTACTTCTTCGCGGGCTCCAGCCCGTACTGGGTACGAGCGATCAGCGAAACGTCGGTGAGCGTGCGATCCCGCACGTTCTCGAACCCCATGGGCACCGAGAACGTGGCGCCGGGCTTTCGCGTACTGGGCGCGTCCTTGTCCAGCACGGCGAAGTCCACGGCATCCCGGTGGACCACGTCGATCTGTTTGCGGTCCGTGACGTCGCTGTAGCGGTCCCTCGCCGCGACTTCGAACATTTCGTGCGAGACCCGCGGATCCGTGACGATCGACGTCACCTTCACCGCGATTTTGGTCTGTCCCACGGGCAGGCTGTCCCACCGGCACATGAACGAATCCCGCGGCCCGGGTTGGCACGGTGCGGGCAACTCGAACTTCAGCGACTTCACGGTCGTCGCGTGGGAGGCGAACTCGGCCCAGACATCGGACAGATGCGTCACGTTCGGCTGGTTCGACTTCAGGTCGAGAGTCACCGTGATGACGGTCGAGGCACCGAGTTCCAGGTCGACCGAATCGGGAGCCGAGATGGTGACCCCCTTGAAGCGGGTGTCCGCAACGGCGGGAGCGGTCACCGATGCCCCGACCAAGGCCACGGCTGCGGCAGCGAACATCGCGGCTTTTCGGGCAGGCGAAACCTGTACCGACAGCAAAAGGATCCCCCCAAGGATCAGCAAAAGGTTGCGTCAGCCTACGGGTCGGTTGGTCGATTGGGCAGGTGATCGAAGATCACGAAACGATCTCGCCACGTTTGAATTCAGCCGGTGCCGGTCTGGAGGATTTCCGGGGTGGGGAGTTGTCCGAGGATGCGGCCCTGGCGGCGATGGGGGATCACCTGGGAGAGGGTTTCCGTCGGCCGGACGTCGACGGCCGGCGGCGTTGTCGGTGCGTCTTCGAGAGTGGATTCCGGTGTGGGTGCTTCGTGTTCGAGAGTCGAGGCTTCGGACCCGTGGGCTCCGGGTTCCCGGACCTCGGGGGCCCGAGTCTCGGGCTCGTGCGCCTCGGGGCCCACGGCTTTCGGCTCGGAGTGCTCCGATCGGGTGGCCTCCGAGGCAGTGGGCTCGGTTGCCTCGGGCTCGACGACTTCCGGCTCCGGCACCGCGGGGTCGGCGGGCCGGGTTGCCTCGGGCTCGACGGCGGCCGGCTCGGGCGGGGCAGGTGCGTGCGCTTCGGTCTCGCGCGTCGTGGGTTGCGCCGGCGCGGGGGGCGGGGTGGGTCGAGCGGTGCCGGCCGTCGAACGCGACGGCGGCGGAGCGGCTGTCGCGCGGCCCGGGATGAGGATGTCCAGCGGGTCCGGGCGGGTGGCGCGGTCGGCTTCGGCGGCGGCTCGGCGGTGGGCGCGGGCGGTGAGGCGTTGTTCGAGGGCGGCCTCGGCCAGACGCGTACACCGGCGCAACAGGGCCGCGCGGCTCGCCCGTTCGCGGGGGCCGCAGGGGAGGTCGACGATCGTGCGCAGCGCGGCCAGGTCCTCGGCCGACGGCACGTGCGCGACCTCCTCCACCGCGTTGCGCAGGCAGGACAGGAACGTGGCCGCGCTCCCCGGCAACGCGGCGCGATAGCGGCGCAGTTCGGCCGTCATGAAGGCGCGCAGCCGCTCCCGCTCGTCGTGCGCCTCGCCGATCGCCCGGCCCAGCAACCAGAAGTCGACCGAGTCGCGCCCGCCGCGCAGCGCGACGGTCAGCGCCCGACGCAGCACCCGCACCTCGTGCGCGCTGAAGGCCATCCCCTGGTCACCATGTGGCGTCGGCATACCACGCACTGTATGCGGCGAGCCGGACAATCCTGCTTATTTCATGCTTGTGTTTTTCCGACTTGGACGGCGAATCCGGGCCCGGGCCGCGCTCAGACCGCCGCGTTGCGCTCGTACACCATCCGCAGCCCGATCAGGGTCAGCCACGGCTCGTGCACGTCGATCACCGACGCCTCGCCCAGGACCAGCGTGGCGAGCCCGCCGGTGGCCACCACCGTGACCGCGTCCGGGTCGTCCGGGGACAACTCGGCCGCCATGCGCTTGACCACGCCGTCCACCTGGCCGGCGAAGCCGTACAGGATGCCGGCCTGCATGGCCTCGACCGTGCTCTTGCCGATCACGCTGCGCGGGCGCATCAGTTCGATCTTGCGCAACTGCGCGCCGCGCGCGCCCAGCGCGTCCACCGAGATCTCGATGCCGGGAGCGATCGCGCCGCCGACGTACTCGCCCTTGGTGCTGACCGCGTCGAACGTGGTCGCGGTGCCGAAGTCGACCACCACGCACGGGCCGCCGTACAACTTGACCGCCGCGAGCGCGTTGATGATCCGGTCGGTACCGACCTCCTTGGGGTTGTCCATCAGGACCGGCACGCCGGTCTTGACCCCGGGTTCGACCACGACCGTGGGAATGTCGCCGTAGTAGCGCCGCACCATGTCCCGCATCTCGTGCAGCACGGACGGCACGGTGGAGCAGATCGCGATGCCGTCGATGCCCTCGGCACCGATCAGCGGATGCTGGCCGAGCAGGCCCGCGAGGACGACCGCGAGTTCGTCGGCGGTCCGCCGGGCCTCGGTCGAGATGCGCCAGTGCTCGACGATCTCGTCACCGTCGAACAGGCCGAGCACGGTATGCGAGTTACCGACGTCGATGGTGAGCAACATCGTGGGCGTCCTTGGTGTTCTGGCTCGGGCCGTGGGGGACGGAGCGCGGCTTCGGAAGGATGGGGAGCGGGGACGGCTGATCCGGTGAACGGTACCGGTCGCTCAGGCGCGCAGATCCACACCGATGTCCAGGATCGGGGCGGAGTGGGTCAGCGCGCCGATCGAGAGGTAGTCCACACCGGTCTCGGCGACCTCGCGGGCGGTCTCCAGGGTGAGCCCGCCACTGGCCTCGAGTCGGGCCCGGCCCGCGACCAGGGCCACCGCCTCGCGCATCTGTCGGGTGCTCATGTTGTCCAGGAGGATCAGGTCGGCACCCGCGTCCAGGACCGGCGGGATCTGCTCGAGGTGGTCCACCTCGACCTCGACGGGAAGGTCCGGGAACGCCGCCCGCACGGCCTTGAACGCCTCCCCGACCCCGCCCGCGGCGACGACGTGGTTGTCCTTGACCATCGCCGCGTCGGACAGCGACATGCGGTGGTTGACCCCGCCGCCGCAGCGCACCGCGTACTTCTCCAACGCGCGCAGACCAGGCGTGGTCTTGCGGGTGTCCCGGATCGCGGCGCCGGTGCCGTCGACCGCGTCCACCCACGCGCGGGTGACGGTGGCCACCCCGGACAGCCGGGAGAGCAGGTTCAGCGCCACCCGCTCCGCGGTGAGCAGCGCGCGGGTGCCCGTCTCGGCGCCGAACAGCACCGTGCCGGGCGCCACCGCGGCGCCGTCGCGGACGTGCCGGGTGACCACGAGGTCGGCGCCGCAGACGAGTTCGAGGACCGCCTCGGCGACCGGCAGGCCCGCGACCACACCCGCGGCGCGGGCGGTGAAGTCGGCGTGCCCGCGCGCGGTTTCCGCGATGGTGGCCACCGAGGTGACATCCACGCCGCCGTTCAGGTCCTCCGCGACGGCGGCGGCCACGAGCGCGGCGACGGCGAGCGGGTCGAGCCCGGCCTCGGCCAGGCGCGCGGTGAGGTCGGCGGACAGCTGGTCGGTGCTCACTCGGTGGACTCCTTCGGTTCGTGGGCCTGATAGGCGACCCGCAGCTCGCCGTCGCGCAGTGTCGTGACCAGATTGCCGCGCCATGCCGTGTCGTCGGGGTCGGGGTGGTCCTCGCGCCAGTGGCAGCCGCGCGTCTCCTCGCGTAGCCGCGCGGCACGAGTGAGCGCGCTCGCGACCAGGTGCAGGTTGGTGGTCTCCCACGTCGACGTGCACGGATCGTCGCTGGTACGCGCCGCGAGGCCGGTCAGCGCGGCCTCGGTCGCGGCCAGCCCGGCCGCGTTGCGCAACACCCCGGCGCCCGAGGTCATCGCGCGTTGCAGCGGCAGGCTCACCGCCTCGCCCAGCAGCCCCGCGGGTGCGCTCGGGGCGACCGGATCGGCGAACGGCGGCAGCTCCCGGGCCAGGTCGGCGGCGATGCGCTCGGCGAAGACCAGGCCCTCCAGGAGCGAGTTGGAGGCGAGCCGGTTGGCGCCGTGCACGCCGGTGCAGGCCACCTCCCCGCAGGCGTACAACCCCGGCACGCTCGTACGGCCGTGCAGGTCGGTGCGGACCCCTCCACTCGCGTGGTGCGCGGCGGGAGCGACCGGGATCGGCTCGGTCACCGGGTCGATCCCGTGCGCCAGGCACGCGGCCAGGATGGTCGGGAAGCGGTGCTTCCACATCTGCGCGCCGAAGTGCCGGCCGTCCAGGTACATGTGCTCGGCGCCGGTCTCGGCCATCCGACGCATGATGCCCTTGGCCACGACGTCGCGCGGGGCGAGTTCGCCGAGCGGATGGCGATCGGTCATGAACCGTACGCCCGCCGCGTCCACGAGGTGCGCGCCCTCGCCGCGGACCGCTTCGGAGACCAGCGGCTGCTGTCCCTCGGCGTCCGGGCCCAACCACAACACGGTGGGGTGGAACTGCACGAACTCCAGGTCGGTGACCTCGGCCCCGGCGCGCAGCGCGAGCGCGACCCCGTCACCGGTGGACACCGAGGGGTTGGTGGTGGACGAGAACACCTGGCCCATGCCGCCGGTGGCGAGCACGACGGCCCGACCCACCGCGGCGCCGACCCCGTCGCGCGCGCCCTCGTCCATCACGTGCAGCGTGACCCCGGCGGCCCGCCCGCTCTCGTCCTTCAACAGGTCGAGCACGAGCGCGTTCTCGATCACCTCGATGTCGGGCAGGGCGTGCACCGCGGCGACCAGCGCGCGCGATATCTCCGCCCCTGTCGCGTCGCCGCCCGCGTGCACGATGCGGTTGCGCAGGTGGCCGCCCTCGCGGGTGAGCAGCACGTCGCCGTCGGGGCCCCGGTCGAACTCGGCGCCGGTGTCGATCAGTCGGCGCACCGCGTCGGGGCCCTCGGTGACCAGTACCCGGACCGCGTCCTCCAGGCACAACCCGGCGCCGGCCACGAGCGTGTCGCGCAGGTGCTGTTCGGGGCTGTCGCCCTCGTCGAGCGCGGCCGCGATCCCGCCCTGCGCCCAGCGGGTGGAGCCCTCGTCGAGCCGGCCCTTGGTCACCAACAACACCCGGCCGGCCCGCCGGGCCCGCAGCGCGACGGTCAGGCCGGCCACGCCGGAGCCGACCACGATGACGTCGGCCCGTACGGTCCAGCCGGGATCGGGCGCGGCCAGGCGCATGGGTTGTGCGGGCGCGTTCACGACGCGGTCCGGGCGGGGGCCACGCGGTCGCCGCGCACGGTCTCCCCGCCGGGCAGCGCCTCGGCCGGGTCGTGCCCGGTGCCGGTGATCGTGTTGGCCGCGTCGACGAACACCACGCGCGGCTTCATCGCCCGCGCCTCGGCGTCGGTGACCTGCGCGTACGCGATGATGATCACCAGGTCGCCGGTGTGCACCAGCCGTGCCGCGGCGCCGTTGATGCCGATCACGCCGGTGCCGCGCGGGCCCGCGATCGTGTACGTCTCCAGGCGGGCGCCGTTGTCGATGTCGACCACGTGCACCAGTTCGCCGGGCAGGATGTCGGCGGCTTCGAGCAGATCCTCGTCGATGGTGATGGATCCGACGTAGTGGAGGTCCGCCTGCGTGATCGTCGCGCGGTGGATCTTGGACTTGAACATCGTGCGCATCATGACCGGGGGACTCCCGTGATCGTCAGGCGGGCGTTGTCGATAAGGCGGGTGGTGCCGACGCGGGCCGCCAGCGCCAGGATCGCCGGGCCGGCGTGGTCCGCGGCCACCGGGGTGAAGTCGTCGGGATCGACCAACTCCACGTAGTCGGGCTCGAGTACGGCCCGCAACACCCCCTCGGCCGCGGCCCGCACCGCCGCCGCGCCGTCGGCGGCGCGCCCGGCGCCCGCGTCGAGCGCACGCCCGAGGGAGAGCGCGATCTCCCGCTCGGACGCGGAGAGATAGCGGTTGCGGCTGGACCGGGCCAGCCCGTCGGGTTCGCGGACGGTGGGCACGCCCACGATCTCGACGGGGAAGTTCAGATCGCGCACCATACGCCGGATCAGCGCCAGTTGCTGGGCGTCCTTCTCGCCGAAGAAGGCGACCTTCGGGTCGGTCAGGTGCAGCAGCTTGGCCACCACGGTGAGCATGCCGTCGAAGTGGCCGGGGCGGGAGGCGCCTTCGAGGACTGAGCCGGTGGGTCCGGCGGTGATCCGCACCTGCGGCTCGCCGCCCGGGTACACCTCGTCCACCGAGGGCGCGAACACCACGTCGGCGCCCGCCCGCGCGCTCACCGCCAGGTCGACGTCCAGGGTGCGCGGGTAGCGGTCCAGGTCCTCCCCCGCGCCGAACTGGAGCGGGTTGACGAACACGGTGACCACCACGTGTCCGGCCGGGCCGACGAACGCGCGCGCGGCGTGGATCAGCGCGGCGTGCCCCTCGTGCAGCGCGCCCATCGTCATCACCACCGCGCGCAGCCCGTGCGGGCGGGTGTCCTCGGCGAGTTCGGCCGCGGTCCGGGCCAGTCGCACATCGGTCACGGTCGGCCTCCCTCGGCCAGTACACCGAGCAGCGCCTCGGCCGCCTCGGCCTTGAGCAGCCCGGCGTTGAGCGCGCGGTCCGCGGTCAGTCGGGCCATCGCCACGTAGGCGGCCAGCGCCTCGGGCGAGACCCGACGCAGCTCGGCCACGTGCGCGGCCACCGTGCCCGCGTCGCCGCGCGCGACCGGACCGGTCAGCGCGTGGTCACCGGCGCGCAGCGCGTTGTCCAGGGCGGCGCCGAGCAGCGGCCCGAGCATCCGGCCCGGGGCCCGCACGCCGGCCGCGCCGAGCAGTTCGATCGACTGCGCGACCAGGGTGACCAGGTGGTTCGCGCCGTTGGCCAGGGCCACGTGGTAGAGCGCGCGGTCCTGCTCCTCGATCCACTCGGGCTCGCCGCCCATCTCCACCACCAGCGCCTCGGCGACCGGTCGCAGCACCTCGGGCGAGGTGACCCCGAAGGAGCAGCCGGCCAGCCGTTCCAGGTCGACGGTGCTGCCGGTGAAGGTCATCACGGGGTGCAGCGCGAGCGGCAGCGCGCCGGCGCGGGTGGCCGGCTCCAGGACCGCGACGCCGTAGCGCCCGGAGGCGTGCACCAAGAGTTGGCCTGCCTTGATCGCCCCGGTCTCGGCCAGACCGTGCACCAGGGCTTCCAGCGCGTCGTCGGGCACGGTCAGCAGGGTCAGGTCGGAGGCCGCGATGACCTCCTGCGGGGTGACCAGCGGGACACCCGGGAGCAGTTCCTCGGCGCGGCGCCGGGACGCCTCGGAGACGCCGGAGGCCGCCACCACCGAGTGCCCGGCGAGGGCCAGGGCGGCGGCGAGGGTCGGGCCGACGCGGCCGGTGCCCACCACGCCCACGCGCAGCCGCGCGGGGCGGTCGGCGGGGTCGGGCGAGCGGCCGTGCGGATACGGGCGTGCGGTGATGTCGTTGTTCACGCGAGCGAGCCTTCCGTTCCAGTCCGCGGCGGGTACCGGACGAGTACTGGCCCGATCAGGGTACTCACGCGCCGGGCGGGCCGGTCCCCGGGATGGTCGGCGGGTGGGCCGGCCGCGGACTCGGCGCCGACCACCGGTAGCGGGAGGCGCCGGCCACGTAGGAGGCCCGCAGGGCGACCTTGCGGCGGATCAGCTCCGGTCCGCGCATGCCGATCGCGCCGATCGCGGTGAGCACGAGGCCGGTCAGCAACATCGTGCCGGTGACCACTCGGGCGACCCGCACGCTGCGCGGACCGCCCTGGGTCTGCAGCGAGTAGGCGGACGGGCTCGCTCCGTCGCCTTTGGGCGCGGATTCCACCGGCGCGACGGCGCTACTGCGCTCGGGTGACGGGGCGGGAGTCGGGCCGGCGTCCAGGGCCCCGGCCGCCGCGACGATCCCGACCGCGGCGACCGCGAGCGCACAGCGGCGTCCCGCGCGTATGACCAGTTGACGGCTGCCCATGGGAAGCCTCCCGGAGACCGGTGCCGATGAAACCGAGTACGAGCCAGTGCGGGCCGGGTACGAGGATTCGGCCCTCTTCGCCTTCCCCGAGTCGATCGTCTATGTGTCCCCTTTCGACCGGTGTCGCATGCCTGTCACGCTCCGGGAAACCGGAAAAAGCGCATGCGGAGGCCCCGGGCGGGCCCGGCCGCCCGGGGTCACCCGCGGTCGTGGTTCGCTACCCCAGCCGCACCGGCAGCCGGGTGAGCGCGTTGTTGAGGTTGGAGCACAACCGCTCGGGCTCGCCGGTCCGCTCGATCACGGGATGCGCCGCGAGCAGCTCCTCGAAGAACACCCGGCCCTCCAGTCGGGCGATGTGCACGCCCAGGCAGAAGTGCTCGGCGAAACCGAAGGACAGGTGCGGATTGGGCCTGCGGGTGATGTCGAAGCGCTGCGGGTCGGCGAAGACCTCCTCGTCGCGGTTGGCCGAGGTGTAGTACATCGCCACCTTCTCGCCCGCCCGGATCCGTACACCGCGCAGTTCGGTGTCCCGGGTGGCGGTGCGGCGGAAGTAGTGCAGCGGGTTGGCCCAGCGCAGGATCTCCTCCACCGCGCCCGGCACCAGCGCCCGATCCGCGCGCAGCGCGGCGAGCTGGTCGGGGTGGGCGAGCAGCGCGTCCAGCCCGGCGGAGAGCATCGTCTTGGTGGTGTCGTTGCCCGCGGTCACCAACTGCACGAAGAACCGGCCGAAGTCGAGGTCGGTCATCATCCGGCCGCCGAACTCGGACTCCAGGATCAGCGACGTGATGTCCGCGCGCGGCTCCTCGATCCGGCGCCGCGCCGCGAAGCCCATCGCGTAGCGGGCCATCTCGATCGCCGCCGTGCCGCCCTCGCCCGCCGTGTTGCGTTCGGCGAGCGCGTGGATGTGGTCCCAGTCCGCGGCCGGCAGGCCCATCAGCTCGCCGATCACCTGGGTCGGCAGCCCGGAGGTGACGTCGTGCACGAACTCGACCTCGCCGCCGCCCACCCGGGTCAGGATCTCCCGGCAGATGGCCCGGATCCGGCCCTCCATGCCGCCGACGACCCGCGCGGTGAAGGACTTGACCAGCGGCTTGCGGTAGGCCCGGTGCCGCGGCGGATCCATCGAGAGCAGTGTGCCGCGCAGCGCCTCCAGGCGGTCCGGTTCGAGGTCCTCGACGAGGATCCCGCCGGCCTCGGCGGAGAAGATCTCGGGGTGCTGCGAGACGTACTCGACGTCGGCGTGCCGCAGCACCGCCCAGTAGCCCGGCTGCCCCGGGATGTCCTGCCAGTACACCGGCCGGGTCCGGCGCAACTCGGCGAACAGCGTGTGCGGCGGGCCGTCCACGTACCGCTCGGGGCGGTACAGGTCCGGTTCGGCCCGCTCGGCGGTGGCGGTCATCGTGCCCCCTCGCAACCTCGACTCGCGGACATCCTCAACCCACCAGCACGTTCGGCCGGCCGAAACCCTGCGCCTCGCACAGCGCGCGGTAGGCCCGCAGGGTGCCGGGACCGTCGGTCACCGAGGTGACGTTCCCGTCCGCGTCCACATTGAGATTGGCGCCGTACATCTGAAACCAGACCCGGGTGTCCGGCTCCACGCAGGTGAGCGTGTGCACCGAACCGGCGGGCTCGTACAGGAACGAGCCGGCCCGGTTGACGTAGTCGTACTCGGCGTACTTCCACGCCCCCGAGGTGGTGTAGCCGTACACGGGTCCGGTGTGCCGGTGCGTCTCGACCGCGAAGCCGGGCTGGAAGACGTTCTCCACGATCCACAGGCCCTCCTCCTCCTTGACGCACAACACCTTGAGCTTGTTGCCGCCGCCGATGTCGACGAACGGCAGGTCGTCGGCACCGAGGTGGACGGCGGGGCGGCCGGGTGCGCTGGTGGTCATGCGATCTCCTTGGTCATGGCGGGTCCCCCGGGACGGGCGCCGCGTCCGCGGCGGCGCGACAGCATGTCTGTAACGGTGTAACAGCATGCCTCGAACGGCGCCGAGTTTCGAGGGCCGCGCAGGATGGGCAACACCATCGATCGCACGCGTACGCGCGGGGACACGTGCGGCGACGGGCGCAGGGGACGGGTACAGGGGATGGGGAGCGCAGATGGGACAGCTCGACGGACGAGTCGCCGTGGTCACCGGCGGCGCCGACGGGATCGGCCGCGCGTGTTGTGAGCGCTTCGCCGAGGAGGGCGCCGACATCGTGGTCGCGGACGTGCGCGACGAGGCCGCGATGGACACCATCGAGGCGGTCGAGAAACGCGGCCGGCGGGCCACCTACATGCACACCGACCCGAGCAGTCCGACCGACACCGGGACGGTGATGCAGCACGCGATCGACACGTTCGGCGCGATCGACGTGCTGGTCACCGCGGCGGGCATCACCACGGCCGACCACGTCGGCGGCCGGCGCCGGCGGGCCGCCCCGGTCGAGTCGGACCCGATCAGGCGGTTCACCGACAGTCCGCTCGCCGAGTGGCAGCGGGTACTGGACGTGAACCTGACCGGCACGCTCCTCGCGGTCCAGGCAGCCGCCCGCTGGATGGTCGCCCAGGGCCGGCGCGGCTCGATCATCACCGTCGCCTCGATCGCCGCGCGCCACCCCGAGACCGGCGGGCCGGGCTACGCGGTGTCCAAGGCGGGCGTGTGGATGCTGACCAAGCAGGCCGCCCTCGCGCTCGGCCCGGCCGGGATCCGGGTCAACGCGATCGGCCCGGGTTTCATCGAGACCAACATGACCGCGGTCCTGCGCGGCGTGCCGGAGCTGGAGCAGCGGCTGCTCGGCAGCGTGCCGCTGGGCCGAATGGGCACCGCGCGCGAGGTGGCCAACGCGGCGCTGTTCCTGGCGAGCGACCAGTCGTCCTACTTCACCGGCGAGATGTTGCACCCGGACGGCGGCTTCTACACCGACTGACCCGGCCGAGCCGGCCGAGGCGACCGGGCGCGCGGGCCGGGCGGTCGGCCCGGGACGCTACCGGCCGCGGGCCTTGACCAGGCCGGTCTCGTACGCCAGCACCACGACCTGGACCCGGTCGCGCAGCCCGAGCTTCATCAGGATCCGACCGACGTGCGTCTTGATGGTGGCCTCGGACAGGAACAGCCGCTGCGCGATCTCCGCGTTGGACAGGCCCTGGGCGACCAGCATCATCACCTCCAGCTCGCGCTCGGTCAGCGCGTCCACCACGTCCGGGCGGGGCTCGTGGTCGCTGGGCAGGATCGGCGCGAACCGGTCGAGCAGGCGCTTGGTCGTGCTCGGCGCCACCACCGCGTCGCCCGAGGCCACCGCCCGGATGCCGGACAGCAGCTCCGGCGGCGGCACGTCCTTGAGCAGGAAGCCGCTCGCCCCGGCCTTGAGCGCGGCGAACGCGTACTCGTCGAGGTCGAAGGTGGTCAGCATGAGCACCTTGGGCCGCACCCGGCCCTCGGGCAGCACCAGGGCGTTCTCCCCGCCGTCCGCGCAGATCCGTCGACACGCCTCGACGCCGTCCATGCGCGGCATCCGCACGTCCATCAGGACCACGTCGACGTCCACGTGCCGCAGCTTGTCGAGCGCCTCGACACCGTCGCCGGCCTCGGCCACCACACTCATGTCCGGCTGCGCCTGCAACACCATGGTGAAGCCGGTCCGCAACAATTCCTGGTCGTCTACCAGCATCACCTTGATGCTCACTGGGCTCCTTGAAGAGTCGTTCGGGACGGGCCTGTGGCGGCGGACGCGGAATCGGGCCGGCCGGCGTAGGGCAGCATCGCACTGACCGACCACCCGCCGCCGACGGTGGGGCCGGTCCGCAACCGGCCGCCCAGCATCGCGACCCGCTCGCGCATGCCGACCAGGCCGTGCCCCATCCCGTCGCCCGGCGCCGCCGCGCCCCGCCCGTCGTCGCTGATCTCCATCTCCAGGCCGGCCTCCCCGTAGCCGACACCGACCTTCGCGGTGACGTCGGGGCCGCCGTGCTTGCGGCTGTTGGTCAGCGCCTCCTGGACGATCCGGTACGCGGTCAGCGCCACGCTCTGCGGCAATTCGACCGGCACGCCCGCGACCGTGAGCTCCACGTTCAGGCCGGTGGTGCGCACCTGCTCGACCAGTTCGTCGAGTTGTTCGACGCCGGGCTGCGGCACGTACGCCTCGGTCTCGCTCTGCGAGCGCAGCACGCCCAGGAGGCGGCGCATCTCGGCCAGCGCCTCGCGTCCGGTCGCCGCGATCGTGCCCAGCGCCTCGCGGGCCCGATCCGGCGCCGCGTCGATCGCGTACGCCGCGCCGTCGGCCTGCACCACCATCACCGACACGTTGTGCGCCACCACGTCGTGCAACTCGCGGGCGATCCGGGCCCGCTCGGCCGCGGCGGCGATCTGCGCCTGCTGGTCGCGCTCGAACTCGAGCCGGGTGGCCCGCTCCTCCAACTCGGCGTAGAACGCCCGACGGGTGCGCATCGAATCGCCCAGCACCCACGCGATGGCGAGCAGGACCACGGTGAACGTCAGGCCGAAGAGGTTGGCCTTGAACGAGGATTCGGCCGAGGAGGGGAACCGGGCGAGCAGTACGGCCGGCCCGATCAGGGTCATCGCCAGGCCGGCCCGGGAGAGCCAGCGCGGGCCCGATTTGGCGGCGGTGTACAACGACACGAGCATCGCGTAGTTGGCGGCGGTGATCGTGTTGTCCCAGACCAGCTGCATCAACCCGCCGACCACGACCAGCGCGGTGGCGGTGAACGGGCGCACCCGGTGCAGCATCATGCCCAGGCTGAGCAGCGTGGTCAGGAGCAACCACCACCATGTGGGGGCGTCCGAGCCCGACCCGTCGGAGAAGACCTGAAGCACACCGAGGCCGAAGACCGGAATCGTGCACACCGAGTCGACCCACAGGGGGTGTGCTCGCAGCCACGCGTAGATTCGTTGCACACTTCGACGCTACGTGGGCCCCGCCCGACGCGCGTCCACCGGCTTACCGAATCACGCCTCCGCCACAAGTCGCACCCCGCGCCGGGCGCGTCTCGCTCCGGATGCCGGCCGGATCGGCTCAGACACCGTCCGCGGGTCGTACCGGCAGCAGCGCGCGCACCTGCCAACCGCCGCCGGGCGCGGGCCCGGTCTCCAGTCGGCCGCCGAACATCGCGACCCGCTCGCCCATTCCGACCAGGCCGTGCCCCATCCCGTCGCCCGGCGCCGCAGCGCCGCGCCCGTCGTCGCCGACGTCCAACTCGACGTCATCGCCCAGGTAGCGCAGCCGCACCAGCGCCTTGACGTTCGGGCCGCCGTGTTTGCGGGTGTTGGTCAGCGCCTCCTGGACGATCCGGTACACGGTCAGCGCCACGCCCTGGGACAGCTCGACCGGCACCCCCTGCACGGTCAGGTCGACCGGGAGGCCGGCGCTGCGGACCCGGTCGAGGAGGTCCTCCAGCTGTTCGACGCCCGGTTGCGGGACGTAGGTGTCGGTCTCGGCCTGCGAGCGCAGCACGCCGAGCAGGCGACGCATTTCGGCCAGCGCCTCGCGCCCGGTCGAGGAGATCGTGCCCAGCGCCTCGCGGGTCAGCTCGGGCGCGTTGTCGAGCGCGTATGCGGCGCCGTCGGCCTGGACGACCATCACCGACACGTTGTGCGCCACCACGTCGTGCAGTTCGCGCGCGATCCGGGCCCGCTCGCCGGCCGCCGCGATCTGCGCCTGCTGGTCCCGCTCGCGCTCCAGCCGATCGGCCCGGTCCTCCAGCTCGACGTAGTAGGCCCGCCGGGTGCGCATCGAGTCGCCCAGCACCCAGCCGATCACGAACGGGCCCATCAGCAGCAGCGTGAAGAAGACCACCCCGGTGGCCCCGACATCCGGGTTGTCCCACCAGCGCAGCACCGCCGCGATCGGCGCGAGCACGGCGGCGACCAGCGCCGTGCGCGAGACCCAGCGCGGGCTGTACGCGGCCGCGCTGTAGGCGATCGCGGGCATCGCCAGTGCCTCCAGGCCCGGCGCCACGTCGTCGAAGAGCTGGAAGATCCCGATCACGAGGGTCGCCACCAGCGCGAGGGTGGGATTGCGCCGGCGGATCAGCAACACCAGCGACATCGCGGCGAGCGCGACCAGGTGCGGCACGTCGGGCGGACCGGGTTGATCGATGATCACCTCGAACGCGCCGAACATGAGCAGCAGCAGCGCCCACGCCCCGTCGACGAGCAGGGGGCGGCCGCGGAGCCAGGCGTACAGGTGATGCACACAGGCAGGGTAGACGGGCACACACGTTCGCCCACACACCGGACGGATCGCCACGGACCCGACCTCGATCACACGGCAGCGTCGGCGGGCCGGTACCGTCGGGTGCGATGGAACGATGGCTGACCTGGCAGGAAGCCACCCGTCGGGCGCTGTACGGAGCAGAGGGCTTCTACCGCCGGGCCGAGGGGCCGGCCGGGCATTTCCGCACCTCGGTACACGCCTCCCCGCTGTTCGCCCGGGCGCTGGCGGACCTCGCGGCGGCCTCGGGCCTGGACACCGTGGTGGACGTGGGCGCGGGGCGCGGCGAGTTGTTGATCGCGCTGTGCCGGATCGCGCCGCATCTGGAGTCGGTCGGCGTCGACGTCGCCGACCGCCCCGAGGTGTTGCCGCCGTCGATCGGGTGGGGGCCGGAGATCCCGGGCGGCCGGAATGTGCTGCTGGTCGCCAACGAGTGGTTGGACAACATCCCCGTCGACGTGGTCGAGGTGGACGCGCGCGGGGTGGTGCGGGTGGTCGAGGTGGACGTGCGCACCGGTCACGAGCGGCTCGGCGCGCCGGTCGGCGGCGAGGACGCGCGCTGGCTGGAGCGGTGGTGGCCGCTGGGGGACGCGCGGCCGGGGCGGCGGGCGGAGATCGGCGCGCCCCGGGACGCGGCGTGGGCGCGGGCGGTCGGGCGGCTGGAGCGGGGGGTCGCGGTCGCGATCGACTACGGGCACGTGGGCGGGGGGCGACCGCCGTACGGGTCGCTCGCGGGGTATCGGCAGGGCCGCCAGGTGCCGCCGGTGCCGGACGGCACGTGCGACGTGACGTGCCATGTGGCGATGGACGCGGTGGCGGCGGCGGGCGAGGCCGCGGGGGCGGGCGGCACGGTCCTGACCACCCAGCGACACGCGCTGCGCGCACTGGGCGTAACCGGGCAACGCCCACCCTACGCACTCGCCCGCACCGACCCGACCGCGTACCTGTCCGCCCTCCGCGACGCGGGCGAAGCCGGCGAACTCACCGCCCGAGGCGGCCTCGGCGACTTCCACTGGCTGACCCAGACAGCACAATTCAGCCCGGCCAGCGTTTGAGGCCGCCCCAACCCAACCGACGCATGAGCCGGGACCGACCGCACAAGCCCACCCCGGCCCGGCCGGCGCTTGAGGCCCGCGTATGGGCGCACCCCATCCAGCCCGGCCGGCGTTTGAGGCCGCCCCAACCCAACCGACGCATGAGCCGGGACCGACCGCACAAGCCCACCCCCACCCGGCCTCGCCCGAGGCCGCGCGGCGTGTGGGCCGGGTGTGGGGCCGGCCCCACGCCGTGGGGGTCAGCTCGCGCCGAGTGCGCCCGCTGCGCGGAGTTCGGCGATCTTGGCCTCGTCGTACCCGAGCAGGTCCGCGAGGACGGCCGCGCTGTGCTCGCCCACCGTCGGCGCCCGCTCCGGCACGGGAAGCGTCTCGCCGACGAACTTGATCGGCGACGGCAACTGCTCGCAGCCGAGCCGATCCTGGCCGATCCACGGGAACCGGTGCCGGAACTGCGGGTCCTCGGCGATCGTCTGCGGCGTGTTCACCGGCGCGATCGGCGTGTTCGCCTCGTTGCCGAACTCGATCCACTCGCGCGCGGTCCGCGTGGCGAAGATGTCCCGCAGAATGCCCCGCAGTTCGACGTTGCCGACCGCGTGGTCCGCGTACTTCGATCCGGGCCAGCGCTCGAACAGGTCGGCCCGGTCCACCGCCTCGCAGAAGTTCTTCCACAACGACTGCTCGGACGCCATGAACAGCACGTGCCGGTCGTCCTTCGTCGCGTAGATCTGGTACCGGACGCCCTTCTCCATGCCACCGGTGCCGGGCGCCCGCCGGGCGTAGCCGTCCGACTTGTTCCCCGTCACCTCGGACTCGGGCCGCTCGTACGCCTTCCAGGTCTCGCTGCGCAGCCAGTCCATCGACGCGGCGGCGTCCGACTGGGCGATGTCGATCATGCCGCCCTCACCGGTGGCCCGGGCCCGGATGATGCCCGCGAGCACGCCGAGCGCGCCGAACATCGGACCGGCGTGGATGCCGATCGAGGCGTGCTCGGGCAGGTACGGGAAGCCGTCCTCGTCGATCGCGGGCTTGACCACCCCCGCCCAGGTGTCGTAGGCCACACCGTGGCTGGGCATGTCCCGGTACGGACCGGTGGCGCCGTAGCCGGAGATCGTGCAGAAGACGATCCTCGGGTTGATCTTCCGTAGGTCCTCGAAGCCGATCCCGCGGCGCGCCAGCCCGCCCGGCCGCATCGCCTCGATCACCGCGTCGGCGTCCTTGACCAGGGCCTTGAAGGTCTCGATCGCCTCCGGCTTGCGCAGGTCCAGCACCAGCGACTTCTTGCCGCGGTTGACGTGGAGGTGCATCAGCGAGGTGCCCTCCACGATCGGCCACGTCATGTCGCGGATGTAGTCCCCCTGCGGCGGTTCGATCTTGATCACCTCGGCGCCGAGGTCCACCAGCGACGAGGTGATCGCGGCCGGTCCCAGCATCGAACATTCGATGATGCGAACCCCCGCGAGCGGGGCCCCACCCTTCGACTCGACCTGACTCATCGCTGCCTCCCTGCGAATATGACGATGCGTCAGATATTAACCGGCGCCCTCGCCGAGGGAAGAGGCGGAACCTGACGAGCTGTCAGATGCCCCCTGGATCCAGCGTTCCGTGCCCGCTCCACGACGCCCGGTACGCGAGCGTTCGGCCTGTTCCGCGACGATCGTGTCCGCCTCCACCGCGTCCCGTCGGGCCACCCGCACGTGTACCGGGCCCGGGGTCGAGTCGAGGTGCACCGTGGCCAGGCCCAACCGGCGCTCCCACGGCCCCTGGGTGCGTCGTACGCTCTGCACCTTCGCGTGCGGGATCACGTCGAGGATCCGGTGGAAGCGCCCGCTGCGCGCGACGAACACCTCGGCGTCCGCGCCGTAGGCGTAGGCCGACCAGCCCACCGGGTCGTGCCAGCGGGCCCGGCGCGGAGCCGGGATCAGCTCGATCGCATCGATGTCCACACCCGGCAGGATCTGTCCGAGCAGCCCGTGGGCGACCGCGCGCGGCGCCACCGGCAGCAGGATCGTCTCCTTGGCGTCCGTGTCCCTGCCGCCGTAGCCGGCCACGTTGATCTCGACCCGGACCCAGCCGGGCAACCGCCACAACCACGGCTGCACGATCCGCACCGCCTGGACCCGACCGGGCGGCACGGTCTGATGCCGCTGTTCCAGCAGCCCGTGCCGCAACCGCAACCCGTCCGGCGAGCGCGCCACGGTGAAGTCGAAGTTGCGGATCACCCGGCCCGCGGTGAACTGCCACGCGGCCAGGAACAACGGCAACGTCCCGAACACGAAGGCGAGTTCGTGCAGCACGAAGGCCAACACCAGGATCGCCACGCTCGGCGCCAACGCGGCCCACGTGCCCACCGACAGCAGTACCGAGCCGACCACCGCCGACAGCGGCACCGCCACCAGCGGCTGCTCGGGCGCCTCCCCCACGTCCGGCCGCACCCCGGCGGCACGCGCGAGCAGTTCGGCCCGCAACCGCTGCGCGTCGGCCTCGCCCAGGTAGGACAGACTCGCCTCGGCCTTGTCCCCGCCCGCCACCTGCAACTGCAACTCCGCCAGCCCGAACAGCCGGGCCACCAGCGGACGCACCACGTCGACCGCCTGGAGCCGGGACAGGCGCACGTGCCGGGTCCGGCGGAACACCATCCCGGAATCGATCCGCAGGTCGTCGCCCTCGATCCGGAACGTGGTGAACCACCACGACAGATAGCCGTAGGCGAACGCGAGCGGCACCAGCACGCCGAGCCCGATGATCAGCCGACCCGGGGTCGCCCAACCGGAGTTGACGTTGTGCACCACCACGCCGAGGCAGGCCGCGATGACCACCCAGCCGCGCGCGGGCGGGGTCAGCGGGTGCAGCCGACGCGGCTCGACCGTCGGCGCGCCCGACCCATCGCCCGGCTGCTCGACCGGCTGCTCGACCGACGGCTCCACCGGTCGCTCGTCGCCGGTCACAGCCCCGCCGATCGGGCCTCGCCCAGCGCCGCGAGCCGGTCACGCAAGCGCGCGGCCTCGGCGGGCGGCAGGCCCCGCACCCGTGCGTCGGAGGAGGCCGACGCGGTGTGCAGGGTCACCGTGGCGATCCCGAAGTGCCGCTCCAGCGGACCCGCCGCGACGTCCACGAACTGCATCCGCCCGTACGGCACCACCACCAGCCTGCGCAGCAGCACACCGTGTTCGATCAGGAGGTCGTCGGCCCGCTCCGCGTAGCGCCACGAACGCTGGTTGCGCCGGATCAGCGGGAGCGCCCAGGCCCCGAAGCCGGCCACCCCCACCACGAACACCGCGCCCGCCCACCACACGACCAGCCACCCGAGCAGGCCGCCGCCGAGTATCGCGAACAGGATGCACACGCCGAACAGCAGCGCCCGGCGCATCCGGTACAGCTGTTCCGAAACGGAACGCCAGTCGAGGTCGGGGGGCGCCAGGGCGTCGTCGGCCGGTTTCATAGGGGCAACCTTCCCAGCTGGGCACACAAGGGTGCGAAGGAGGCCGTGACTACTGGCAGACTCAGGGTCCATGACCGCCAGGACCGTGGGCGTGGGTATCGGCGCCGACCAGCTCGACACGACCGACATGGTGCTCAACATCGGGCCCCAGCACCCCTCCACGCACGGCGTGCTGAGGTTGCGACTCGTGCTCGACGGCGAGCGGATCGTCTCCGCCGAGCCGATCGTCGGCTACATGCACCGGGGCGCGGAGAAGTTGTTCGAGGTCCGCGACTACCGGCAGATCGTGATGCTCGCCAACCGGCACGACTGGTTGAGCGCGTTCGCGAACGAGCTGGGCGTGGTGCTGGCGGTGGAGCGCATGCTCGGCATGGAGGTGCCGCAGCGCGCGGTGTGGGCGCGGACCCTGCTCGCCGAGCTGAACCGGGTGCTCAACCACCTGATGTTCCTCGGCTCGTATCCGCTGGAGCTGGGCGCGATCACCCCGATCTTCCACGCGTTCCGCGAGCGCGAGGAGATCCAGGCGGTGATGGAGGAGATCTCCGGCGGTCGTATGCACTTCATGTTCAACCGGGTCGGCGGCCTCAAGGAGGACCTGCCGGCGGGCTGGACCGGGCGGGTGCGGCACGCGGTGGCGACGGTGCGCACCCGGCTGGCCCGGCTCGACGACCTGGTCTCCGACAACGAGATCTTCCGCGCCCGCACCCGGGGCGTGGGCGTACTGACGCCTGCCGTGGTGGCGGCGTACGGGGTCAGCGGGCCGATCGCGCGCGCCTCGGGGGTCGACTTCGACCTGCGCCGGGACGAGCCGTACCTGGCCTATGGCGAGCTGAGCGACGTACTGCGCGTGGTCACCCGCGAAGAGGGCGACTGCCTGGCCCGCTTCGAATGCCTGCTGGAGCAGGTACACGTGAGCCTGGACCTCGCCGACGCGTGTTGCGACCGGCTCGACGGCCTCCCGCAGGGGCCGGTGAACCTGCGGCTGCCGAAGGTGCTCAAGGCGCCCGAGGGCCATACGTACGCGTGGACCGAGAACCCGCTCGGCCTGAACGGCTACTACCTGGTGTCCCGGGGCGAGAAGACCCCGTGGCGGCTCAAGCTGCGCTCGGCGTCGTACAACAACGTGCAGGTGCTCGGCGAGGTGCTGCCGGGCTGCCTGATCGCGGACATGGTGGCGATCCTGGGCTCGCTGTTCTTCGTCGTCGGCGACATCGACAAGTAGGCGGACCCGCCGGGGTCCGCCCACAGCCGTCTAGGCGTGCTTGCGGATGTCGATGCGGGGGATTTCCTCGGTGTCGTCGTGCGCGGTGAGGTCCACCGGGAGCGGCTTGCGCCGCGCGGCGCCGGTGGGGGTCCGGCCGGGCTCGGCGGGGGCGAAGCGCACACCCTGGCCGCGGTGTACCGGCGCGGGCTGTGCTGCCGGGGCCTCGGCCTCGGCGTGCACCGGGTCGGCGATCCGGTCGGCCTCGATGTCGTCGGTCTCGGGCGCGACGTCGGCCGGCTCGACCGGGTCCACAGGCGGGCGGCCGGCGATGAGCGCGTCGTAGCGCGCGTCGGAGCCGAACAGTTCGTCGGTGAGGAAGCCGGTGGCCTCCGGCTCGGCCAGGGGCGCACGCGGCGCGAAGAAGTCGAACCGACCGGACGCACCGGCGCCGGCCACCCGACGGGTCACCTCGAGCACCTTGTCCCGCACCATCCGGGTCACCTCGGCGGTCTCGGCGGCGAGGGGCACGCTCGTGGGGCTTTCGACGCCTGGTGCGTCCGCGGCTTCGGTCGCGGCGGGTACATCCGCGGGGCTCCCGGTGGCCGGGACGTCGGCCGGCGCCTCGGCGGCCCGCTCTTCCGCGACGGGCGCAGCCGCCTCGGGCGTGGTCCCGGCGCCGGCGGGCTGCTCGGCGACGCGAACGGCCTCGGTGTACCGGGTCAGTTCGGTGGGCGGCGCGATCGGCGCCGCAGGCCGCACGGCCGCAACGGCCGGCACGGTCTCGGCTCCAGGCACGGTCGCGGCCACGGGCGTCGGCGCGGCCGCAGGCCCGGATTCGGCATCAACCGTCGCCGCGGGCACGGGAGTCGCGTTGGTCACGGCCGCGATCGCAGGCTCGGGCACACCCGCCTTCCCGGACCCGGGCGCCGACGCCGCCGTGGGCGCGGCCGTCGACCCGGTCGCGGGCGCGGACTCGGACACGGCGCCCGCCCGAGGCCCGGCACCCGCCTCCGGCATCGCCCGCGCGCCCGCCACAGGCGCGACGCGCCGCTCGTCGCCCCGCACCGCCTCGTTCGCGGCCGCCGCGACCGCGGCCGCCGGCGCGACCGGAGGCCGTACGCCCGGCCGCGCACCCGGGCCGAACATCGAGGCGGCGTAGGCCCGCACCAGGTCCGGCGAGGACACCGGAGGCCGCCGCACGGACGGCACGATGGACGGCGCCGTGGGCCGGGCCCCACCACCGCGGCGGTCCAG
Source organism: Embleya sp. NPDC056575 (assembly GCF_042793325.1). Classification (NCBI taxonomy): domain Bacteria; kingdom Bacillati; phylum Actinomycetota; class Actinomycetes; order Kitasatosporales; family Streptomycetaceae; genus Embleya; species Embleya sp. NPDC056575. Next base: position 29,774 of record NZ_JBHTVA010000023.1, read on the forward strand.
CAGATCGAGCACGGCCGAGGCCCGCGCGAACAGATCGGGGGTCAACTGCTGCGGACGCGAGGTCAGATGCTCGGCGGCCACGTCCAGAACCAGCCCGTGTTCCTCGGCCCGCTCGACGGCCAGCCGCAGTTCCTCGGCCATGCGCTCGCGCTCGCGACGCCGCGCGATGCTCTCCTCGGCCAGGCGCCGCTGGTGCGCGGTGCTCCCGCGAACCACCCAAGCGACCGCGCCGACGGCGGACGACACACCGAGCAGCACGGCGATTCGAAGGGTGTTCGCACCCCCCGCGACAACCGCCAGCACAACGGCGACCAGCGCCGGTGCGCATATGGCGGCAAGCAGGGATATGCGTGTGGCGGTCGAGACCGAGCGATGGCGTCCACGGGGCATATGGAGACGTTAGCGCGCACACGGTGTTCGGCTCGGTGCGGGGGCTGTCGTCCGCGCGTGTCGTTTTCCGCCTTCGCTACCCGCAACTGCGCTCGAAACGGCCCGGAACGCCGGCCGGCCATATGCAACTCCGGCCGGCGTCGGGGTATTTGCCGGTGACGAGGTTTTACCGAAAAATCAGATCAGGTTCTTCGACTTCAGGTATGCCTTCGCCACATCGGCCGGCTTCTTGCGGTCCTCGTCGACCTGCTTGTTCAGCGCGGTCAGGTCCTCGGTGGTGAGCACCGGGGCGAGCTTGTTCACCAGCGGCAGAATCTTGTCCGCCTTGCCCGAGTTGACCACCGGAAGCACGTTGTCGGCGTTTTGCAGCTTCTTGTCGTCGGTGAGCACGACGAGGCCGAACTGGTCCAGGGTGGCGTCGGTGGACGTGGTCAGGACCAGCTGGTCGCTGCCGTTCTTGACCGCCTGCTTGGCGGCGGTGGTACCGACGCCGAGCGGGTCCACACCCGAGACCTTGATGCCGTACGTCTTCTCCAGGCCCGGTGCGCAGAACGGCCGCGTCTTGCACTCCTCGCCCGCCGCGATCTTCACGTCGACACCGGCCTTGCCGAGGTCCGACAGCGTCTTGAGGTTGTACTTCGCGGCGAAGTCCTTGGTCACCGCGAACGCGTTCTGGTCCACCGCCTGCGAGGGTTCGCCACTCTTGAGTCCGGCCGGACCCGCGAGCGTGTTCAACGCGGCGACGGTGGCCGTCACATCGGGCGAGGCGACCGGAGCCGCGTCGGGGCCGTTCTTCTTGCGGTTCAGGAATTCCGCCATGGTCGCCGCGTATTCCGGCACGACCGCGATCTTGCCCTTCTCCAGCTCGGGTTCGTAGAGCTCACGGTTCTTCACCGTCTTGATGCTCGCCTTCACCCCGCCCTTGTCGAGCAGCTGTTTGTACATCTGCGCCAGGATCTCGGACTCGGTGAAGCCGGCCGAACCGACCGTCGTCTTGTCGTCGTCCGAGGACGAACACCCCGTCGCGCCCACCAGGAAGACCAGCGAGAGTCCCGCCGCCACACCGACCGTCATACCCGTTCCACCACGCCGCTTCGGCATGCGATGCACCGCCCTTTCCGTTCTCACGAGGTCACACCGCCACGCGGTGTCCGGGCCGTGAACCGCTGCACGAGCGCGAACAGGCCCTCCACCACCAAAGCCAACGCGGCCACGAGGAAGGCCCCCGCGACTACTTGACCGTTGTCCTGCAGGTCGAAACCGGCCGTGACGATGCGCCCGAGACCGCCCCCCGCGACCAGTGCCGCGAGTGTTGCCGTGGCAACAACCTGAACGGCACACGTACGAATTCCCGTCATGATCAACGGAAGCGCGAGCGGGAGCTCGACGCGCAGCAACATCTGACCGCCGGTCATACCCATGCCGCGCGAGGCCTCGACCACGTCCCGGTCCACTCCGCGCATGCCGACGTAGGCGTTGGTGAGCACCGGCGGGATCGCGAACAGCACCAGCGCGATGATCGTCGCGGTGTCGCCCATGCCGATCGGACTGAGCCCGAGCAGCACCAGCACCGCGAACGTGGGGATGGCCCGGCCGATATTGGAGATGTTGATCGCGAGCGCGCCGCCCCGGCCCAGATGACCCAGCCACAGCGCGATCGGCAACGCGATGGCGACCGAGATGAGCACGCACACCACGGTCAGCAGGACGTGTTCGGTGAGCCGGTTCCACACCCCGCTCTCGCCGCTCCAGTTCGCGCCGTCGGCCAACCAGTCCCAGGCGTCTCCCAGTACGGTCACGCCGCCGCCCCCGCTCGTGTGTCGACCTCGGCGGCCGGCGCGGACACGAGCGGCAACCGCCGCTTGCGGCCGTTCGCCCGCTCCCACGGCGTCAACAACCGCTGTACGCCCAGCAACAGCAGGTCCGCCACGATCGCCAGCGCCACGCACAACACCGACGCGGTGAGCACCTGCGCCCTGAACAACGTGTCGATGCCCGAGTAGATGAGATTGCCGAGGCCGCCCGAGCCGACGATCGCGCCGACCGTGGTGAGCGCGACCGTGGACACCGTGGCGACCCGCACGCCCGCCATGATCGCGGGCAGCGCGAGCGGCAGTTCGACCTGGAAGAGCAGTCGTCCCGGCCCGTAGCCCATCCCCTTCGCCGCCTCGACCACATCGGGCGGCACCGCCCGCAGGCCGGCCAGCATGTTCCGGACCAGGATGGTCAGCGAGTACAGCACCAGACCGATGATCACGGTGGTCTCGGTCAACCCGGTGAACGGCTGCAGGATCGCGAACATCGCCAGCGAGGGGATCGTGTACAGGATCGTGGTGGAGCCGAGCAGCACGCTGCCCGCCGGGCGCCACCGCCGGGCCGCGAGCGCCATCGGGAACGCGATGAGCACGCCGATCGCCACCGAGACGACGGTCAGATAGATGTGTTCGCGCAACGCCGCGGTGATTTCCCCGGAGTACTCGTCGAAGTACTTCCCGCAGATCCACGAGTTGCGCTTCAGGCAGTCACCGGAGGCCACAATCACGGGCGAACAGTACCCAGGGGGTCGGACACGCATGCCCGTGACGGCGGACACACCCGGTGTGCGGGCAGGGGCACCCGGGTACGTTGCCTCCCCTGGGGGGTCGGGAAACACTCGGGTCTCCGGACACCTGCCACGACCGCCTGCCATGCCCCGGAGGGCCCCCATGATCCGGCTGGACCGCGTCACCAAGCGGTACCCCGACGGCACCGACGCGGTGGCGGACCTGTCCCTGGACGTCGCCACGGGCGAGCTGGTCACCCTGGTCGGCCCGTCCGGCTGCGGCAAGACCACCACGATGAAGATGGTCAACCGGCTGATCGAGCCCACGTCCGGGCGGATCTTCCTGGACGACGAGGACATCACCCGGGCCGACCCGGTCAAGCTGCGCCGACGGATGGGCTATGTGATCCAGTCCGGCGGCCTGTTCCCGCACCGCACCGTGCTGGAGAACACCGTCACCGTGCCGAGCCTGCTGGGCTGGGACCGCAAGAAGGCCAAGGCGCGCGGCGTCGAACTCCTGGAGCTGGTCGGCCTGGACCCGGCGAAACTCGGCGACCGCTACCCGCACCAGCTCTCCGGCGGTCAGCGCCAGCGGGTCGGCGTGGCCCGCGCACTCGCGGCCGACCCGCCGGTGTTGCTGATGGACGAGCCGTTCGGCGCGGTGGACCCGGTGGTGCGCGAGCACCTGCAGACCGAGTTCCTGCGCCTGCAACAGGAGTTGCGCAAAACGATCCTGTTCGTCACCCACGACATCGAGGAGGCGGTGCGGCTCGGCGATCGTATGGCGGTGTTCTCGATGGGCGGTCGCATCGAGCAGTTCGACACGCCCTCCAGCGTGCTCGGCGCACCCGCCAACGACTACGTCGCCGATTTCGTCGGCGCCGACCGCGGGCTCAAGCGGCTGTCGGTGACCGAGATCACCCCCGACGACCTCGAACTGCCGCCCATCGTGCGCCTGGACGACCCGATGCCCGAGGCGCTGGCGAAGCTGCGCGCGGCCGGCTCGCGCTGGGCGGTGGTGCTCGACGACGCGGGCGATCTGCACGGCTGGGTGGACGACCGGGTGGCCACCGGCACGGTGCGCGACCGGGCCCGGCGGATGGAGGCGTGGGTGCCCGTGAACGCCTCGCTCAAGCAGGCGTTCGGCGAGATGTTGCAGCACGACGCCGGCTGGATCGCCGTGGTGGACGGCGACCGGTTCGTGGGGGTGCTGACCCCGGCGCGGCTGCACGAGGCGCTGCGGCGGTCGATCGGCGCGGAGGAGCGGGACATCCCGCCGGCCGAGGTCGTCCTGGACACCATCGAGGGGTGAGCGGGGCGGGCCGCCCGTACCGCCTACCGGATGGTGGGTACCGGCCCCCGATTCACTTGTCCTCGGGATCCTCGGGCACGCGCAGTATGCGCTCCAGGAACAGGCACCCGCCGACCAGGAGCACGCCCGCGCCCACCGCGAACGCGCACCGCTGGGCCTGTGCGGAGCGCTCGGAGACCTCCAGGAAGTGCGAGAGGTAGAGCGCGTAGCCGCCGTACAGACCGACCACCAGGGCGCCGACGAGCGAGCCCGCCTTGGCGAAGACCACCGCGCGCGCGGCGACCAGCGGGTCCACCGCGCGCGCGTTCGGGCGCCGCTCGCGCTGCGCCCGCAGCCGCGAGCGCAGGGACAACGCCGTGGCCAGCGCGACCGCGGCCAGGCACAGCAGCACGATGGGCGCCAGGATCGGGACCACGGGCGGTGTCCCGCGCGAGTCCCACAGGTCGATTCCGGCATACGCGATGCCGCCCGCCCCCAGCGCGAGGGCGAGCAGGACGAGCGGGCGCGTGGGTTTCATCGGTCTGCGGTCAGCTCCAGATCGTCACGGCGGTGCACGCCGGCCGGGCCCACCCGCGCGAGCAGGTCGGCGATCGGACCGTGGCCCGGCAGCTCCGCCTCGGGGTCGATGTCGTGCCAGGGCGCGAGCACGAACGAACGCTCGTGCGCGCGCGGATGCGGCAGGGTCAGCCGCGGGTCGTCCCGCGTCACGTGCTCGAACCAGATCACGTCCACGTCGAGCGTGCGCGGTCCCCAGCGCTCGACCCGGACCCGCTGGAACGCCTCCTCGATCGAGTTGGCGCGCTCCAGGATCAGATCCGGGGTGAGCAGCGTGCGCACCTCGACCACGGCGTTGAAGTAGGTGCCCTGCTCGGGGCCGCCCACCGGGTCGGTCTCGTAGACCGGGGACACCCGCAGCAGGGTCACCCCGGGGGTGTCGGCGATCTCGTCGACCGCGCCCTGCAGGGTTTCGAGCCGGTTGCCCAGGTTGCTGCCGAGCGCGAGCACGACCCGGCTCCAGGACAGCTGCGCGCGCTGCGCGGTGGTCTCGGCGGGGCGCTCGGGGGCCGGCTCGCGCGGGGTCCGGGCGGCGGAGGGGTCGGTCATCGGTCGCGCCCCCGCACGATGGTCACGGTCACGTCGTCGAACGGGACGGTGATCGGGGCGTCGGGCTTGTGCACGGTCACTTCCACCTCCTGCACCAGCGGCCGGGCCAGGCACACGTCGGCGATCCGCTGGGCCAGCGTCTCGATCAGGTCCACCGCGTCGCCCTGGACCACGCCGACCACGTCCTCGGCGACCTCGCCGTAGTGGACCGTGAGGGTGAGGTCGTCGGCCCGCGCGGCCGGCCGGGTGTCCAGCCCCAGCACGACGTCGACCACGAACGTCTGGCCCTCTTCGCGTTCCTTCGCGAACACTCCATGATTGCCGCGGGCCTTCAGCCCCCGCAGCGAGACGCGGTCCAGCATCAGTCGCCTCCTCGGCGCGTATCCCATCACTGCGCACCCCGAACGGTCGGTCGCCCTTCCGGTCGAGGGGCGGTCGCGCCGACGGCCGGACCACCTCTGTGCGGTACGAATGTACCCAGCGGTCCCGACAGGTTCCGTCGTCCGGGTGCCTCGAACGCACCCGAACGACACCTCGAAGCGGTCGGGATCGGTCAGATCTCCTCTTCGGCGTCGACCTCCGCCATCACCGGGGACGCGTGGTGCAGCCACAACCGCCAGCCCGCGGGGGTGCGCCGGAAGACGTTGGTGACCACCGCGCGGCCCCCGGCGAAACCCGTCTCGTCGCCGCCGTCCTCCTCGGCCATCCCGGTCAGCATGTTGGCCGTGCAGGACAACACCGCGACCTCGCCGGCCAGCTTGACCTCGACGTCGGTCAGGAAGAACTGCACGTAGGCGGTATTGGCCATGATCAGCGCGTAGGAGCGCAGGATCTCCGCGCGTCCGTGCAGCGCGGGCCAGCCCGGATGCACACAGGTCACGCTCGGCGCGTCGGCGCCGTCGGCCCAGATCGCGCCGAGGGCGTCGATGTCGCCCTCCTCGACGGCCGTCCACAGCGCGAGGTTGACCTCGCGTACCGCGTCCGCCTCGGGCGACGTCTGGTCGTCGATCGGGTTCATCGGGCCTCCTGCCAGGCAGCCGCCACCTTGACCGCGTCGAGCGAAGCGGGCACCTCGTGCACACGGACGGCCCACGCGCCCGCGGCGGCGGCCAGCGCGGAGACCGCGGCCGTCGCGTCGTCGCGCCCGCGGGGCGGGCGCAGTGTGCCGTCCTCGGCGGCGAGCAGCCGGCCCAGGAAGGTCTTGCGGGACGCGGCCACCAACAGCGGACGACCGAGGTCGTGCAGCGCGTCCAGGTGGGCGAGCAGTGGCCAGTTGTGTTCGGCCGTCTTGGCGAAGCCCAGGCCGGGGTCGAGCACGATCGCGTCGGGGTGGACCCCGGCCGAGACCACCTTGTCCATACGCTCCGCGAGTTCGGCGCGCACCTCGGCGACCACGTCGGAGTAGTCCGCCCGCTCCTGCATCCCGCGCGAGTGGCCGCGCCAGTGCATGACCACGACGGGCACTTCGCTCTCGGCCACGTAGGCGGCCATCGCCGGATCCGCGAGCCCGCCGCTGACGTCGTTGACCAGCCGGGCGCCGGCCGCCACCGCCGCGCTCGCCACCTCGACCCGGGTGGTGTCCACGCTGACCACCGCGCCGGCCGCGGCCAACTCGCGCACCACCGGCACGACCCGCCGCAGTTCCTCGTCGGCGTCCACCCGACCGGCCCCCGGGCGGGTCGACTCGCCGCCCACGTCGATCAGGTCGGCCCCCTGCTCGATCAGCGTGAGCCCGCGCGTGATCGCGGCCTTCGCGTCGAACCAGAGACCGCCGTCGGAGAACGAATCGGGGGTCACATTGACCACACCCATGACCGCGCACCGGCCGAACTCGGGCAGGCCGCGCACCCTCGGCGGGCGGTCGGGAGCCCGATGGCGCGGGCCGGTCGTCGCTGTCATGGGGAACAGAGTAGGGGGGGGGGGGGGGCGGGCCCCGCCGACCCCCCCCCCACCGGGCCCCGCGGGGGTTAGGACGCCCCCCGCGCGCCCCCCGGGGGGGGGGGGGGGGTGGGTTTGTTCGCTTTCATGCGGTGGGGGGGGCCGGGCCCCCCCCCCCCCCCCCCCCCGACTACTGCGTCGCGACTTGTTATCGGCACCTCGTCGGCTCGCGACCGGGTGTCCTCGGATCGCTACCGGCTCAGGATCAGGCTCATCGCCTCGGCGCGGGTGGCCGCGTTCAACAACTGGCCGCGTACGGCCGAGGTGAGCGTGCGCGCACCCGGCTTGCGTATGCCGCGCATGGTCATGCACAGGTGCTCGCACTCGACCACCACGATCACCCCGCGCGGGCGCAGGATGTTCACCAGCGCGTCGGCGATCTGCGTGGTCAGCCGCTCCTGCACCTGCGGCCGCTTGGCGTAGACGTCGACCAGGCGGGCCAGCTTGGACAGGCCGGTGATCTGGCCGTCCTCCGACGGGATGTAGCCCACGTGGGCGACGCCGTGGAAGGTGACCAGGTGGTGCTCGCAGGTGCTGTAGACCTCGATGTCCTTGACCAGGACCAGCTCGTCGTGGCCGAGGTCGAAGGTCGTGGTGAGCACGTCCTCCGGCTCCTGCCGGAGTCCCGCAAAGATCTCCCGGTACGACCTGGCCACCCGCGCCGGGGTGTCCTTGAGGCCCTCGCGGTCGGGGTTCTCCCCGACCGCGAGCAGCAGCTCCCGAACCGCGCGCTCGGCGCGATCCTGGTCGAACTCACCCACGGCGGGACGGCCGTCGAAGGTGACCGGGTCGATCGTCACGTTCAGTTCTCCGGAGAATCGGACGGCGGCTCGGGGTGCGCTACCGCCCCACCGGACCCCGTCGTGGTGCCCGTCGCAGAGGTCGCGCCGCCGTTGAGAATCCCATTGTCGCTGCCGCCGCCGGAGAGCGTGAGCTCGCGGGGCGTCATCACGGGGGGCCGGCTGGACGGCTGACGCCGACTGGAGCCGGTCCACGCCGGGCGGGCCGGACGCTTGGTGACCGGTGCGAAGATCTCGGCGACCTGGGCCTTGTCCAGGGTCTCCTTCTCCAACAGCTCCAGCACCAGGTTGTCCAGCACGTCGCGGTTCTCGACGAGGATCTCCCACGCTTCATTGTGGGCGGTCTCGATGAACCGCTTGACCTCTTCGTCGACGATAGCCGCGACCTCTTCGGAGTAGTCGCGCTGGTGACCCATTTCACGACCCAGGAAGGGCTCGGCACCGTCGTTGCCGAACTTGATCGCGCCCAGCCGCTCGGTCATGCCGTACTGGGTCACCATCGAGCGGGCCAGGCCGGTGGCCTTCTCGATGTCGTCCGAGGCGCCGGTGGTCGGGTCGTGGAAGACCAACTCCTCCGCCGCGCGCCCGCCCAGCATGTAGGCGAGCTGGTCGAGCATCTCGTTGCGGGTGGTGGAGTACTTGTCCTCTTCCGGCAGGACCATGGTGTAGCCGAGCGCCCGGCCCCGGGACAGGATGGTGATCTTGTGCACCGGGTCGGTGTTCGGCAGCGCGTGGGCCACCAGGGCGTGGCCGCCCTCGTGGTACGCGGTGATCTTCTTTTCCTTGTCGCTCATGATCCGGGTGCGCTTCTGCGGCCCGGCCACGACCCGGTCGATCGCCTCGTCCATCGCCAACGCGTCGATCAGCTTGGCGTCGGAGCGGGCGGTGAGCAGCGCCGCCTCGTTGAGCACGTTGGCCAGGTCGGCACCCGTGAAGCCGGGGGTGCGCCGGGCGACGGCCTTGAGGTCGATGTCGTCGGTGACCGGCTTGCCCTTGGCGTGCACCTTGAGGATGTCCCAGCGGCCCTGCATGTCGGGGCGGTCGACCGCGATCTGCCGGTCGAAGCGGCCCGGGCGCAGCAGCGCGGGGTCCAGGATGTCGGGCCGGTTGGTCGCGGCGATCAGGATCACGCCGCCCTTGACGTCGAAGCCGTCCATCTCGACGAGCAGCTGGTTGAGCGTCTGCTCGCGTTCGTCGTGGCCGCCGCCCATGCCCGCGCCGCGGTGTCGGCCGACCGCGTCGATCTCGTCGACGAAGACGATCGCCGGCGCGTTGGCCTTGGCCTGCTCGAAGAGGTCGCGCACCCGGGAGGCACCGACACCGACGAACATCTCGACGAAGTCGGAACCGGAGATCGAGTAGAAGGGCACGCCCGCCTCACCCGCGACCGCGCGGGCGAGCAGGGTCTTGCCGGTTCCGGGCGGGCCGTAGAGCAGCACGCCCTTGGGGATCTTCGCGCCGACCGCCTGGAACTTGGCGGGCTCCTGAAGGAACTCCTTGATCTCGTGCAGTTCCTCGACCGCCTCGTCGGCACCCGCCACGTCGGCGAAGGTCGTCTTCGGCGTGTCCTTGGAGATCAGCTTGGCCTTGGACTTCCCGAAGTTCATCACTCGGGAGCCGCCGCCCTGCATCTGATTCATCAGGAACAGGAAGACCACGACGATGAGCACGAACGGCAGCAGGGAGAACAGGATGCTGACGATCGTGCTCTGCTTGCTGAGCTTGACCGTGTACGAGTCCTGGATCTTGCCCTGCTCGTACTTCGACTGGAGCAGGCGCTGGATCTCCACGCCCTGCTCGTCGATGTAGGAGGTCTTGATCTTGTTGTGCTTGTCGATCTTCACCCCGGGGATCAGGGTGAGCTCGAGTGACTGATCGTTGCCGCCGATGAGCTTGGCTGACTTGACCTGGTCGTTCTGGATCGCCTGGATCGCCTTGCCGGTGTCGACACCCTTGAAGCCGCTCGAAGAGGAGACGAGCTGCATCAGGAGGATCACAGCAATGACGGCCAGCGCGATCCACATGACCGGCCCGCGGAAATAGCGCTTGACGTCCATCGATGCGGGGCAGCAGACGCCCCGTCCCTCCTGCCGACTTTTGACCCGGGCGCCTCATGGCCCCCGGGTACGTTGCCTGTCCGGTATCGCCCGGCACGGTCGCCCGTGCTGATCGGATGTCGTTGCGTTAGACGGTACACCGGGCGTCCGCACGCCAACGCGCCGCGCGTTCACTCGCGATGCGCGCCTTCGTGGATCGACCCCCGACGCACCCTCCAACGAGGGGAAACGTTCCCCTTGTTCCCGGATGCTGCAACCGGATGTCGATCGCGCAAACCCGAAGTCGTGATCCGAGTGCCCGAGCGGGTCAGGTCGGCTTCGAACCGCCGTATACGTGCTCGGCCAGTGTGCCCACGAACGGCAGATTGCGGTAGCGCTCGGCGTAGTCGAGGCCGTAGCCGACCACGAACTCGTTGGGGATGTCGAAGCCCACGTACTTGACCGGGATGTCGACCTTGGCCGCCTCCGGCTTGCGGAAGAACGCGCACACCTCCAGCGAGGCGGGGCCACGCGAGGTGAGGTTGGCGAGCATCCACGACAGGGTCAGACCCGAGTCGATGATGTCCTCGACGACCAGGACGTGCCGACCGGCGATGTCCGCGTCGAGGTCCTTGAGGATGCGCACGACGCCGGAGGACTTGGTGCCGGAGCCGTAGGAGGACACCGCCATCCAGTCCATCTTGACCGGCGAGTGCACCGCCCGGGCGAGGTCGGCCATCACCATGACGGCGCCCTTGAGCACGCCCACGAGGAGCAGGTCCTGGCCCCGGTAGTCCTCGTCGATCCGTTCGGCGAGCTCGACGAGCTTCGCCTCGATCTCCTCCTGCGTGACGAGGACCCTTTCGAGGTCGGCGCCCATGTCCTTCTCGTCCACCACATGCCTTACTACGAAGTTGTCGACAGAGCCCCGCGAGCACCGGTCAGGATTGAGCCGGCCGGTGAAAGAGAAGCCTGCCACACCGTCTGCGTATCTCGACGCCCCCGGGCAGGTGGATGGGGCCCTGGCCGTGCCACGAGATGACCAGCTTCTCCACCGCCTCCACGTGGCGCGCGAACAACGCGCCGGACGGGCTGCCCGCGACGACCGCGGTGCGGCGCAACACGCGGCGGCGCACCGCGGCGGGCAGTTCGGCCAGGCCGGCCACCTCCAGTTCGCCGTCGTCGTGGGTGACGTCGGCCTGGGCCCGGTCCGCCCACTGGTCCAGCGCCTCCGCGTCGTCGCGGAACAGCCGCGCGGTGCGGGCCAGCGCCTCGGACACGCCGGGGCCGAGCGCCTTCTCCAGGACCGGCAACACCTCGTGCCGCACCCGCGCCCGGGTGTAGGCGGGGTCGGCGTTGTGCGGGTCCTCCCAGGGCAGCAGGTCCTGTGCGACGCAGGCCTGCCGGGTGATGTCGCGGCCCAGGTCCAGGAACGGGCGCTGGTAGTGGCCGGTCAGCGGCGGCATGCCCGCGAGGGAGCGGGCGCCGGAGCCCCGGGCCAGCCCGAGCAGGACGGTCTCGGCCTGGTCCTCCAGGGTGTGTCCGAGCAGGACGAGGGCGGCGCCGTGGGTGCGGGCGGCGGTGTCCAGGGCGGTGTATCGGGCCAGGCGCGCGGCGCCCTCGGGGCCACCCCGGGTGCCGACCGTGACGCCGAGCGCCTCGACCGGTGTCAGGCCCAGCTCGCCCAGCCGGGCGACCAGGTCCACGGCGCGACGGGTCGAGCCCGCCTGCAGGCCGTGGTCGACGGTGATGGCACCGGCCCGCAGCCCCGCGCGCGGGGCCTCGAACGCGGTGGCCGCTGCGAGCGCCAACGAGTCCGCGCCACCGCTGCACGCGACCAGGACGAGAGCGTCCGGTTTCAGGTCGCGCAGGGTATTGCGGACGGCCAGCCTGGTGGCGGCCACGGCGGGATGGGGTCCCACGGCTCGACGACACCTCCTTGCACGTCCGGTTCGGCCGGTCAGCGGAGGTCGCGACCTCCGCGAGATGTGCCGAAGAGAATTGGTTTGCCCACGCTACGTCACCCGAAGCGGCTCGGGCCGCAGACACCGCCGGATGTCGCCCGGATGAGGACACGGGCGGGCCGGCAATCGGCCGGACGGCACCCGGCGGGCCGCCCGGAGGCGGTCCCGGCCGGCCGCCGGGACCGTCCGGTCGGGCGCCCGGATCACTCCGCGTCGGCCGGTCCCTCGGCTCCGGCCTCGTCGACCGTGCCCGCCCGGCCGTGCACCCGGTCCACCCAGGAGCCCGGGTCGGCCACCTCGGCCTTGGTGGGCAGGGTGTTCGGCGACGTCCACACGCGGTTGAAGCCCTCCATGCCGACCCGGCCGACGACCTCGCGCACGAACCGCTCGCCGTCGCGGTACTGGCGCAGCTTCGCGTCCATCCCGAGCAGCTTGCGCAGTGCCAGGTCGAACCGCCCGGTGCCCTGCGCGCGGCGCTCGGCGAACTTCTCCCGGATCTCCGTGACGGTGGGGATGACCTGCGGTCCGACCCCGTCCATCACGAAGTCGGCGTGCCCCTCCAGGAGCGACATCACCGCGGTGATCCGGCCCAGGATCTCGCGCTGCTCGGGCGTCTGGACCAGTTCGACCAGCGAGGCGCCCTCGCCCTCGCTTTCGCCGGTGCCCCCGCCGCGGCGCGCGCCGGCGAACGTGGAGACCGCCTCGCGCAACCGGCCGAGCACGGCGGACGGATCCACCTCGGTCTGTCCGAGGAAGCCGTGGATCTCCTGTTCCAGGTGGTCGCGCAGCCACGGTACGGCGGTGAACTGGGTGCGGTGGGTCTCCTCGTGCAGGCACACCCACAACCGGAAGTCGTGCGGATCCACGCCCAGTTCGCGCTCGACCTGGACGATGTTCGGGGCGACCAGGAGCAGTCGGCCGGGGCCGCGTCCGGTCGCGCCAGGGCTCTGCGGGGCGAATGTCTCGTACTGGCCGAGCACGCGCGAGGCCAGGAACGCGAGCAGGGTGCCCAGTTCCAGGCCGGTCACCTTGCCGCCGACCGCCCCCAGGGCGGCGCCGCCGGGCATCGTCTCGCGGCGCTCCTCCACCTTGTCCAGGAGCGGGCGCAGCACGTGCCGGAAGCCCTGCACGTTGGCGCGGGCCCAGCCGGGTCGGTCCACCACCAGGACCGGGGTGTCGTTGTCGCCGGCGTCGAGTCCGGTGAAGGCCCGTACGTGCTCCTCGGACGTCTTGGCGTGTGCGCGCAATTCCGCGACCACGGCCCGTGCCTCGTCCCGCCCGACGTCGGGGCCCGGCCGCACGAGCCGGTTCGCCGTCGCCACGGCCAGGTCCCAATCGATCATGTCCGCACCGTTGCCGCTCGTCATACGGCCACGTTACGTGCTCGAAGCGGCCCCGAAAGGGGATCAGGGGTCCGCGTTCGGATCGGGTTCCGGTTTTGCCGGCCGATGGACCGGCGCGCCGGCGGGACGAACGCGGGTCAGCCGGCGGTGCCGCAACCGCAGTCGGCCAGCGCGGCGGCCATCCGGTCGATCGCGGCGCGGGCCGGATCGGGGTCGCCGGTGAAGCGGTCGGCCAGTATCGCGAAGGCGAGGAGTCGGCCGTCCCGGTCGCGTACCAGGCCGGACAGCGTACTGACCCCGGTCAGCGAGCCGGTCTTGGCCCGGACCACGCCGGCCGCGTCGGCGGCGCCGCTGTTCGGCCCGTACCGGTCGGTCAGCGTGCCGGTGAAGCCCGCGATCGGCAGGCCGGTCAGCGCCCGGCGCAATTCGGGGTGGGCGGCGGACGCGGCGGTCGAGAGGGTCTGCACGAGGGTCTGCGGGGTGAGCCGGTTCTCCTTGTCCAGGCCGCTGCCGTCCTTGAGGTTGGAGGCGCCGTAGGTCACCCCCAGGCCCTCCAGGACCTGCCGGGCCGCGGCGGTGCCGCCCTGGAAGCTCGCGGGCTGCCCCTTGGCGATCGCGACCTGCCGCAGCAGCGCCTCGGCCAGGTCGTTGTCGCTGACGGTGAGCATCTGCTCGACGATCACGGACAGCGGCGGGGACTGTACGGAGGCGAGTTCGGGCGCGCCGCCGCCGGGCGCGGTGCCGGGGGTCGGCGCGCCGTCGACCGTGACGCCCGCGGTCTTGAGCATCGTGGCGAACTTCTTCGCCGCGTCGATGCCCGGGGAGGGCACCCGGTTGCTCTCCTTGCCGACCACGGTCGGGTCCACCCGGCCCTCGTCGACCATCAGCGACACCACGGGGGCGATGTTCTCGTTGACGCCGATCGCGTGCAGCGCGGGGCCGGTGTAGAGCGAGGTGTCGTATTGGAGCTTGACCTGCGTGGTCCCGCTCGCCTTGAGCGCCGCCGCGGTCGCCGCCGCCAGGTCGGAGAGGCGGGCGGGCTGGTAGCCGTTGTACTGCCGACCGTCGAGCGCGGTCAGCGTGGGATCGCCGCCGCCGACCAGGACGATCGTGCCGGGCGTGGGACCGGGCACCACGCGGGTGGCGATCCGGTGGTCGGGGCCGGGCGCGGTGAGCGCGGCCACCGCCGTAGTGATCTTGGTGGTGGACGCGGGCGTCGCCGCGCGATCCTGGTTGGCGCCGTACAGCGGGCGTCCGGTCAGCGCGTCGACGACGGCGACCGCGGGCGGCGCGCCGAGCGCGCTCGTGCGGCCCAGCGGTTCGAGCACGGCCCGGATGCCGGCCTCGGTCGGGGTCGCTCCGGCCGGGTCCCCGGACACCGGCACGAGCACGGGCGGCGCGGCCGTCGCGGCGACCCGACGGGTGCCGTCGTCGGCCCGGGCGCTCAGGCGCTCGCCCTTCCACGATCCGTGGACGAGGGTCACGAGCACGGCCAGCAGCACGGCCGCCAACGCCGCGGCGATCGCTTTGCTCCTCATGCCGGGCACGCGAGACCATCCCCTTCCGCCGGACCACCGGCCATGCGAGACACTGAGTGCAGATCAGGTTCTGTCCGGGACCTGTGCCGGGTTCGGCCTCGCGGACAGAACGACCCTAACGGTCCCGGCAACGGTCCCGGCGCAGCACATGGAGGAGCCTTGGAGTTCGACGTCACCATCGAGATCCCCCGGGGATCGCGCAACAAGTACGAGGTGGACCACGAAACCGGTCGCATCCGGCTCGACCGCATGTTGTTCACCTCGACGCGCTACCCGGCGGACTACGGCTTCATCGAGGACACCCTCGGTGAGGACGGTGACCCGCTGGACGCGCTGGTGCTGCTGGACGAGCCGACCTTCCCGGGCGTCCAGGTGCGCTGCCGCGCCATCGGCATGTTCCGGATGACGGACGAGGCCGGCGGCGACGACAAGGTCCTGTGCGTTCCGGCCACGGACCCGCGCGTGGAGCACCTGCGTGACATCCACCACGTCTCGGAGTTCGACCGCCTGGAGATCCAGCACTTCTTCGAGGTCTACAAGGACCTGGAGCCGGGCAAGTCGGTCGAGGGCGCGAACTGGGTCGGCCGCGACGACGCCGAGGCCGAGGTCGAGGCCTCGCGCAAGCGGCTCACCGAGCAGGGTCACCACTGACCCGGTAGCGCGATCCGGACGAACGCCGATCGGCGGCAGCCACCCCTGGGGGTGCTGCCGCCGATCGGCGTCCGTGCTTTTCGCGCCCGTGTTTCGCGGAGGGATCCGCGCGTGGGTGGTCAGGACGGGCGGGCGTAGTAGTCCGGGGTGCCCATGTAGAACAGGTTGCTGATCTTGACCACGTCGCCGGTGCGCGGCGCGTGGATCATCTTGCCGCCGCCCAGGTACATCGCGACGTGATGGATGTCGGAGGCGCTCTTGGTCTCGGTCCAGAAGACCAGGTCCCCCGGGCGCAGGTTCTTGTACGACACGGGCGTGCTCTCGAAGTACTGGGTGGCGGCGAAGTGGGCCATCCTCACGCCCGCCCGGCGCCAGGCCTGCATGACCAGGCCGGAGCAGTCGAAGCCGCTCGGGCCCTCGCCGCCCCAGACGTAGGGCTTGCCGAGTTGGGCCTTCGCGTAGGCGATCGCGGCGGTCGCGCCGGCGGGGTCGGGCGCGGCCTTGTCACCGGAGCGGTCGGGCTTGCTCGCGGCCACGGGGTCGACCCGTTCGACGGACTTGTCGGCGGGCTCCGCGGGCTTGGCGGCGGTGCTCGGCTTCGCGGGTCGGGCCGCCTCCTGCTCGCGGGTCGCCTCCTGCTCGGGGGCAGCCTCCTGCCCGCGCGCCACTTCCTGCTCGGGGGCCGCGTCGGCCGGGCGCGCCTGTTCCGCGCGTTGGTCGGCCTCCTCCTTCTCCTGGCGCGCCTGTTCGCGGGCCGCGTCGGCCTCGGCCCGGGCCCGGGCCTCCTCCTCGGCGCGTCGTTGCGCCTCGGCGGCCCGGCCGTCGCGGCGCTGCGTCTCCAGGTCGATCGAGGTCTGCTTCAGCGTGGCCAACTCGGCCAGCAGCGCGGTGTGTCGGGCGGTGATCTCGTGGACTCGGCTCTGCCGAGCGGCGAGTTCGGCCTCGACGCGGTCCTTGGCCGCGCGTACCGCCTCGGCCGCCCGGCCGGCCGCCTCCGCGCCGTGTTCGGCGTCGGTCTTGGCGACCGCGGCGTCGTGCACGGCGGCGGTGCCGCGCCGGAGTGTGTCGTCGCTGTCCTGGGAGATCCGCCGCAGGCTCTCCATCCGGGAGACCAGGTCGCCGGGCGAATCGGCGCCGAGCATCGCCTGGAAGACCCCGAGCCCCGCGCCGCCGCCCATCCGGTAGGTCTGCGCAGCCAGTCGGCCGAGTTCGTCCCGGGCCCGGGTCAGGCGGGCGTCGGCGGTACGCAGGTACACGTCGGCGGCGGCGGCCCGGTCCTGGGCCTGCTGCCGCAGCACCACGGCGCCGTTGTACTCCTCGACCGCGGCGTCGGCGCGGATGTCGAGCCGGGCCAGGTCGCCCGCCTCGCGATCGAGTTCGGCCTCGATCCGGCCGACGTCGTCGACCTTGCCGGCGACCGCGTCGTGGGCCCGGCGCACCTGTTCGGCATCGGGGTAGCCGGCGCCGCCGGGGTCGTCGGCGAGCGCTCCGGGCGTGAGCGTGAGGACGAGGACGGCGGCGAGTCCGGCGGGGATTGCGGTGCGGATGAACGAGCGCCGAGGCATGCGGTCTCCCTCCAAGCGGCGGGCACCGAGGGGAACCGGGGGTTCCGATTCCGGACAGGTCTCCTCACGCTAGCCATCCGTGGTCACAGTCGCACCATAAGCTACGTATTTCCCGCTAATGGGCTTATCGCCCAGGAGTCGACTCGAACACCGGTACGCACTCGCGTCACATCCGTGGCCGATCGGGCGCCCGATCGGCCACGGATGTCGAGTCAGCCGACCGTCTCCAGCGTCCACGCGCAGACCGTCCCCGACTCCGCGTCGGCGGTCAGCCAGATGCCGTCGGAGCGCACCACGAGCCATTCGCGCGGCGCGTCCTCGGGATACTCGATCTCCGCGACGGCACGCAGGTCCGGCACCGAGAACAGCACGTGCCGCTCCCCCGAGGAGGCCGCGAGCACGAGGTCGCGGCGCAGGAAGCCGGCGTAGATGTCGAAGACCTCGTCCGGGTCGGGGAAGACCTGCTCGCTCGGTCGGGCCGCTATCACCGCGCCGTCCGGGAAGCGCACCAGCGACAGCGGACCGGCCTCGATCGGCGTGGTCAGCATCATCAGCCCCGACGCGTGGATGTCGGTGAGCACGCGGCTCTCCCCCGGCGGCACCTCGGCGACCTCCTCCGCATCGGCCGAGGCGAGGACGAAGATCCGGTACGCCTCGTCCGCGTGCGACGCGGCCAGGCCCAGATGTACGCCGTCCGGGTGCGGGATCAACTCGGAGCCGACGGTGGCGGGAGCCACCGGCCGGATCACGCGCGGCGCGCCGTCCGCGGCGTCGAGCAGCACGCACCGGTCGCCCTCGGCGGTGCGGACCACCGCCCAGATCCCGGCCGCGGTGACCGCGCTCGACCCGGCCTCCTCGGCCTGCCAGGGCACGTGCGGGTGGGACCACACCTCGGTGCCGTCGGTGTCGAGCACCACCACTCGATCGGGTGTCGAGGCGACGAAGCGGGCCAGGTCGGGGGTGACCGAGTGGCCCCCCTTCCAGTCCCCGGGCAGCCGGATCTCGCGGACCACCGCCAACGAGTCGTCGAGCACGACGAGGGAACCGTCCACGCCGTGGGCGAGCCAGGCCGCCGCCCCCGGGATGCGGTCGAGACTCCACAGGGACGGCAGGGTCGCCCGGGCCAGAAGTTGAGCACGCATGGCGTGCACTCTATTGGCGCCCGACACCCGTATGGCTCAGTGGC
This sequence comes from Embleya sp. NPDC056575, assembly GCF_042793325.1. Classification (NCBI taxonomy): domain Bacteria; kingdom Bacillati; phylum Actinomycetota; class Actinomycetes; order Kitasatosporales; family Streptomycetaceae; genus Embleya; species Embleya sp. NPDC056575. The sequence goes on from NZ_JBHTVA010000023.1 coordinate 48,143, forward strand.
GACAACCGTCCTACGCGTCCCGCCGGTCGTCGCCCGCCCGGTGCCGGCCCCGGCCCGCGGCCGGCTCCACCGGCGCGGCCGTCGCGGTCGGCTCGGCCGCGGCCCGCGTGCGCGACGTCGAGCGGGCGCGCAGGAGTTCGATCGCCACCGGGATCACCGAGATCAGCACGATGGCGATCAGGATCAGCTCGATGTGCTCGCGAACGAAGTCGACCTGGCCCAGCGAGTAGCCGAGCACGGTGACCCCGCACGCCCACAGGAAGCCGCCGACGACGTTGTAGACGACGAAGGTGCGGTACTTCATCCGGGCCACACCCGCGACGATCGGGGTGAAGGTGCGCACGATCGGGACGAACCGGGCCAGCACGATCGAGCGCGGGCCGTACCTGTCGAAGAACTCGTGCGCCTTCTCCACGTTCTCCCGCTTGAAGAAGCGCGAGTTCGGCCGATTGAACAGCGACGGCCCCACCTTGCGGCCGAACAGGAACCCGACCTGGTCGCCGACCACCGCCGCGGTCCAAAGGAGCAGGCACACCAGCCACAGCGGCTGCGAGAACTTGCCGTCGGAGACCAGCAGGCCGGTGGTGAACAGCAGCGAATCGCCCGGGAGGAAGAAGCCGATGAGCAGGCCCGACTCGGCGAAGACGATCACCAGGATGCCGATCAGGCCGAACGTGGAGATCAGCTTGTCGGGGTCCAGGAACGAGGGACCCAGGGCGATGGTTTGCACGGCACGTGCCTCCCGGAGCGGGCGATGGCGGACAGCGGAAGCCCCCCGACCAGGTCATGGTTGGGCAAAGAGATTTCCTTCCGAAGGTAACGTCCGCACCGGGGGGCCGGTTCCCGGGGACCCGCGTCGAACCGCGACTCAGATCCGCTCGGGCCGGGTCAGCGCGACCAGCGCACCGTCCTCCTCCAGGGTCAACTCGACCGCCAGCGAGCGCAGTTCGCCGAGTCGGGCCAGGTGCGAGCCGCCGCACGGGACGTGCGCGTCACCGTCGGGCAGCCCGCAGTGCCACACCCGACGCGCGGTCAGCGCCGGGGCGGGCACCTCGATCCGGACCCCGGCGTCGGTCTTCAGCCACTCGCCGAGCAGCGCCTCCACCTCGTCGCGGATCCCGGGCAGGTCCTCGGCCAGCGTGTCCGCGGTGAAGCCCTTCTTCCGCAGCGACTTGCCGATCCGGTAGTCGTCCCGACTGCCGGCCTCGGTCAACCGGGACCGGGTGATCGCGAGGTTGTCGAAGTCCGGACGGCCGAGGCTGTCGGTGCGCACCTCCTTGCGCCAGCGCGGCGCGAGCACCGCGTTCAGCGCGAACGCCAGCAGGTGGCACGCGGTGTGCGCGGCGCTCAGCGCGGCCCGGCGCTCGGCGTCGACCACGAGTTCGGCCGCGGCGCCGACCAGGTCGGCCGGGTCGCCCGGGGCCGGGTCCACCACGTGCAGCGCCAGCCAGGCCCAGTCCTCGTCGCCGCGCCGCACCGGGATCGCCTCGCCGACCGCGAACGTCCCATCCGGGCCGACCCCACCGGTCAGGCAGTCCACCACCGGAAGTTCCGCGCCCGCCACCCGGATCACCCCCGTGTCCGCGGGCTGGTCCGGCCAGGTGTGGTCGAGCGGATGGAACGGCGTACGCCCGACCACCAGGGCCGTGCGACCGTCCGGCAGCACGGGCGCCGCCAGGATCGGCGCCTCGCCGGTGGTGGCACCGGCCGGGAAGGTCACCTCGGTGGAAGTCGTGGGGAGGGCCATGCGCGTCCTAACCTCGATTCGATCCGGTCGCCATCGTGCGGGAGCGGCGATGGCGCCGTGCGGTCCATTCGATCATGGACAATCCTCCTCACACGGAAATCACGAGCAGGGACGGGCTGTGCAGCACCAGGGCTGGATCTCGACCACCGCTCGGCTGGCGGGCGACGCCGAGGCCGGGCCCCACGGCGTCGGCTGGATGCTCGTCGCGTTCATCTTCACCTTCGCGGTGACCAGGCTGATCACCCGGCTGATCCGGGCGGGCAAGGGCCCGTTCCGGAACATGGTGGTGGGCAAGGTGCACGTGCACCACCAGGTCTACGGGATTTTCCTGATGCTGATCGCGGGCGCGCTCGAGTTCTCCTACGAACCGGGCGGCGCGCTGCGGCAGGTGCTCGCCGGGTTGTTCGGGATGGGCGCCGCACTGACCCTGGACGAGTTCGCGCTGCTCGTACACCTGGACGACGTGTACTGGGCCGCGGACGGGCGCAAGTCGGTGGACGCCGTACTGATCACCGCCGCGATGGGCGTGCTGCTGTTCGTCGGGGCCAACCCGCTCGGCCTGGGCGACGGGGACAGCAAGCCGGTGGCCGCGGTGATCGTGGTGTTCAACCTGGCCTTCGCGTTGTGCGCGCTGGCCAAGGGGAAGGTGGCCACCGGGCTGATCGGCGTGTTCGTCCCGTTCGTGGCGATGGTGTCGGCGATCCGGATCGCCAAGCCCGAGTCGCCGTGGGCGCGTTGGCGCTACAAGGAGGGCCCGGGGCGGACCTCGTCGCACGCGGACACCAAGCTGGCCCGCTCGCTGCGCCGGTTCCCGCCCGACCGGCGCACGTGGTGGGACCACACGAAGGACTTCGTGGCGGGCGCGCCGCACCGATGACCGACGGCGATCGGCGGGTGGCGGGCGGCCCGGGGTGGGCCGCGCCGCCGACCGGCGCCCGCTACAGGTTCGGCAGCACCTCGTTCTCGAACAGGCGCAGGCTCTCCCAGGCCAACTCCGGCGGGATGCCGCCCATCATCGGGTGCAGGATCGCGAACGCCGCGTCGCCCTGGGCCTTCAGCTCGGCCACCAGGGTCTGCGGGGTGATCACCCGGTACTGCCCGCCCGCCCGCAGCGCGTCGGCGTCGGTGACGCTCGCGTAGCCGCCCACCCCGGCGGTGCCCGCCCTGGCCATCGTCTCGCCGTAGGCGTTGACCTCGTGCAGCGCGTGCGGCGCGATCCGGTCCCAGTCCCGGTCGGGGTCGTTCGAGAGGTGGAAGAAGCCGGTGTCGCCGCCGAAGTACGGGCCCGGGTCCTCCTCGCCGAGCGTGACCTTCTCGTCCCGGTAGAACTCCCAGATGTCCGGGTTGGACGGCATGAACCCGTCGGCGATCCGCGCGGCCCGGCGGGCGGCGGCCTCGACACTGCCGCCGAGGATGATCGGCGGACCGCCCTTTTGGAACGGCGCGGGGGTCACCCGCACGGTCCGGCCGCGGAACTCGAACTCCTCCCCCGTCCACGCCTTGCGCAACGTCTCGACGGTCTCCACGGTGCGCTTGACCCGCTCGCGCATCGGCACGTCGTACATCGCGAACTCGGTGTCCACGTAGCCGTTGGTGAGCACCACGTTCACCCGACCCTGGCTGAGCAGGTCGAGCACCGCCAGTTCCTCGGCCAGGTGCAGCGGGTCGTGCAGCGGCGCGGGGATCGCGGCGATGGTGACGCCCATGTTCCGGCTGCGCGCGGTGATCGCGGCGGCGAACTGGAGTGGGGCGGGCAGGTATCCGTCGGCGAAGCCGTGGTGCTCGGACAGCGTGACCATGAAGAATCCGCGCTCGTCGGCCCACTCGACCATGTCGAGTGCCGCTGCGTAGCGCTCTCCCATGGTCGTCCCGGCGAAGGCCGGATTCCGGAAGTCGAAACGCAGCGCGAACACAGCCATGCCGTACTCCTGTCCCCGGCGCCACCGGGGGTGGGCGACACCGCACTGTCTGATGGCGCGTCAGATTAGTGGCCGGGGTCGAGGAGAACCAGGGTCGGCGACCGGTCATCGCTCAGTCGTCGCTCAGTCGTCGCTCAGGGCCCGGTCGAGCAGGACCCGAAGGGTCCTTCGGTCGGCGTCCGGCAGCCCGGACAGCGGCGGGTCCACGGCGAGGCCGGCGAACAGGCGGGCACGCAGTTCGGCGCCTTCCGGGGTGAGCGCGATCAGCTTCGCCCGGCGGTCGTTCGGGTGCGGCCGGCGCTCGACCAGGCCGCGCTCGACCAGCCGGTCCACCACGAAGGTCACGTTCGGTGGCTCGCAGCACATCCGGCGGCCCAGCTCGCGCATGCCCAGCGGCTCGGCGAGTTCGTGCACCGCGTTGGCCTGGGACGCGGTCAGCCCGATCGCTCCCGCACAGGCCGCGAAGTGCGCGTCGAGGCGGGCGGTGGCCGCGTAGAGCAGCGCGGTCAGTCCGGGCGGCTCGCCCTCCGGCGTGGTCATGGCCACACTCTAGCCGAACTTCGTTACAACTCGAATGATTCGAGGTGTAACGTCTGCCGCGAGCTGACAGATCGTCAGCCCCTTGGTCGCCCTTGGAGGAGCCCGCCCATGCCCGCGATTCTGGCCGGTCGGATGGCCCTGGTCACCGGTGGCAGCGGCGGCATCGGCGCCGCCTGTGCGGCTCGTCTGCTGGCGGACGGCTGCTCGGTGACGCTCGCCGCCCGCCGGGCCGACGCGCTCGCCGCCACCGCCGAACGGCTGCGCGCGGGGGCGCCGGCCGGTACCGAGGTGCGGCACGTCGCGGTCGACGCCTGCACCACCGACGGCGTCCGCGAGGCGGTCCGCGCGGCGGGTCCCGCGCTCGCCGTCTGCGTGGCCACGGTGGGCGGCGGGAGCACCGCGCCGATCCTGGCCATGGACGACGACGCGTTCCTGGCCGACCTGCACCGCAACACGCACAGCGCGTTCCTGGCGATCAAGTACGCGGCGCCGGTGATCGCCGCGCGCGGTGGTGGCGCGATCGTCTGCGTGTCCTCCACCGCGGCTCGGCTGACCATGCCGTTCCTGAGCGGCTACGCGGCCGGGAAGGCGGGCCTGGAGGCGCTGGTCCGGGCCGCCGCCGACGAGTTGGGCCCGGCCGGCGTCCGGGTCAACGCGGTCCGCCCCGGGCTGGTGCGCTCGCGCGAGGACGCGCGGATCTTCGCGGACGAGGAGATGATCGGCCGCTTCCTGGCCAACAAGCCGCTGGGCCGCACCGGGTTGCCCGAGGACATCGCCGAGGCGGTCCGCCACCTCGCCGGCCCCGAGTCGTCCTGGACCACCGGGCAGAGCCTGGCCGTGGACGGCGGCAACGAGCTGCGCCGCGCGCCCTCCTTCGAGAAGTACGCCCGCGCCGCGCTCGGCGACGCGGTGATCGACGCGGCGCTCGCGGGCCGCGATCCGTACGCCCCGCCGACGCCGGCACCCGTACCGACTCGACCGACGCACCCGCCGCGGCCGATCCGCCCGCCCCGCCCGGTCGCGGAACCGGGTCCCGGCCCCGATCCCGGCCCGGGCGCCGGTCACCCCCTCGCCTCCGACACCGACACCGCGCCCGACACCGACACCGACACCGATTCGACGGAGCATCCGGATGAGCACTGACGTGCAACTTTCCATCGGCCTGCCCAACTTCGGCAGCTGGCCGGCCGGCGACTGGCGCGGCTTCACCGACGTCGGTCGCGCGGCCGACGACGCGGGGATCGACCGCATCGTGCTGGTGGACCACGTGGTGATGGGCCCGAACACACAGAACTACTCCTGGGGCCGCTTCCCCACCCCGCCCGAGGCGGACTGGCCCGAACCGCTCACCCTGCTCGCCGCGATCGCCGCCGTCACCTCGCGGGTGCGCCTCGCCACCGGCATCCTCGTCGCCCCGCTGCGCGGCGCCGCCCTGCTCGCCAAGACCGCCGCGACGCTGGACCAACTCTCCGGCGGGCGGCTGGAGCTGGGCGTGGCCACGGGGTGGCAGCGCGAGGAGTACGACGCCGCCGGGATCGACTGGGACAACCGCGGTCGGCTGCTCACCGACACCCTCGCGGCCTGCAAGGAGCTGTGGACGAACCTGCCCGCGTCGTTCGTGTCCGAGACGGTGAACTTCACCGACGCCTACTGTGCGCCGCGGCCGGTCCAGCCCGGCGGGGTGCCGCTGTGGATCGGCGGCACGCTGAACACCCGCAACCTGGCGCGGATCGTGCGCAGCGGCGACGGCTGGATCCCGATCATGGGCCTGTCCACGGCCGACATGGCCCGCGACGTGGCACGGATCCGGACCGCCCTCGCCGACGCCGGCCGCGACCCGGGCGCACTGCGGGTGCAGGGCCCGCTGCCGCTGGTCAAGGACGACGCGGGCCGATTCGACCTGACCCGCACGATGGCCGGCGCGGCCGAGGTGATCGCCGCCGGGGCCACCGCCGTGCATCTGCCGATCCAGGTGTTCTGCGCCGGGCCCGAGGGAGCGCCCGCCTTTTTCGCCGAGGCCAGGAAGGCGTTCGACAAGGTGGTGTCGGGCGTTTGACCGAGCCCGAGTCGGGCTTGTCACCTGGGGCTTTACCCCTGCTTGGTTAAAGTTTCAGGTTTGCGGAACGTCGTCGGGGGGAGGGTCGTTCCCCTGGACAACGGCGCGATACGGCGTCTTTGTCCAACCGGGAGGGCCCTCCATGTCCGACGTCACGCTGCCCACCGGCGCCAACGCGCCCCTGACCGGCGACCGCGCCGAGGTCTCGATCGGGTGGGCCTCGGCCGACGTCGTGGACGTGTCCGCCGTGCTGCTGACCGACGCGCACAAGGTGCGTACCGACGAGGACCTGGTGTTCTTCAATAATCCCGTCGGCGGCGACGGAGCGGTGCGCACCACGGCGGGACCCTCGGGAACCACGCACGTCGCGGTGGAACTCGCCAAGCTGCCGCCCGAGATCACCAAGGTGGTGGTCGTGGTCAGCGCGGACGCGGACCGGCCCGGGGCCACCCTCGGCCAGGTGCCCGGCCTGAGTGCGCTCACCACCTCCGGCGACGCGCGGATCACCTACCCGGCCGGCGCGTTCGAGGGCGGCGAGACGGTCGCGGTGCTGGTCGAGCTGTACCGGCGCGGCGACGCGTGGAAGGTGCGCGCGGTGGGTCAGGGCTACGCGAGCGGACTGGCCGGGCTCGCCACGGACTTCGGCATCTCGGTGGAGGACGAGCCGGAGCCGGAGCCGACTCCCGCCGCGCCGGTGCACGCCCTGGTCAAGGAGCCCGCCGCCGCACCCGCGCCGGCCGCGCCCGCGCCGATCTCGATGGCCAAGGAGCCGCTGGGCCGGGTCGATCTGGCCAAGGGCGGCCGGGCGACGATCAGCATGGACAAGGACGACCGCTCGGTCACCGTCACCGCGTCCCTGGTCTGGGACGGCGGCAACGACGCCCGCCGCAAGTCCGGCGCCGACCTGGACCTGTACGCGCTCTACGTGCCCCGGTCGAAGCTGGGCGCGCTGAACAAGGGCGACAGCGACGGGGTGATCTACTACCGCGACCTGGGCAGCCTGAACTCCGCGCCCTACATCAAGCTGGACGGCGACTCGCGCGTACCCGGCCGCGAGACGGTCCGGATCACCCGGCCCGACCAGCAGGGCTATGTGCTGATCTGCGCCTACAGCGCGGTCGAGAACGGCTTCGGCAGCTTCAAGTCGTACGGCGCGCACGCCGAGGTCACCGACGGCCAGGGCTCGACGGTGAACGTGCCGCTGTTCAACAACAAGCGGGCGGTGTTCTGGGTGGCGATCGCGCTGGTCGACTTCACCGACCCCGAGGGCGTCTCGATCCAGCACGTGGAGAAGTACTCGAAGCTGATGCAGGAGCGGCGCCCGATGCTCTACCCCGACGGCACGTTCGAGATGGGCGCGGGTCCGGCGGAGTTCAAGACGGTGCGTGCCCCGCGCGAGCGCTGAGCACGGGTCTGCCGGATCCCCGGGGTCGGGACCGCTCGGTCGTGCCGGCCGAGCGGCCCCGAACGCCGGGGCGGGTGGATCCGCGGCCTACTTGGCCGAGCGGTAGACGATCACCTTGTCGCCGACCCGGGTCTCGTCGAAGAGCCGCTGCACCAGGCCCTTGTCCCGGACGTTGACGCAGCCGTGCGAGGCGCCGTTGTAGCCGTTGGCGGCGAAGTCGGCCGAGTAGTGCACGGCCTGGCCGCCGGAGAAGAACATCGCGAACGGCATCGGCGTGTGGTAGATCGTCGAAACGTGGTCGCGGCTCTTGAAGTTGATGCTGAACGCGCCCTCGCGGGTCGGCGTCTCGGCCGAGCCGAAGCGCACGGCGGTCGAATACTGCACCTTGCCGTCGATCACCCAGGTGAGCCGGTCGGTGCGCTTGTCGATGCAGATCGCCCGACCGGTCAGACACCGCTCGTCCAGCCCGGCCTGCGCGGCCGGCGGCTTGGGCTTGGTCGTCGGCGGCTTGCTCGTGGTCGGCGGCTTGGTGGTCGGCGGCTTGCTCGTGGCCGGCTTCGCGGACGTCGCGGGAGCCGTCGGCGACGCGCTGGTCGGGGCGCTGCTGCTCGGCGCGGCCGACGTGGCGGGTGGCGTACTCTCCGCACTCGGCGTGACGGGCGCGGAGGAGACGGTGGTGGGCAGGTTCGACTGCGAGCCCGCCTTGGCCGTCGAATCACTCGACGAGCCGGAGTTGCAGGCCGACAGGGCCAGGACCGCGGTCACGGCGACCGCGAGGGATATACGTGTCTTCTTCATCGAGTGGTGGCCTCTCCCGACCCAAACCAAAATGTGGTGTTCCCCGAGTCGTGCACCCTTGTAGACGCCAATGGGGCCCGAGAGGTTGCGTCCCTAGTTTGACCCATTCGGGTGGATGTTAAGCCGGACGTGTTCGGCCGTGACCTGTTCGGGATCGATCGATCGCAGATCCGTGGCCCAGGCGTCGAGCGCGGCGCCGCCGACCCCGTCGGCCAACGCCGCGCCGATGCCCAGGCAGCGCATCCCGGCCGCCGCGGCCGCGCGCACACCGCTCTCCGCGTCCTCGACGACCAGGCAGCGGTGCGGTGGTACGCCCAGCAGATCGGCCGCGCGCAGATAGCCCTCGGGAGCCGGTTTGCCCTCGGTGACGTCCTCCGCCGTGATCATGTACACCGGTTCCGGCAACTCCGCCGCACGCAGGCGCCCCCGCGCGACCCGGCGCGTGCCGGAGGTGACGATCGCCCAGCGTGCCGAGGGCAGCGCGGCGAGCAGGCCGGCGGCGCCGGGGATCGGCACGATGCCGGTGAAGTCGCGTTCCTCGCGTTCGACGATCCACGCGGCCTCGGTCTCGGCGTCCAGGGCGGGGGCGACCACGCGCACGAGGTCGATGTCCCGGCGACCGTACGAGGCGGCGACCGCGACGTCGGGATCGACGCCGCGGCCGGCGGCCCAGGCGCGCAGGATGCGTTCGATCAGGGGGTGGGAGTCCACCAGCACACCGTCGAGATCGAACAGGATCGCGTCGCAGTCGAGCGTCGTGCCGTCGTTCGCCATGCGATCAGGCTGTCAGGCGCGGCAGCGGCGCGTCGAGGAATTCGCGGCGGGTGATCGCGGGTGCGGGCGCCGTGTGGTCGTGGGCTCGGGCGCTTCGTGATCATGCGCGCCTTCGTTTCATGATCATATTGCACCGGCTCGTCACCCACATAGCGCAGATATCGATCGAAAGCGATCGTCGGCTGGCGCGGGAAAACGGCCTTCGTTGCCTAACCGTCACGTTTGCGTCGTTCGCCACCGGCTAGGGGGCTACTACGGCCCGGACGAGCTCACCCCAGGCGGCACTCATGTACTTGGTCCTAGCTCTGCTTGCACCGATCGTGATGTTCCTGTTGATACCCGGACTCGCCTGGCTCGAGGACCGCCTGCTCGGGCCGCTGACCTCGTCCGTGCCACCGCATCCGCCGTCGACCGCACGGCCCGCGATCGAACCGGCCGCCGCCGCGCCGACCCCGCTCCCGGTCCCGGCACCGCTCGGGCGCTCGGCCGAGCGGCGACCGACCGATCACCACACGGTGCGCTCGGGGCGCGGCCGGCACGCCCGTCGACACGAGTCGGTACTCGGCTATCGCCACCACATCGGGCGCCGACGCCCGCCCCGTGCCCCGGCCTTCCGCTGACGTCCCGGTCCACCATCGGCCGGTACCTCCCGCCCCGGAGTCGACCCTGACCGAGTCCGCCGCGCCGCCGCCGGTGCGCATCGAATCCGTCCCGCCCGAGTTGGGCTCGCCCCTGGACGCGGCCCCGCTGTCCACCCGTTCCGACATCTGGCACGTGCTCGGCAGCGATGCCGACGCGGTGCTCAAGCTGGCCACGCCGGACGGCACGGGGCCGGCCAATCCGCGCTACTGGGCCCGGGAGGTCGAGGCGTACGAAAGCGGTCTGGCGGCGGGCGTCTACGCCGCGCACGGGTTGACCGCGCCCCGGACGCTGCGGGTGGATCGGCGGGGCGACGGGTCGGTGGCGTTGTGGCTGGAGTTCGTCCGGGGTGTGGCCGGGACCGAGTGGGATCCCGCCCGATGGGCCGACTTCGCCCACCGCCTCGGCGCCGCGCAGGCCGCGACCGGACCGCTCGGGCCGTCCTGGTTGTTCGAACGTCCGTCCCCCGTCGGGCCGCTGGCGACCCGGCTCGCCGAACTCCCGTACCTGCTGTGCCACCTCGACCTGCGGCCGGGCAACCTGATCGCGCGGGACGAGGACGTGGTGCTGCTCGACTGGTCGCACGCGGGCTACGGGCTGCCGGGCGAGGACCTGGCCGGATTGATCCTCGCGCACGTCGCCGAGCCGAGGGTGGCCGAGGCACTGGACGCCGCGCTGCCCGCCGAGTACGCCCGAGGCGCGGGACTCGCCGAGGCGGACATCCGGGTCGCGATCGCCGCGACGTCGCCGACCAAGTACGGGCGCGGCGCGAACGAGGCGACTCGGCGGCTGCTGCGCGCGTGGGCGGAGGACGCGGCGACCCGGTGAGGTTCGGCCCGGTCGCCCTACCGACGCTTCGCGCGGATCGCCCAGACCAAAAGCGCCACGCTCGCCGGGGCCGCGACGCCGGCGGGCACCGGTCCCCGCCGCGCCCCCATCGCGGCGGCGGCCGACCGCGTGCAGCGCAGCGGATCGGGGGTGTGCTCGAAGAGCGGGTCGGGCGCGGGGCGCCCGGGGGCTCGGCTCGGGGCGGTCATCGATGCGTGCTCCCCTGCACGCTCCGGGTCGTGCGCATGCCGCCGGGCACCGCGACCGGGACCGTCTCCCCGATCCTGCCGGGGGCGCAGTCCCGGCAGGACCGAGGACACGGTCTCGGCGTGCGACGGCCTCGATCCCCGATCGGTGTCTCGGACCCGAGGCTAGAAAGAACCAAGCCGAGAGTCACGAATCATCACCCGGATGCCTCACCCGGCGTGTCCGACCGCTCGGACCCGCCACCGAGCGTTGTCGCGACCGTCGGCGACGAACCACCAGGCAACGTGCGGTCTTGCCCGAACCACGTCATCGCTAAAGAGGGTCGTCGAATTCTTTCATACCGAATGGCGGGCGGTCAGCACAATCGGAGGGTGTAAACAATGTCGGATTTTTCGACAGAATCGAATGGGAGGTCCGGAAGATTTTCGGCGACGAGTGTGAGATCAAGCGGCATCATACCTATCCGAATTTTCACGCCCAGGCGATTCCCACGGGGTATCGATCGGCTACGAGTTCTCGCTTATGGGAATCCCTGATTTCCATGGGAAGACTGTGTGATCTGGATGGCGACTCCGCGAAAGCCCTCATGCCGCATTTCATGGATACCCCGGACACTCTTGTACATGCCGATGACGTCGAAAGTGGCGCCCTTCATGTGAGTAGCGGTGCAGAGTGACCTGCGGCGTCGTCAACGGAATTCACCTTCGAGATTGAACGCACCGGCGCCCGTACGTATTGACGGCCCTGATGGCACCGAGCGAGGGAGGGAGGGCCGTCGAATTCTATGGTGTCCATTCGAGCGGGGACCGGGTTGCCGGCAATGCCGTCACGGATCGACGAAAGGCATATCGTCGACGTACGCCGCCATGGTCGTGACCGCTTCGTAGATGAACAGAAGAACGATGGGAAAGACGTCGAGCCTGTCCGCAGCCCCGGAAGCGAGCGGTCGATGGCCTGAAGCGACCGGGAGTACGGCGACCGCCGCACCGTCCCGGGGGATTCGGGCCGATCAGCCTTGCGTCACCGCCACCGGGTTCGTCCGCAGTACCTTCCAGGTCGGCAGCAGCGTCGCCGCGAAGGTCAGCACCGCCGCCGTGCCGACCACGGCCGCGTAGATCCGGATCGAGCCCATGGGCAACCACGAGTCGGTCAACGACAGGCTGAACGGGACCACCGCCGCGGCCGCCGCCGCGGTGCCCAGGATCACCCCGATCAGCGTGGTCAGCGTCGCCTCGACCGCGGACATCCGCATGATCTGGCCGCGGGTCGCGCCGCTCAGGCGTTGCAGCCCGAACTCGCGCCGGCGGTTGTGCGTGGCCAGGATCAGCGAGTTGACCAGGGACAACGCGGTGTACAGGGTCAGCATGCCGATGATCAGATAGTTGATCCACGCCTGGGTCTTCGACTCCTCGGCGTGCGTTTCGAGCAGCGCGTCGCGCGAGGCCGCCCGCAGCCCCGGGTGCTCCTTGGCCCAGACGCCCAGCGACGCGACCAGCCGGTCGGGATCGGTGCCCTCGGCCGCGCGGACCAGGATCTGCGCGGGCAGCCCGTCCGTGGTGTGCGGCGCGAGCAGGGACACCGGCAGCAGCATGGTGTCGTAGCCGGGCCGGCTTTCGAACAGCGCGACCACCCGCACATCCGCCGAGGCGCCGTCGCCGAGCCGCAACCGGATCGTGTCGCCGAGCCCGCGATGGATCGACCGGGCCAGCGCCTTCGGCAACGCCACCGTGTCGCCGCGCAGTTCGGCCAGCGAGCCGGCGGAGGCCGTCACCCCGACGGTCGCCGGGCCCGTGTCCACGTCGACGCCCTGCATCGGCACCCCGTGCCTGCTGTCCGGCGCGACACGCGGGTTCTCCACGAAACCCGCGCTCGTGGTGTACGCGCTCGCGCTCGCCACGCCCGGGATCGCCCGCACCCGCTCGACCAGGCCCGGGTCCACGCCGCCCACGGCGGCGGTCACCACCGCGTCGGCCCGCAGGCTTTCCGTGTACACCCGCTCGGCCTGCCCGGTCGTGGTGGTCTGGAGGTACAACTCGCCGGTGCTGATCGCGACCGCCAGCATGATCGGGGTGACCACCGCGGCCGTGCGGATCGAGGTGACCCGCGCGCCGAGCATCGCGATCCGGCCGGACCGCCCGGTCAGCGCGCCCAGCGGGCGGTACAGGAGCCAGGTGAGTAGCCTGGTCAGCCCTGGGGCGAGCAGGCCCAGGCCGATCGCCGCGCAGATCACCGCCGGGCCGGCGGTGCTCGCCGCCATCGGACCCTCCAGGACGTTCACCGTGACCAGGCCCAACGCGGTGGCGCCGGCCAGCGCGATCAGCGCGAGCACGAGCCGGAACCAGTTGAGCCGGCGTCGCTGGAAGGCGGATTCGGCCAGTGCCTCGGTCGGCTTGGCGGTCACCGCGCGCCAGGCGCCGACGAACCCGCCGACCAGCGCGGTCAGCAGCACCGCGCCGGCCGCGGCCACCGCCGGGATCCAGCCCTGCTCGAACTCCACCGTCTCGGCGACCATGCCCGAGGCGACCAGTCGATCGAAGAGCACCCGCCCGGCCGCCGGGCCGGTGAACCAGGCGACGCCCGCCGCGAGCACGGTGACCATAAGCGTCTCGCCGAGCAACATCCGGCGCAGTTGGCGCGGGGTGGCGCCGATCGCCCGCATCAGCGCGAACTCGCGCCGACGCTGCTGTACGGACAGCCCGATCGTGCCGGCCACCACGAACACCGCGACCGCGACGGCCAGACCGCCGAACACCGCGGACAGCGAGATCAGGTCGGACTTGTTCGCCAAAATCTCGGGATGCTCGACCGCGCCGCGATCGTCCCCGGCCAGGATCCGGATCCGATCGTCGCGCACCGCGCGGGAGACCGCCTTGCGCAGCGCGCCGAGGTCGGTGCCCGGCGCGGCCACGATCGCGATGTCCGCGACGGCGCCGGCGGGCGCGGACAGCCGGTCTGCCTCGGCCGCGGCGAAGAACATCGTGGCCTGCGGCACCGTGCGCGCGGGTCGGGCGATCCCGCTGACCCGGTAGGCGCGCGCCTCGCCGTGCGCGGCGATCCGGACCCGGTCGCCCACGTCGACCGCCGCGCGGCGGGCGAGCGTGGTGTCCAGGACCACCTCGTCCGGCCCGGTCGGCGCGACACCCCCGGCCAGGGTGTACGGCGTCAGTTGGGCGGACTCCCACGCGTGGCCCTGTGCCTTGCGATTGCCGTCGGGACCGATCAGCGCGGTGCCGAAGGTACGCTCGCCGACCACTGCCCGCACCCCGGCGACGCCGCGCACCCGCTCCACCATGCCCGCGTCCAACGGGACGCGCTCACCCAGCGCGTAGTCCCGCTCCCGGTCGCCGTCGCCGTCGCGCGGGCCGGTGTAGGTGGGGTCGCCGATCACCGCCAGCGAGGCCCGCTCCAGGCGTTGCGGCGGGGCGTTGTTGCGAACGCCCGTCTCGAGCAGGCCGCCGCAGGCCATCACGACGGTGGCGCCGAAGCACAGCGCGACGAAGGTCGCCACGAAGCCGCCCGCCCGAAAACGCAGCGTGCGCAGCGCGAGTCCCCACATCAGCGCACCTGGCCCGACGACCGGTTCGGGCCGGCCTCGAAGGCGCCCAGGTGGGTCATGCGGTCCGCGATCGTGTCCACGGTCGGCGCGGCCAGCCGGCCGGCGATCCGGCCGTCGGCGAGGAAGACCACGTGGTCGGCGTAGGACGCGGCGACCGGGTCGTGGGTGACCATGACGATGGTCTGGTCGTCGACGTGTACCGATTCCCGGAGCAGCCCGAGCACCTCGGCCGCGGTCCGGGTGTCCAGCGCGCCGGTCGGCTCGTCCGCGAACAGCACGGCGGGCCGGATCGCCAACGCACGGGCGATGGCGACCCGTTGCTGCTGGCCGCCGGACAACTCGTGCGGGCGGTGTCGGGCCCGGTCGGTGAGGCCGACCCGCGCGATCACCTCGGTGATGTGGCGCCGGTCCGCCCGCTTGCCGGCGAAGCGCAGCGGCAGGGTGACGTTCTGCTCCACGGTGAGCGTGGGCAGCAGGTTGAACGCCTGGAAGACGAAGCCGATCCGTTCCCGGCGCAGCTTGGTCAGCGCGTTCTCGTTCAGATCGGCGAGATCCCGACCGGCCACGGTGACCGCGCCCGAGGTCGGCCGGTCCAGGCCGGCCGCGCAGTGCAGGAAGGTGCTCTTGCCCGAGCCGGACGGCCCCATCACGGCGGTGAACGAGCCGGGTGTGAAGGCGATCGAGACCCCGTCGAGGGCGGCGACCGAGGCGGAGCCCTTCCCGTAGACCCTGCGGACCGCGTCGAGCCGAACCGCCGGTTCCCCGGCGTCGGCATGCCCGGCTCCGCTCGTGTCCCACTCCCGCTCGCGTGTCGGTTGCCCGCCCACGATGACCCTCCAGGCGTTCGGCCGCTCCCCGTGGGCGGCGTCGAACCCACGCTAGAAGCGCCCGCGGTACCCGCCCATGGGGCCGGCCGGCCACTTGGGGTGGGGGTAGACCCCCCACCGGGCGATCGGCCCTCCGGGACGGGCGACCTGCGCACACCGCGGCTCGAACTCCCGCGTTTCTAGGCCGAAGTGTGTACGCCGTTTCGTCCCGAGGGAGGGCGTGTCGACGCGGGACGCGGCCCTAGCCTCGTAGGCGTATCCGCAGGTCGAGTGAAGGAGACGGACCGTGGCCAAGGCGCGCGGCTCGATGGTGGCCGGCTTGGTCACCGCCCTGGTGGGCGCGGGCCTGAAACTGTTCGCCGACGATGTGCACCCGCCCGTGTTCGAACCCGGGAAGCTCGGCATGGTGCTGCTGATCCTCGGGATCGCCGAACTGCTGTACGGGATCTACCGATCGACCCAGGGCGACCGGAAGACGTGAGCCGCCCGGGCGCGCGGCCGACGACGCTGCGCGACCAGGGCCAGGAAACCGGCGCCGAGCACGGCCGAGCCCAGGAACACGACGAGCAGCACCCGGCCGCCCGATCCGGTCCCGGCCGCGCGCGGCCGGCTGGCGGCGTCGGCCGGGGTCGCGCGGAGCTGGTCCACGACGCGGCTCGCGGCGGTTTCGCGTACCCGGGTGGCGGCCGGTGCCACCTCGACCCGCACGTTCGCGGTGGCCTGCCGCCCGAACCGGTCGCTCACCGTGTAGCGGAAGTCGTCCCGGCCGACGAAGCCCGGCCCCGGGGTGTAGCGCAGCACGGCGTCCGTCCCGGTCGTGTCCTCGGCCTGGAAGACCAGACCGTGTTCGGGGTTGGTGTGCGAGAGCACGACGAGCCCGTCGCCGGTGTCGTCGGCCAGGACCGCGATGTTCACCGACTGCCCGGCGCGGGTGCCCACCACGTCGGCGAAGGCACGCGGCCCCGGCAGCCCGGGCGGCGCCGGCGGCACGGACGGCGGGATCGGCCGGGAACCCGCGGCTGGCCGGGGATCGGCGCCGGGCCGGGAATCCGCACCGGGCCGTGGGTCCGCCACCGGCTGGGGGTCCGCCACCGGCCGCACCCGATCGGTGGGCACGTCGGCCCGCGCGCTCGCCGGCCCGAACAGCACGACACAGCAGGCGAATACCGCGGCGCCCGCACGGCGCACTCGGGTGGGGGACGCGGACGCGGTGGGCACGGGTACCTCCGGCACTGGCGATCCCGCCGGCCGAAGCCGGCACGATCTCGGGTCGAACGCCCCGATCCTGGTCCCCCGAGCGCCCCGCCCCACCTCGCGGCACGCCCCCCACCCGAAGCTTCACCCGCACGCGTTGCGCGGAGGACGGCCCCGCGAGCCGACTCGATCACACGTGCCAGAGCTGGTGCGTTTGCCCGGGACGGACAGACACCAGGGAGTGGCATTGCACAAAACGAGAGCGCCGTTATATACCCATGTGCGGCGCGTCGTGTTAACGGCCCCTCACCACAGTCCGAGCCCGACAACGGGCCGACAAACCATACGGCGTCAAGGCGACCGGAGCAGGATGGAGCAACTCAGGCCACCCGGCGGGTCATCCCTCCGCCGTGATGCGCCCGTCCGCGTCCCTCAGCCTGCCCCAGCGGTGCAGTTCGTCGATGTCGGAGTCCAGGAAGCCCCGGATGTCCCGGCCCATGCGTCGCCAGCCGAACAACTCACATGCGTGCCGAACCAGTTCCTCTCGCGACATACCAGGGCATTCGGCAGCCAGTTCATAAAGGGCGCGTTGCCGTTCGACTGAGGCGATGTGCACAGCCTTGCGCGGGAGGCACCCGTCCTGTGGAAAGCGCGCGTTCGGTGCCTGCCTACCGGCCAGGTCCAGAAAGTCGCCAGCGACCGCGACCTGTCCCGTACGGACGAGAGCACGCACCACTTCCCGTACATTGTCGCGGATCCTGTTGCCTGCCCGAGCCACACCCCATGCCTCTCGAGCGCGTTGCACCAACAGTTCCTCATGGATGGGCCCCTCGATCTCGATCACCCGTTTCAGCACGATACGCAGCTCGGGACGAGCTTCCGGAGTGTGTAGTTCGTGCGATGAAGAGACGCTCGCCTCCCATGTTTTGTACGGAGAGCTCCATGGGCGGTCGGACTCGGTCTCGACCGGAACACGCTCGTGCTGGGTAGGCACCATCATCCTCGGCGGTGACGTCTCGGTTCCTCGAGCTTCGGACGGGATCGACTCATCGGAGGACCTGTCGGGCATTCCGGCGTTCGTGACGCGCTCCCCCTCATCGCGCAGGACGGTCATGGCCGCACCCGCCGCCGCGAAATCCGACGTCGGCTCCCGCCACACCGCCGACTCCACCGCTTCACGCAACCTCAGTTCGGCGGCCGCGCGTCCGCGATACCAGTCGGTGCCCCAGATGCGATGGAGCCGCCAACCCAGCCCCGCGAGTACCTCCTCCCGCAATCGATCGCGATCACGAGCCGTCCTCGACGAGTGATACATCGCCCCGTCGCACTCGATGCCCAGCGCGTAGGCGCCGGGAAGCTTCGGGTGACGGACACCGATGTCGATGCGGTACCCGGCAACGCCGACCTGTGGCTGCACGTGATAGCCCCAGTCGCGTAGTACTCGGAGAACGGACTCCTCGAACGGACTGTCGGGTTCGGCGTCGACGTACATGACGTCCTGCGCCAGGACCGCGGGCCCGTTCGCGGCGTACTCCAGATATCGCTTGAGGTGCTGAACGCTCTGATTCGCGCCGTCCGCCAGATCACCGGCCCGGAAGGATGCGACGACCTCCATGCGACAGCGGGCCCGGGTCACCGCGACATTAAGTCGACGCCAACCACCCTCCTTGTTCACGGGCCCGAAGTTCGTACCGAGCCGACCGTGCTCGTCGGGGCCGTACCCGATCGACATGATCATGACGTCGCGCTCATCACCCTGGACCGATTCAAGGTTCTTGACGAAGAACCCGTCGAGCCGGTCCTCGGTGAAGCAGTGATCCAGGTCGGGACGCCGCAGCCGGGCCTGCCGAACGGACTGATCGATGGCCGATGCCTGGGCCTGGGAGAGCGCGACGACCCCCAAGGTGCGATCGGGTCGGGTATCGAAGTGGTGGATGACGCGCTGGGCGACGAAGTCCGCTTCCGTACGGTTGTCCCGCCGACCACCCCGGTCGTACACACCGGACGCGTGAAAGAACTCGACACCGATGTCGTTGCCGTGCTCCACCGCTCCCGGAAAGGTCACCATGGAGTTGCCATAGAAGGATCTGTTGCTGAAGGTGATCAGATCCTCGTGACGGCTGCGGTAGTGCCAGCGCAGGGACAACTCGCGTAGGGCACCCGCCTTGCAGGCGTGCAGAAGTGATTCGAAGCTGTCGGGAACGTCATCGTCGTACTGGTCGGAATCGTCCTCCACCGCCGCATCGAAGAAGGTCGTGGGCGGCAATTGCTTCTCGTCGCCCGCCACGATCAGCGAATTCGCCCTATATATGCAGTTGATGGCGTCGGCAGGGCGAACCTGTGATGCCTCGTCGAAGATCACGACATCGAAATGATGATCCGCCGGCAGCAATTGACTCACCGTCAAAGGGCTCATCATGAAACACGGCTTGATCAGCCGGACAACCTCGCGGGTCCGGCTCAGCAGTTCACGCACCGGGAGATGGCGCCGCTTCAGCTCCGCTTGTCGCTTGATCAACAAGGCGGCACCTCCGGTGTGCCGGCGCGGTCGGCGCTTGTTGCACGCCTCGATCACAGCTCCACTCGCGGCGGCGACGAGGCGGCGATCGGCTTCCCGGAAATCCATTACCCGCGCGTCCAGGTCCGCAGAACGAGTGATAGCGAGCCGGGAATCACTGGCAAGGACATCGTCGGCCCAGCACTTCAGAACTGCCTGCTCCACGACGGCGGGCAACTGCTCGGACGGGACGTGTCGCTCCACGGCACGCGGGACGAGGACATCGACACCGTAACGCGCCAGAACATCCATCCCGGCGCGATATGCCTGCCACTCCTCCGGTCCGTGTGCATCCGCCAGAAGCTCGTCCAGGACCTGCCGAGCCTGCTCGAAAGTGCCCAACAGGGCAGAGGACAATCCGACCCGGCGATGCTCCACGAAAACATCCAGCAGCGCGATCGAGGATTCCGACCAGTGATCGGCGCGACGCGTCGCCACATCACACCAGGCCGCCAGCAGACCGCGAATGTCACGAGCGATCAGCCCTGGTTGTGGGTCCGGGTCGGAGCAGGCACCCAGTAGGGAAACCAGTGCCTCTCTGTTGCCGGTACCTCGGACGAGTTCCGCTATGCGGTCCGCCCTGGAGAGCGCCAAGTGGAGAGTCGGCAGCGCATCCTCGTTATGGGGTAAACAGTCGCCCAGAGCCTCGGCGTGGTGTGACATCAATCGAGCAACCTCGGCAGCAGTGTGCTGCCAGGCCAGGGCATCGCTCAGGCGCCGGGGCAGCACCTTGTCCCAGATACCGGCACGGGTAAGCGCGACAACCGCCGCCCGATCCTCGCGATATCGTCCGGACAGCCGCCCGAACACTCCTCGGTGGCGTTCGGAGAATCGCTCGATCAGGCCCGGCAACTCTTCAGCGTGGAGAACCTGTTCGCCGAAGATGTCCTCCGCCGCGGCACGGGCGGCTGCGCAAGCGGCGAGGGCGAACTGCAACTCGCGAGCCGCTTGATGTGCTTCCCGGAGTCCGTCGGCGTCGAACCATCGTTCGGGCGGCCGCACCGACGCGGAGGCCAGATCGGAGAGCTCCAGTAATACGAACGCCGCCTCAACGCTCTCCGGCTTGGGTAGTCCGAAGAGCTCGGCCAACCGGGCAAGACCGCTGGAGAGGTCGTCCCATAGGGTGCTGCCGACCGAGTCGGCCGCAGACGGGTCCCGTCGAGGCGGCCCCGCTTCCAACGTCGCCACGGCTTTGCGTACCTCACGCACGGTGCGCGGTTCGGGGATCGTGGCCTCGAACGGGCGACGTTCGACAACCGTGCGCAGGTCCGCGAGCGCGTCGATTGCCTCGGCAAGACGGGTGGCGGGCGCGGAGTCCTTCTTCAGCCCGTGCCAGACGAAAGCCTCGCGGTCGGCGGCCGGGCGCCAGGCTCTGCTCACGGCGCCGGCCGCTTCAAGGAGCGACTGAAGCTGCCCGGCGCCGAATCGCCGGACCGTGTCGGTGTTTGTCCCGCCCAGTGTGAGTTGCGGAGTACCCGCCTGTTCCAGGAGGACCAGACGACCCAACACATCGTGGAGGGAACGACCGAGCGGCTCACGGATCTGATTCATCGCTGCGGCGTAGGCCGACAGTTCCTCACGCAGTCGCCGGGCCCGATCAAGCTCGTGCTCGGCCGCGCCGGTAATCCGCACCTCGGTGGTCAGCACCCGTTCGAGTTCCGTCGCCACGGCCTTTTTACCGGTATCGCCGCTGTGCAAGGCCATCACGAAGTCCCCGAGGCCGACGCCTCGAAGCCGGTTCCGCACAACGTCGAGCGCTGCGGCCTTCTCGCTGACGAACAGCACCGTACGCCCCGCATGCATGAGCGTGGCGATCATGTTGGTGATCGTCTGGCTCTTGCCCGTGCCGGGCGGACCACTCATGACGAAGGAACGGCCGTCAAGCGCGGCAGCGATGCATTGCCGCTGTGAGGAGTCCGCGTCGAGCACGAGCGGCGTCTGCTCGGGCATCCGCATCTCATCGATCCGGTCGATCTCGGGTGGGTCGAAGCCGATCACATCATCGGGCAACCCCGCGTCGGGTCCGAGACCGATGGCGCGCACCAGCGGATGAGCCAAAATACGGTCTCTGTTCTGTTGCAGGTCCTGGTACATGGCCTCCTTGTGGGAGGCGAAGAGGCCCAGCACCACACGTTCGTCGACCGACCAGCCTTCCTGCGACCGTACGACCTCCCGGGCCGCCGACAAGACCGACTCGGGATCCATTGCGTCGCGGTCCGCCACGGGGCTCCAGTCAACGCCCAGGTGTTCCAGCTTGACCGCGAGTGCAGGATTGTGAATCGCGTCCTGGCCCTCCGCCGGGTACAGGCGCGTCCGCCTCTGGTCGTCCCGGCGAAGCTCCACCGGTACCAACAGCACAGGAGCGGAACTCGTCTTTTCGGCGCCTTCCTCCCGCCAGTCCAGCATCCCGATACCCAGCCACAGCACCCACAGGCCGTAGTCGTTGTACATCTGGCCGGACTTCTGTCGCAGTTCGTAAAGCGATGCGTCCAGACCAGCCTGTGTGTTCTTCTGCGTCACCAGGCCGACGGCACGATCGGTACCGCCGATCGCGGCGGGGTCGTCGTATGTGTAATACGTCTCGCCGTCGACCAGGGTGTCCTGTGTGCTCGCACCGTCGATGACAGGCTCGTCGCCCTCGACCGAGGCGAACGACCATCCGCGGGCCAGGCCGGCCTGTACGGCGAAGGCATCCGGCACCCTGATTTCCAGGGTGGCGATCCTCGTGTGACAAAAGTTCAGCAGGCGATTCCGCCCCCCGAGGTCGAGCAGGGAACTGTGCCAGGTACTCAGAACGGTCTTCAACCGATCGAGACCGGGGTCCCTGCCGCTCGCGGAGCCACCGCTGCCGTACCGCAGGGCTCCGGACATAGGCGAATCGGGCACGGGGACATACCTCCGGAACGGAAACGCTCAGGAGGCGACACACCTCGGCCCCCCAGCCGGGGTAAGTATTCAGCGTCGGCGGCCGGAGGCACCAGTGTCGGTCCGACTCTCCTGTCTTCCGTCGACCGCACGAGCCCCGGATGCCGGTCAGGGGCCGGCCACCGTCGGGCGGTCGGCGGCCGTTACCAAGGCGGCGAAGGACAAGGGACTGCGGGGCGGTTCGGCGGTTTCGATCGGGCGTGGGCCGAGGCCGTCCAGGGCCACGTCGAGGTGGTGGTGCAGGAGGGTGTCGTCGGCGTCGAGCCGGGCCAGGCCGCCGGGCAGCGGGCGGGAGAGCCGGATCGAGAGCAGGACCAGGTCGCCCATGCCGACGTCCGGGCGCAGCGTGCCCGCCGCGTGGGCGGCGTCGATCAGGGCCTCGACGGCGTGCACGGTGGCGGTCCGTACCCGCACCAACTCCGCGTCCACGACCAGCCCTTCGAGCAGCACCGGGATGACCGCGCCCATCCGCAGGTCGGCGGCGGCGTGGACGAAGCGACGCAGCGCCGCGTACGCGTCGTCGTCGACGCTCGCCGCCTCGTGCGCGGCCGTCTCCAGTCGGCCCAGGAGGTCCCCGGTGAGGTCGCGGACCAGCGACTCCCGGTCGGGGTAGCGCCGGTAGAGCGTGGCGGGGCCGACCCCGGCGCGGCGCACGATCAGGTCCAGCGGCGCGTCCGGTCCACGCTCCAGGAAGACGTCGCGCGCCGCGTCGAGGATCCGTCGTCTGCTGCGTGCCGCGTCCGCCCGCATGGCGCACCGTCCTGGACTGTCGAAAGCTAATCGGAGACTTTATCTCCGCCTATGTTATCGGGTTTGAAACCGGGGAGAGGGGCCGTATGCGGGCCCGCGCCGCGCCGGCCCCGCGGATCCCATGCGGATCCGGATTGGCCATTGCCGTCCGAAACGGATTCGTTTGGGCACGCCACGCCCGCGGCGACGGCCAAAAAATAGGTTCAACGTCAACTTCCCCTTGCCGTCATGTACTTGCCGAATCCCCTTTAGGCTTCGGCCAACAAACCGGGTCACGACCGATCCGTGGGGGGATCGCCCGTCGGGCCCTTTGAGATGATGAGAGTAGGTATGACACCTTCAAGTGAACGGACGCACTGCGCCGCACAGGGAGGGCGCCGACTGCGATCGGCGTTACGCGCGCCCCGCTCCATAGGGGGCCTCGCGGCACTCGCCGTCGGATTCGGCGGTTTGGCACTGGCGGCGTCGCCGGCGTATCCGGCGACGGAGGACGGCTCCGTGACCGTCCGCGTCGTGCGGGCCGTGGACACCACCGGGGTATGGAGTCCCGCCCTGGAACCGGGCATGGGCGGCGTCACGGTGACGCTCACCAACGACGACGGCGCCAAGGTCACCGGGGTGACGGCCGCCGACGGCACGGTCAAGCTGGCGCCCGGCACGGCCCGGACGCCTTCGGGCAAGTATCGGATTCAGGTGGTGAATCCGAAGCCGGGTGTGCTGTTCCCGGCGTTCGCGTCGCGGAAGGGCTTGGGCGGCGGGCCGAACGAGCTGAGCAGCAACGAGGAGTTCGTCGACCTCGGCAACGGCAAGGATGTGGCGTACACGACGGGGCTGTGGAGCCCCGGCGACTATTGCCAGAAGAACGCGCCGCTGGCCACCGCTTGCCAGCCCGCGACGAACGAGCCGACGTCCGCACGGACATTGGTGACGTTCCCGTACAACGCGCGCGGCACGAACACCAACGTGACGGACCTGTCCACGAACGCCGCGACGGGCAACCTGTACGGCATCGGCTGGAGCAAGCCCGGGAAGCGGCTGTTCAGTTCGGCGCTGGCCAAGCGCGACACGGTGTACGGCCCCGGCGGCGCCGGCGGCATCTACGTCACCGACGTCGCCACGAAGAAGACGTCGCTGTTCACCACCGTCCCGGACGCCGGCACCTCGGCGCACGGCGTGGGCACCAGCGACAACGCCTTCCTCGCCGCCCCCGGCAAGGAGGGCCTGGGCGACCTGGAGGTTTCCGACGACGGCCGCGACCTGTTCGTGGTCAACCTCGAAAACCGCAAGCTGTACCGCTACGACGCCACTTCGGCGACCGCGACGGCGCCGGTGGCCTCGTACGCCATCCCGGACCCGGGCTGCCCGGCGCCGGGCGACTGGCGGCCGTTCGGCCTGGGACTGCAGGACGGCGTCGGATACGTCGGCGGCGTCTGCTCGGGCGAGTCGACCGGGAAGCTCTCGGACATGCGCGCCGTGGTCCTGGCCTTCGACCCGGCGTCGGGCACCTTCGGCAAGCAGGTGCTGAACCAGCCGCTGGACTACCCGCGCAAGGCCACGCTCGGCGGGGCCTGCCCGGGGGCCGCCTGGTTCCCGTGGACGGACACGTTCCCGGCGCAGCAGAACGGGCAGACGTGCGCCGGCGCCATGGCCAACCCCGAACCCGAGTTGGCCGACATCGCGTTCGAGACCGACGGCTCGATGCTGCTGGCCTTCCGGGACCGGTTCACCGACCGGACGACGGCGTACGCCCGACCCGGGGAGCCGACGACCGCCATCGCGATGGTGGCCGGCGGCGACCTGAACAAGGCGTGCCTGTCCGAGGGCAAGTACGTCATGGACACGAACCTCGGCTGTGGCAAGACGCCGCGGGGCACCAGGTTCTTCGACGTGAACACCATGGGCGGCGGCCACCCGAACGCCGCCTACGCCGGCCTCGCGCTGTCGAAGGTGGAGGAGTTCGTCGCGACCGCCGGTGTCGACCCCATCGACACGCCGTGGAGCGCCGGCACGATGTTCACCAAGCGCGACGGGACGCGGCAGCCCGCCGCGGGCCTGCGCTTGAACACCGAGGGCAACGCCTCCTTCGGCAAGGGCGCCTCGATGGGCGACCTGGAAGTGCTCTGCGACCAGGCACCGCTGCAGATCGGCAACCGGGTCTGGTACGACCCCGAGCGCAAGGGTGTCCAGGGCCCGAGCCAGCGTCCGGTGGAGGGCGCGACCGTCAACCTGTACGACGAGTCGGGCAAGGTGGTCGGCACGGCCAAGACCAACAAGCGTGGTGAGTACTACTTCGACGACTCGAACGTGACCGGCGGTCTGAAGCCGAAGACCAAGTACACGATCCGGATCGACAACCCGGCCGACTACGCGCCGAACGGGCCGCTGTACCAGTGGGTGCCGACCACCGAGGGTGTCGGCGACAACCGCTTCGTGGACTCCAAGGGCAAGGTCCCGACCGGCGGGCGTTATCCGGAACGGGCGTTGACGACCGGCGGACCGGGCGAGAACGACCACACGTACGACTTCGGATTCCGCCAACAGGAGGGCGCGGTGCGCCTGGTCAAACACGACCAGGACGGCAAGGCGCTGGCCGGGGCGAAGTTCGAGTTGTGGCGGGAGACGAACGGGACCGACGGCTTGCAGTCCGACGGAACCACTCCCGATACGAAGGTCGGCGAGCCCTGTACGACCGGGACGGACGGCGTCTGCAAGCGCGACGTGCTGCCCGGGACGTACTTCTGGAAGGAGATCAGCCCTCCCGAGGGTTACGCCCCTCCGGAGAAGCCGGTGCTCGGCCCGCTCGTGCTGAACGCGCAGAACCTGGACGCCGGAGTCGAGGTGACGGCGGTCAACAAGCTCCTGCCGCCGACCACGCCTCCGCCGACGACGAGCGCGCCGACGACATCCGCTCCGTCCACGTCGGGCGGAAACCACGGTGGTTCGTCGGGGCCGCTGGCTCGGACCGGTCTGGGCGGGAACCTGCCACTGGTCTTCGGCGTCTCGGCGGCGATGATCGCGCTGGGCGGCGGGGCGCTGGTGTTGTTCCGTAGGCGCGGAGCGCGGCAGCAGTAACTCCGGGGTCGGCGGGCGGCGTTCGATACCGGGCGCCGATCGCTCGGCCGGCGGCCGACTGCCGAAAGAGATGGAGCGGGCGGGTCCGCGGACCGATGGGTCCGCGGGCCCGCCCGTGTGTTGATCGACGTGAGAGAAGGCATCCGCATGGCCCGGAAGAAGACCGGCGACCGCGCGCCGCGTCGGCGGCGGCTCTGGATCACGGCCCTGGTGGCCGTCGCACTGTGCGGAAGCACCGCCGGCGGGCTGGCCGTGCACCGGGCGCTCTCCGACGACGGCGACTCGGACCGGGCGGTGACCATCGACGAGGCGGGCCGCCTGGCGCTGTCGCGGCTGACGCTGTATCAGGCCAGTCCGGTCGCGGTGACGCTCACCGCCGCCGAAGGGGGCGGTGTCACGATCCGGGTCGAGGGGGTCGTGGACTACCGCAACCACCGGGCCGTGGGCGGCTATCAGGTCACCGGAGCCGCCGGACCACTCGACCGCGGCCTGATCGTGTGGGACGGCGCCGGGCTGGGACTGGCGCCGGTGCCGGCGGGCGTCGACGGCCCGCCGTGGCAGCAGGCCGAGCACATCCCCCGTTCCGGCTGGTCGTCGCGGGCCTTCACCGCGGACCCCCTGGACTCCGGGCTGCGGCTGCTGATCCAACTCGGCGCGGACCGGCCCGACAACCCGATGCTGCTCGCCCAGTCGGGGGCCCGCCGGCTGGGCCGCGACCGCATCCAGGGCCGGACCTACGACAGGTTCTCCGGGCCGCGTGCCCAGGACGCCGCGCGCGGCGGGGCGTCCACCGGCGAGTTGTCGCCGCTGACCTACTGGGTCGACGGTGACGGCGGCCTGCGCCGGGTGACGATGCGCATGCCGGGTCTGGGCACCCCGACGACCGTCGAGGTCGGCGGGCGCGACGACAGGGTACGCATGCCCGAGGCGCCGTGGATCGCGGGCTGACCCCGCCGCGTCGACGGCGGCGGGGTGCTCAGCGCGGTAGCGGCATCGCGGCGGCGTCGGTCGGCAGGGCGTAGCGCTCGGGGTCGACCGCCCCGGGCAGGTCCGTCGCCGGCCGGCCGGGCACCGTCGGGTCGGGCATCGAGGGCTGCGCGGGCGGGGCGGGCACGGCGTGGAACGCGACGCCGGGCGGCGGTTGCACGGCGACGGCCCGACCCGCCGGGACGGCCCGGCGCGGGGTGACGCCGCACCCGGCGAGATCCTCCAGGCCGCTCGGGCTCTGCTTCGCGGGCGAGTTGCCGGTGAAGCAGTTGCCGGGGTCAACCGAGGCCGTCACCAGGTCGGCGCCGTTGTCCGTGACGCGGTTGCCCTCGACGCGGTTGCCGACGGCCGGATGCCCCGCCGGGTCGGTCACGAGGACCCCGGCCGAGCGGTTGCCCCGGATGAGGTTGCGCGCGACGCGGTTCTCCTGGCCGCCTCCGATCCCGATGCCGATCCCGAAGCCTCCGTCGGCCTGTTCGGGCGTGTCCGACGCGTTGTTGTCGGTGATCACGTTGCCGGCGATCACCGCGCCGTGCTGCGGCGCGAGCGCCTCCAGGTCGTTGGAGTTCACGGTGACTCCGACGCGGTTGCCGACGACGCGGTTGCCGAGCACCGACAGGCCCTCCGAGGCGTTGGTGATCTCGATGCCGACCGCGTTGCGCTCCACCGTGTTGGCGCGTACCAGCGTGTCGCACGGCTTGCACTGGCCGACGTAGATGCCGGAATCGGCCTGCCCGGACGCGTAGGAGTCCTCGATGACACCACCACGCGCGTCGAAGGCGTAGATGCCGTAGAGCCCGTTGTTGTACGCCGTCACGTGACCGGCCCGGAAACCCTGGAGCATCGGGAAGCGGGCGGTGTCCAGCGGGTTGTACGCCGAGCCGCCGGCGCCCCGCCCCTGCAGTCGCTCGTCGGTGACCCCGGTGAACAGGACGCCGTTGGCGAGGTAGCCGCGGACCGTGAGGTTCTCCACCACGGAGCCCGCACCGGTGACGGTGATGCCGTTGGCGAGCCGCACACCGCCGTCGAAGACCACGGCGTTGCGATCCGTACCGCGCAACACCAGGCGCGGCACGGCGACCCGCACACTCTCCCGGTACACGCCGGGGCCGACCAGCACCGTGTCGCCCTCACGCGCGACGTCCACCGCCTTCTGCACCGTGCGGAAGTCCTGCGGCACCCGCAGCACGTTCCCGGCGGGATGCTTCCCGGCGGACGGTTCGGCGTCCGTCGACGACGAGCAGGCCGCGACCGTCGGCGCGAGACAAACGAGCGCCAGCGACAGGTGGCGCAGCATCGTCGTCCGCGCCCGAAAGACGACAGGTCGGGACGTCCATGGATGTAACGAGCGTTGCGGAGGCAGGAGTTGCATGACAGGTGTTCTATCGTCTGCAATGTCGCCCATGCATACCGACCCGGAAAGTCGACAGGGGCAGGCGCGACCTGCCACATCCGGTTTGGGACGCAGAGCCCTGCTCGCGACCGGAGCGGCACTGGCCGCGGCGGTCGGCGCGGCGGCGGAACCGAAGGCGAGCCGACCGCAGCGCCGCGACACCGCGTCCGACACCCCGCCGGCCGCCGCGATCCCCTTCCACGGCCTGCGCCAAGCCGGTGTGACGGGGCCGCAGTTACCCGCGACCCACATACTGTCCTTCGACGTCCCGCCGACGAGCGCCGGCGCGGACCGCGAGACGCTGCGCAACGTCCTCACCGCACTGACCCACACCCTGTCCGGCGCGGCCGCCGGCACACTGCCCGACCCGCGCCTGCACACCGGAGAGCCGACCCGCCTCGGCTGCGTCGTCGGCGTCGGCCCCGCCCTCGCGACCCGCCTCGCCCTGAACGTGCCCGCCGAACTGGCCGACCTGCCCGCCTTCCCCGGCGACCGCCTGGACCCGGCCCGCAGCAACGGCGACATACTGCTCCAACTCTGCGCCGCCGACCGCTGGACGCTCACCATCGTCGCCGAACTGGCCACCGCCGCCGCGCAGTCCGCCGGCGCCGTCCCCCGCTGGACCCAATCCGGCTTCCTGCCCCACACCCCACCGGGCATCACCCCGCGCAACCTCTTCGGCCTCAAGGACGGCACCGCCAACCCCGACGACCCGACCGCCGGGCGCTGGGTCTGGGGCCCACGGGGAGCCCACGAGCACGCGACCACCCTGGTGTTCCGCAAAATCCACATGGACGTAGCCGGCTTCGCGGCCGTCCCGCAGGACCACCAGAACAAGATGATCGGCCGCCGAGCCACCGACGGCGTCCCGTTGACCGGCACCACCGAACACGACGACCCGGACATCTACGCCAAGCACCCGGACGGCTCCTACGTCATCCCGGTCACGGCCCACGTCCGCCTCACCAGCCCCCGCCTCGACGCCGGCGCCCGCATGCTCCGCCGCAGCTACAACTACGACGACGCCCCCACCGACAGGGGCCTCCTGTTCTGCGCCTACATGCGCGACCCAGGCCTATTCACCCGAGTCCAATCCCGCCTGTCGGCCCGAGACGCCCTGAACCCGTTCCTCGAACACCGAGCCTCCGCGGTCGCCTACATCCTCCCGGGCACCCCTCCAGGCGAACCCCTCGGAAGCCGCCTCTGACCCCGGGAAAAAACAACAAGGCCCAGGTCAGAAACCTACTGACCTGGGCCTTTGGGGAGCCGCCTAAGGGAGTCGAACCCTTGACCTACGCATTACGAGTGCGTCGCTCTAGCCGACTGAGCTAAGGCGGCTTGTCTTTCCACCTTGTGGTGGCGACAGGGAATGAGTGTACACACCCGTCGGGGTGGTCGACACGCGCGTTTGGCGGGGGTCAGTGGCAGGTCTTGCCCTTGGGCGGGACGGTGGCCTGGGTGAGGTAGTCGACGACCGTGCGGTCGACGCAGTCGCTGCCTCGGCCGAAGGCGGTGTGGCCGTCGCCGTCGTAGGTCAGGAGGTTGCCGGAGGCCAGTTGGCCGGCCAGGGACTGGGCCCAGGAGTACGGCGTGGCCGGGTCGCGGGTGGTGCCGACGACCAGGATCGGGGCGGCGCCCTCGGCGCGGATCGGGTGCGGTCGGCCGCTCGGCGGGACCGGCCAGGACGCGCAGGCCAGGCCCGCCCAGGCGAGATTGCGGCCGAAGGTCGGCGACGCCGCCACGTACTCCGGCAGGTCGCGCTCGACGTCCTCCCGGGTCGTCGCCGCCGGCGGGGCGTCCAGGCAGTTCACCGCCGCGTTGGCGGACATCAGGTTGCTGTACCGGCCGTCCGCGCCCCGCTCGTAGTACTGGTCGTTGAGGTCGAGCAGCCGCTGTCCGTCCCCGCGCAGCGCCGCGTCGAGCGCGCGCCGCAGGTCCGGCCACTGCTCCTTGGAGTAGAGCGGCGACAGGATGCCCGTGGTCGCGATCGACTCGGTGACCCGGCGGGTCGCGTCGCCCGGGAGGGGGCGCGCGTCGAGCTGTTGCAGCAGGCCGCGGATCTTGGCCAGCCCGGCCTCCCGGGTCGCGCCGAGGGAGCACGAGCCGCCGCCGACGCAGTCGTCCAGGAACGCCGCCAGCGCGGTCTCGAAGCCGCCGCCCTGCACCTTGTTGGCGACCATCGCCGACTGGCTCGGGTCCATCGCGCCGTCCAGCACGAGGCGGCCGACCCGTTTGGGGTACAGCTCGGCGTAGGTCGCGCCGAGGAAGGTGCCGTAGGACGCGCCCAGGTAGTACAGCTTGGGGTCGCCGAGCGCGGCCCGCAGCAGATCCAGGTCACGGGCCGCGTCGACCGTGCTCACATGGCCGAGCAGGTCCCCCGAGCGGTCCGCACAGGCCCGGCCGTACGCCTTCTCCCCGTCGATCCACGCCTGCTCCTCCGCGGGGGTGTCCGGTGTCGCGTCGAGCTGGGTGAAGGCGTCCATCCCGTTGTCGGCCAGGCAGCCGATCGCGGTGCTGCGGCCGACGCCGCGCGGATCGAAGCCGACGATGTCGAACCGTTTGCGCAGCTCGGCCGGGTACCGGGCGGCCGCGTACTGCGCGAAGTCCAGTCCGGAGCCGCCCGGACCGCCCGGGTTGAGTACCAGCGAGCCGATGCGGTTCGCCCCGGTCGCCGGCTTGCGCGTCACCGCGATCCGGATCTTCGGCCCGTCCGGCTTGGCATGATCCAGCGGCACCTGGAGCGTGCCGCACTGCAACCCGCCGGTACACGGGGTCCAGCCGATCGGCTCCACCGCCGCGGTAGGCGGCGCCGACTCGGTGCCGCCGCCCGAGTCACCGGTCGCCGGC
The DNA here is from genome assembly GCF_042793325.1 of Embleya sp. NPDC056575. Classification (NCBI taxonomy): domain Bacteria; kingdom Bacillati; phylum Actinomycetota; class Actinomycetes; order Kitasatosporales; family Streptomycetaceae; genus Embleya; species Embleya sp. NPDC056575. The sequence goes on from NZ_JBHTVA010000023.1 coordinate 79,164, forward strand.
GCCGTGGCGGTGTCCGCGACCCGATCCGGCGACTTCGACGACGAACCCGACGAGCACCCCGCCACCAGGAGCAGACCGACCGCCGCGGCGGCGACCCTCGCGCACGAACCCCGCATCATGCGACCGCTCCTCCAATAGCCCAGCCCGACCGTGCACCTCTGGGGAGGGTAACCACGCGGGCCGGCGATACTCCCCAACGACCCGACGACCGACGCCCGACGACCGATCGACCCATCGCCCATCGACCCGACCGCCGTCACCCCTCAGCTACACCGCTTCCCCTTCGGCGGCATGGTCCCCCGCAGCAGGAACCCCTCGACCGCCCCGTCCACACACGGGCTGTTGCCCCCGTACGCCGTATGCCCCTCACCCTCGAAGGTCAACAGCGTCGCGTTGGCCAACTGCCCCGCCAGCTTCTCCGCCGAGGCGTACGGCGTAGCCGGGTCCCCCGTCGTGCCCACCACCAGGATCGGCGCGCTCCCCTGCGCCCGGATGGCGTGCGGCTTGGCCGGCGACCTGAACGGCCAGTTCTCGCAGTTCTCCCCGGTCAGGTCCTCCGCGGTCACATCGCGCGACAGCAGCGGCGCCTCGGCCTTGAGCCGGTCCAGCGCCGCCTGCACCTGCGCCGGCGTCGGCGCCTCTCCCGCGCCGTCCGCGCAGCCGATCGCCACGAACGCGTCGGCGCTGTTGTCGTAGTGCCCCTGCTCGTCCCGACCGTTGTAGTTGTCGGCGTAGAACAGCAGGGCGTCCGGCGACCCGTGCACGATCGCGTCGGCGAGCGCGTCGCGCAGGTACTTCCACTCGGTGTCCTTGTCGCCGTACAGCAGGCTGACCACGCCCGTCCAGCCCAGGCTGGAGGTCAACGTCCGGCCGCCCCGGCCGGCGGCCAGCGGGTGCTGCTGGAGGCCGTCCAGGAAGTCGGCGGCCTTGCGCGGCGCGGTCTTCGGGTCGGCGCCGAGCGCGCAGCCCGGGCGCCCCGCGCAGTCCTCGGCGAACCGGCGCAGCGAACGGTCGAAGCCGACCTGCTGTTCGATCGCCCGGCTCAGGTTGTCCGCGGCCGGGTCGACCGCGCCGTCCAGGACCAGCCGGCCGGTGCGGGTCGGGAAACGTTCGGCGTAGGTGGCGCCGAGGTAGGTGCCGTAGGAGAAGCCGATGTAGTTGAGCTTCTCGTCGCCCAGCGCCGCGCGCAGGACGTCCATGTCGCGGGCCGCGTTGTCGGTGCCCACGAAGGGCAGCAGTTCGCCGGATCGGCTCTGGCACTCGGCCGCGTAGGCCCGCTCCCGCTCCTTGGCCCGGGCCTCGGCGCGGACCGGATCCTCGGGCAGGTCCTCGGCCACGTACGCGTCGCGCTCGGCATCGGTCATGCACTTCACCGGCGCGCTGCGGTCGACCCCGCGCGGATCGAAGCCGATCAGGTCGTAGACGTCCTGGACCGGCTTGCCGATGGTGCTCTCGGACATCCACCACGCCGCCGTCACCCCGGAACCGCCCGGGCCGCCCGGGTTGATCAGCAGCGAGCCGAGCCGCTGCCCGGGCTTGGCCGCGCTCTTGCGGGTGACCGCGATGTCGATCGTGCGGCCGGTCGGCCGGCTGTAGTCCAGCGGCACGGTGAAGGTCGCGCAGCGAAACGCCTTGGCCTGGCTGCGCTCGTCGTCGTCCTCGCTCTCGCAGGACTTCCAGGTGGGCCGCTGGGTGTAGAAGCGGGCCAGCGCCGGGTTGGGGTCACCGGGCGTGGCCGGTGCCTTGGCGGCGCCCGAGGCGGGGCTCGACGCACTGGTGTGACCACCGCCCGCGGCGTCGCCGAGGTCGGACGCGACGGAACAGCTCGCAACGGTCGCGACGGCGAGCACGACCGGGATCGCACGGCCGAGGAGCCCCACTCGGGGTATTCGTTTCACCCGTACTGCCTACCATCCGCCGCACCCCGACGCACGAACGGGACCCGGTGCACCGGGGCCGCGACACTTTCGCCGCGCCCCGCGTACCGAGCCCCGCCGCGCGCCGTCACGCGGCCGGGTTCCGGGTGTTGCGGCCGAGGAAGGTGAGCGCCTCGGGCAACTGGCGCGTGATGTCGGTGGAGGCGCCGCCCGCGCCCGCGACCACCTTGACCGTGGTGGGAGCCTTCGCCTTCGCGGCGAACTCGGTGCCGGTGGTGCCCGAGTGGCCGGACAACATGATCGTCACGTCGGGTCGCGCGTCGAGCAGGCGAACCGGGTCGTTCGCCGTCTTGGCCGCCGAATCACCGCCCCACAGCGCGGACTTGAGCGTGGTCCGGCCGGACAGGCTGACCGCGCTCGCGTAGTACTGCGGGTATTGCAGGGCGTACTTGACCGCGCACAGCCCGCCCGAGCCGTCCCCGATCAGCGCCCAGGACGCGCGGTCGGCGCTCGCGCGGTAGGTGGCCAGCACCGCCTCGCGCACGTCCTCGTTGTGGAAGGTGGCCATCTTCGGCCCCTTCGGGATGTCGCTGCACTCGGTGTCCTTGGCCGTGGTCAGGCTGGCTTCCGCGTCCTGCTTCGAGTAGGGCATCAGTTCGGGCGCGACGACGATGTACGGCGGGACGGTGCCGGACTCGATGCCCGCGGCGAGCTTGCCCAGGAACGCCGACGAGTCGTCCGTGAAGCTGTTGGACTCGACGCCCGGCAGCGACGACTGGGCGACCAGGACGGGGTAGTTGCGGCCCTGGTTGGCGGGGGTGTCGTAGCCCGGCGGCAGCCAGACCCACACGTCGGCGGTGACCGCGGACTGCCGGCCCGTGACGGTCATCCGGTTGAGCGTGCCACCGGACTTGGTGCCGACCTTGGTGAACTTCTGCGGTGCGGCCTTGGGTTGGCCCGAGGTCGCCACCGGTTCCGCCGACGGGTCGACCCCGGTGGCGGCGACGTTCTGCGCGTCGTCGTGGGACATGTTGCGGTAGGCGAAGGTACCGCCGACCCCGGCGGCGATCACCGCGAAGGCGAGCAGACCCACGCCCACCGGCGAGCGCACCCCGCGCCGTCGGCGCCGCGGCGCCGCGTCGGTCGGGGCGGCTTCGGTTTCGGTTTCGGCCGGTCGTACCGGCTCGTGCCGGGCCAACGCGGCGGGCGCCGAGGAGGCGAGCCCGACCGGCGCGAACGGCAGTGGCGCATCGGCCCGTCGCGGCATCGCCCCGGCCGCCTCGGCGTCCCGCCCGACCGAGGTCGAAACGACCGCCGACCCCGACGCGACCGCCGGCGCCGAGCCGACTTCCCGAACAGGGTCCCGAACGGGCTCGACCTCCCGCGCCGGCGCCATCGCCCGCTCCCGCACCGACACGTGTGGCACGACCGGCGGCAACTCGGCGGGCCGGGGCCCGGGTTCGCCCTCCGGACCGGCGATCGAAACGGCGTCACGGCTCTTGCGCGCCCTCAGCACGAGAACGACAACCGCCCCGAGGGTCACCGCGATCAGCAGACCTTTGAGCGTCCTGGTCACGGAACGCAACCCCGCACCGTCCTTCCGAGCCTCACCCGTCACAATGTTCCCGCGGTTCCCGCATGTTCCCGGGAACTCTCCCACGATGACGTCAGGGTGGGGGTTTCGGGTTCCGTCCACCGAACACCTCCGCTCCAAGGAGTGAAGCGGCGTTCATCCCGGGTCGGTACGGCCTCAGCCGGTCCGCAGCGTCAGCACCATCGCCTCGACCGCGAGCAGCGGCGCGACGTTGGCGTCGATCGCCCGCCGGCAGGCCAGGATCGCCTCGATCCGCCGCAGCGTCGCCTCCGGCGTGGACGTACGGGCCACCGTGTCCAGGTCCGCCCGCAACACGTCGTTGGCCAACGGGACCGCGGCGCGCAGCTGCAGCGCCAGCACATCCCGATAGAAGCCGGTCAGGTCCACCAACGCGCGGTCCAGGCAGTCGCGTTGGGTACGGGTGGCGCGCTTCTTCTGCTTGTTCTCCAACTCCTTCATCACGCCCGCCGTACCGCTGGGCATACGACCGCCGCCGACCGCGCCGAGCGCGGCCCGCAGATCCTCGGTCTCGCGCCCGTCCAGATCCGCCGCGACCTGCTTCGCGTCCTCCGCCGCCGCGTCCACCAGACGTTGTGCGGCGGCCATCGCCAGGCCGATGTCGCCGACCACCATCGGGATCCGCAGCACATCGGCGCGCCGCCCCCGGGCCTGCTCGTCGAGCGCCAGCCGGCGAGCGCTCTTGATGTCGCCACCGGACGCCGCCGCGGCGAACGCGGCCATCGCCGGGTCGATCCCGTCCCGGCGCATCAGCAGATCGGCCACCGCCCCGGCGGGCGGGGTACGCAGCGCCACATGGCGACACCGCGAGCGGATCGTGGGCAGCGCGTCCTCCAGGGACGGCGCGCACAGCAGCCACACGGTGCGGTCGGCGGGCTCCTCGATCGCCTTGAGCAGGACGTTGCCCGCGCCCTCGGTGAGCCGCCCCGCGTCCTCCAGGACGATCACCTGCCAGCGCCCGCCCGCCGGCGTCATCGCCGCGCGGCGCACCAGGTCGCGGGTCTCCTTGACGCCGATCGAGAGCAGTTCGGTGGCGACCACGTCGACGTCGGCGTGCGTACCGGTGAGCGCGGTGTGGCAGCCGTCGCAGTGTCCGCAGCCCGGTTCGGCGCCGAGCGCCAGATCGGGACTGACGCACTGCAACGCCGCCGCGAACGCGCGCGCGGCGGTCGCCGTACCCACCCCGGGCGGGCCGGTGAACAACCACGCGTGGGTCATCCCGCCGACGCCCTCGCCCGCGAGCACCGCCCGGGCCGCGCCGGCCGCGGTGCGCAGCTGCTCGGCGACCCGATCCTGCCCGACGAGGTCGTCCCAGACGGTCACGCGCTCTTGTCTCCTCGTTCCGGTGTGCCCGATACGACCGTACCGGGGCGCCGTGACAATCGACGCCACGTCACCCCGGTACCGGTCGTCCGCGACACCCGGCGGGATCCGGGGTCAGGACTCGACAGATCGAACCTGCGGGTCGAACTTCCAGGTCGGACCTGTAGGTCGAACCGGTAGGTCACGACCCGTGGGTCGGGTCACCCGACCCACGTGCCGGACCGGGTGTCAGGACTTGTTCCGACGCCAACGTCGCTTGCGTCCCGCCTCCTGCGCCGAGTCCGCGGCGGACGAGCCCTCTGCGTCGTCGCCCTCGGCCTCGGCCGCGTCGTCCTCGGCCTTCCAGGGCCCCAGCAGATCGTCGGCCAGCGACTGATTCCCGGCGGCCGGCGGCGCCAGTACCGGCAGCGCGTGCGTCTCGTCCAGGCTCACCTGCGGGATCTCCCGGGTGTCCTCGGCCGCCTCGCGCAACCGGATCTGCCGCAACTCGGTGGTGTCGGCGTCGTCCGACGACACCTTCGGGATGCCGTGCACGGGGGTGTCCGCGAGGGCGGGGTCGGGGCGCCTGATGCCGTGCACCGGCGTCTCGACCATGTCCGTGTCGGGCACCGGGCCCGCCTCCGCCGCGAGCGCGGCGGCCTCCTGCGCGGCCCGCGTCCGCGCCGACGCGGCGGCCTCCGCGGCCCGGGACGCCTCCCGTTCGGCCCGACGGCGATCCGCCTCGGCACGGCGCAGGGCGTCCTCCGCCCGGCGGCGCTCCTCGGCGTGCCGCCGCTCGTCGGCCACCCGCACGGCCTCCTCGGCGCGCATGCGCTCGACCTCGCGGGCCGCCTCGGCCTCCAGCCGTTCGCGCTCCTCCTCGGCCGCCCGCTGCCGCTCCAGGGCGGCCTCGCGCTCCTCCTCGGCACTGGCCCGCGCCTGCTCGGCCTGCAGTGCCGAAGCCTCCTCCAGCCGGCGGCGCTGCTCGTCCCGGCGCTCGGCCTCCTCCTCGGCGCGCACCCTGGCCTCCTCGGCCCGGGCCTTGGCCTCCTCGGCGAGCCGCTGCTGCTCCTCGGCCCGTCGTTCGGCCTCCAGCGCCAGCCGGCGTCGCTCCGACTCGGCGTGCAGCCGGGCCTCCTCCGCCGCCTCGGCCGCGGCGCGGGCCCGCTCGTCGGCCTCGGCCGCGATCCGGCGGGCCTGCTCCTCGGCGTACCGCTGCTCCTCCTCGGCGAGCCGGGCCGACTCCTCGTCCAGCCGGGCCTGTTCGGCCTGCCGCTGGCGCTCCTCGCTCTCCGCCCGCAGTCGGGCGATCAGCGCGGCCTTCTCCGCGTCCCGGGCGGCCTGCTCGGCCTTGCGCCGGGCGTCCTCCTCGCGCATCCGCTTGGCCAGTTCCAGCGCCTGGCGCTTCTCCTGCTCGGAGAGCGGGAGTTCGCGGTCGAGCCGGTGCCGGATCGGCGTGGTGACCGCGTCCGGCTCCTGGTCGGCGTCCACCACCAGGTAGCGGTCCGGGTCGTGTGCGGCCAGGTCCAGGAACGCGTGCCGCACCCGCAGGTGGAACTCGCTCGACTCGGACTCGATCCGGTCGGGCGCCTCGGTGAAGCGCGCGTGTCCGACCGCCGGGTCCAGGTCGAGCAGGATGGTCAGGTCGGGCAGCAGCCCGTCGGTGGCCCAGCGCGAGACCCGGCCGATCTCGCGCGCGCCCAGCGAACGCCCGGCGCCCTGGTAGGCGATCGAGGAGTCGATGTAGCGGTCGCTGATCACGATCGCGCCGCGCCGCAGGGCGGGCAGGATCACGGTCTGCACGTGCTCGGCCCGGTCCGCCGCGTACAGCAGCGCCTCGGTGCGCGGGTCGACCGGCTCGCCGTCCAGGTCGAGCAACATCGCCCGCAGCCGCTTGCCGACCTCGGTCGCGCCGGGCTCGCGGGTGACCACCACCTCGTGGCCCTTGGCCCGTATCCAGGCCGCGATCGCGTTGGCCTGGGTCGACTTGCCCGCTCCCTCGCCGCCCTCCAGGGCGATGAAGAAGCCGGTGGCGCCGGCCGGTCGGCCGGTGATGTGGTCCTCGTTGCGGGTCGCCGCGGCCAGGTCGCGCAGGATCGGCACGCCGCGCCGGTCGTCCACGCTCAGCAGCGCGATCCAGCCCAGGATCACCACGAGCACGCCGGTGCCGCCCAGGACCAACGCGGCGCCGCTGTAGTCGAAGGTGAACCGGTCCGCGACCACCCACGAGCGCACGCCCACGTAGCCCGCGGCGATCGGCCCGGCCACCAGCGCCACGAACAGCACGACACGCACGATCAGTTGGGCGAACGCGAAGGCCCGGGCCCGCATGTCCTCGCCGAAGTCGAGGCCGTACATGGTGTATCCGGTGACCCAGGCGACGCCCGCGAACACCCCGAGCACGGCGGCGAGCACCGCGGCCATCACCACGTTGGCGACCGCGCCCAGGATCAGCAGGGTCAGCCCGGCGCACATGACGGCCATGCCGTACAGCCGCCGCCGGCTGAACGCCGGCACCACCCTCGGGCCCCACAACATGCCCGCGCTGACACCCGCGATGAGCATCAGGAACACCGTGCCGTACCCCGCGTTGCCCGCGTGCAGCCCGACTACGAGCAGCGGCGCGGTGGACACCAGCGCGCCGCCCGCCAGGAACAGCGCGACCATCCCGACGATCAGACCGCGCGCGGTCCGGCCGTGGCCGAACACCCGGCGTCCGTCGGCGAGCACCTTGAACGGATTGGGTCGCCGGGTGCTGACCGAGCGCCCGCGCGTGGGCATCCGGATCAGGAACGCGAAGACCGCGGCGAGCAGGAAGACCGCGCCCGCGAGGTAGAAGGCAAGGTTCGAGGGGTGCTCGACGAACATCGACACGTCGTGCGAGAACGCGGTGCCGACCAGCGCGCCGAGGATGAACAACAGCGCCGCCGCCGGGGCCGCGCCGTAGGAGGTCACGAGGTTGAACTGATTGGCGGTGCCCAGCCGTTGCCGGGGCACCAGGTTCGGCACGGTGGCGTCCCGCGCGGGCCCGGCGAGCGCGCCGATCACGGCGACCGCCGCGGTCGCGCCCCAGATCCACCACAGCCGGTCCACGAACGGCACGGACACGAGCACCAGGGCCCGGACCACGTCGCACGTGACCAGCGTCCAGCGCCGATCGAGATGGTCCACGATCGCGCCCGCCACCGAGGCGGTCAGCGCGGCCGGCACCATCCGCAGCGCGAACACCACGGCGACCGCCGTGGCGTGCTCGCGGTAGTCGCCCTCGACCGTCCACAGCGCGGCCGAGGTCAGCGCGAGGAGCGCGAGCCAGTCACCGAGCGCGGAGGCCGCGACCGCGAACCAAAAGCGCCGGAACGGGCGGATGCTCAGCACGCCCCCGACGCTCTCCGTCGGTTCGACCTGACGGGGCGGTATCGCCGAATCCGGCGCTTGCTGCTCCGCGTTCGTCATACGGAGAACCCTAACGTCGTCATCTGACGGGAAACGGCAACCTGGACCGGATCCCCGTGTTCCGGCGGCGGGACCGTAGCACAGGGCCCGCGGTCGTCGCCGCAACCGACCGGGGCGACGCCGGATCCCGCCGGCGCCGCCCGATCGATGCGTACCAGGAACGTCCCCACCGGGACATCCCTACCTCGGTCCTACCGCGTCACGCCTTGTCGGCGGCGTTGTTCGCGCCGGCGTTCGCGGTCGCCTTCGCGGCGGTGGCCTTGGTGGTCTTGCCGTCGGCCGCGGACTTCTTCGCGGCCGTCTTCTTCGCGGCGGTCTTCGTCGCCGTCGCCTTCTTCGCGGGCGCCTTCTTGGCCGCCGCCTTCTTCGCCGTCTTCTTCGCCGGACCCTTGGCCCGCTTCTCCGCGAGCAGCTCGTAGCCGCGCTCGGGGGTGATCGTGTCGACCGCGTCGCCCGCGCGCAGCGTGGCGTTGGTCTCGCCGTCGGTCACGTACGGGCCGAACCGGCCGTCCTTGACCGTGACCGCCTTGCCGCTGACCGGGTCGGAGCCCAGCTCCTTGAGCGGCGGCTTGGCCGCGGCCCGACCACGCGCCTTGGGCTGGGCGTAGATCGCCAGCGCCTCCTCGAGGGTCACCGTGAACAGCTGGTCCTCGGTCTCCAGGGAGCGCGAGTCGGTGTCCATCTTGAGGTAGGGGCCGTAGCGGCCGTTCTGCGCGGTGATCTCGGTCCCGGTCTCCGGGTGCTTGCCGACCACCCGCGGCAGCGTGAACAGCCGCAGCGCGTCGTCGAGGGTCACCGTGTCCAACGACATCGACTTGAACAACGACGCGGTGCGCGGCTTGGGACCGTTCTTCGCGGCGGTCTTCTTGGCGGTCTTCTTCGCCGGCTTGCCGTCCGCGGCCGGGGCGGGCGCGGCGGGGGCCTCGGGCTCCGGCAGCACCTCGGTCACGTACGGGCCGTAGCGCCCGTCCTTGGCCACGATCATGTGGCCGCTGACCGGGTCGACGCCCAGCTCGTGGTCGCCGCTGGGCTTGTCGAGCAGTTCCTCGGCCTTGGCCACGGTCAGCTCGTCCGGCGGCAGGTCGTCGGGTACGTCGGCACGTCGGTCGCCGCGCTCGACGTAGGGGCCGTAGCGGCCCACGCGCAGCACGATGCCCTCGCCGACCGGGAACGAGTTGACCTCGCGGGCGTCGATCGAGCTGAGGTCGGTGACCAGGGCCTTGAGGCCGCCGAGGTGGTCCTCGTCGGGCCGGCTCTCGTCGCCGAAGTAGAACCTGCGCAGCCACGGCACGGCCTCGGTCTCGCCGCGGGCGATCCGGTCGAGGTCGTCCTCCATCTTCGCGGTGAAGTCGTAGTCGACCAGCGTGGCGAAGTGGCCCTCCAGCAGCCCGACCACCGCGAACGCCAGGAAGGACGGCACCAGCGCGGTGCCCTTCTTGAACGTGTAGCCGCGGTCGAGGATGGTGCCGACGATCGAGGCGAAGGTCGACGGGCGACCGATCTCCCGGTCCTCCAGCTCCTTGATCAGCGACGCCTCGGTGTAGCGGGCCGGCGGCTTGGTCGCGTGGCCCTCCGGGGTGAGCTGATCGGCGCTGAGCGCGTCGCCCTCGGTGACCATCGGCAACCGGCGCTCGCGGTCGTCCAGCTCCGCGTCCGGGTCGTCGGAGCCCTCGACGTAGGCCTTGAGGAAGCCGTGGAAGGTGATGATCTTGCCGCTCGCGGTGAACTCCGCGTCGCGCCCGGGCAGGTCCGCGCCCTGGGCGACGGCGCCGATGCGCACGGTGACCGACTGGCCGATCGCGTCCTTCATCTGCGACGCGACGGTGCGCATCCAGATCAGCTCGTACAGCCGGAACTCGTCGCCGGACAGACCGGTCTCGGCCGGGGTGCGGAAGCTCTCGCCCGAGGGACGGATCGCCTCGTGCGCCTCCTGCGCGTTCTTGACCTTGCCGGCGTACACCCGGGGCGCGTCCGGCAGGTATTCGGCGCCGTACAGGTCCCGCACCTGCGCCCGGGCGGCCGTGACGGCCGTGTCGGAGAGCGTGGTGGAGTCGGTACGCATGTACGTGATGTGGCCGTTCTCGTACAACTTCTGCGCGACCTGCATGGTGCGCTTCGCGCCGTAGCCGAGCTTGCGCGAGGCCTCCTGCTGGAGCGTGGTGGTGCGGAACGGCGCGTACGGGGAGCGGCGGTAGGGCTTGCGCTCGACGGCGCGCACCGAGAACGCGGCGGATTCGAGCGCGGCGCTCAGCGCCCGGGCGCCGGCCTCCTCCAGTTGGAGCACGCCGGCGTTCTTGAGCTTGCCGTCGGGGCCGAAGTCGCGGCCCGAGGCGACCCGCTTGCCGTCGAGCGAGACCAGGCGCGCGTTCATCGTGCTCGGGTCGGTCGGGTCGCCGGGGCGGCCGGTGCCGAACACGCCGAGCAGGTCCCAGTAGGACGCCGAGGTGAACGCGCGGCGCTCCCGCTCGCGCTCGACCACCAGACGGGTGGCCACCGACTGCACGCGGCCGGCCGACAGGCGCGGGCCGACCTTCTTCCACAGGACCGGCGAGACCTCGTAGCCGTAGAGGCGGTCCAGGATGCGCCGGGTCTCCTGCGCGTCGACCAGGCGCTGGTTGAGCTCGCGAGGGTTGCTCACCGCGGTGCGGATGGCGTCCTTGGTGATCTCGTGGAACACCATGCGGTGCACCGGCACCTTGGGCCGCAGGACCTCCAGCAGGTGCCAGGCGATGGCCTCGCCCTCGCGGTCCTCGTCGGTCGCGAGGAAGAGTTCGTCGGCGTCCTTGAGAAGCTTCTTGAGCTTGGCGACCTGAGCCTTCTTGTCCGCGTTGACCACGTAGATCGGCTCGAAGTCGGCGTCGACGTCGACACCCAGGCGGGCCCACGGCTTGCCGGCGTACTCGGCCGGCACCTCGGCGGCGCCGTTGGGCAGGTCGCGGATGTGTCCCACGCTCGCCTCGACCACGTAACCGGGGCCGAGATAGCCCTTGATCGTTTTCGCCTTGGCCGGGGACTCGACAATGACGAGTCTCAGGCCGTCGCGCGCGGTCTCGCTGCTCGGGGACACCTTCGCTTCTCTCTCCATCGTCGTCGGCTGCGGCCGTGCCCGATCGGACAAGGCCGTACTGCGGCTTCGTATTCACATTGCGGTCGACCTGTGGCGGAGCGTGACCGGCGGTCGGCCCCGCGTGTCAAACCGGCGCTGCTCGGCTTGCGTCGCAGAGTCGTCCCGGCGCGGCTGTCCGTCCGGACGGTCCCCCCGGATCCGGCGATTACTCCGACGGCCGGGTCCCACGCCCCTCGAACGGTAACGCGCGCATCGCGGTTCCCGCCTCCCGACCCCGTTGGTTCGCGGCCGAGCGTGGTTCGCGGCCGAGTCGGGAGCCGCCGCCTCCATACAACACATTTTCTTGGCAACGGCAAGGAGCATCCGGTGGGGACAACACCTGCGACTGTACAGGCGTGTCGGCCCGGATCACGGTGCACCGGGCCAAGCCGCGCTCAGTCGGCGGTGTGCGACTGCGCCGACGGAGCGTCGCCGGCCTCGGGAAAGAGCAGGAATCCGTCGGCCACCAGACCGCGCAGTTCGCCGGGCACCGCGTCGCGCAGCGCGGCCGGGTCCTCCTCCAGCAACTGGGCGATCGCGTCCACGATGACGCCGGCCGGAAGCCGCCCGTCGCTGGCCCCGGCCAGGGCCGCGCCGACCGTGTCCACCCGATCCGCCCGGCACATCCCGCGCCGCTGACGCAGCACCACGCTCTCCGGGTCCTCCGCGCCGGGCGCGCCGGTCTGCTCCTGGACCACGTGGTCCGCAAGCCGGAAGGCGATGTCGAGCAGCCCGTCGTCGTCCGTCCGGGCGAGCCGGTCCTGCCGGTCGAACCAGGCGTGCACCTCCGCGCCGAGCGGTTGTTCGATCGCGTGCGGCCAGTCCTCGATGTGCACCGTCGGCGTGTCGGCGCCCGACGCGCGCAGCGTGATCCAGCCGAATCCGATCCCCTCCACGCCGTCGCGCTCGAACGCCGCCAGCCACGCGTCGTACCGCTGCGCGTACGCCTCGCCGCGGTGGTCGCCCGAGTCGCGCAACCACAGCTCGGCGTACTGCGCCGGGTCCTGGACGTCGCGCTGGACCACCCACGCGTCGCACCCGGTCGGCGCCAGCCAGGCGGCCAGCCGGTCCTGCCAGTCCTGCCCGCGCAGGTGCTGCCAGTTGGCCAGCAGCTGGCAGTAGCCGCCGTCGGCGAGGTGGCGCGGCGCCTGCGCGACCAGCAGCCGGCACACCTCGTCGCCGGGCAGGCCCGCGTCGCGGTAGGTGTACCGCTCACCCACCGGGGTGATCACGAACGGCGGGTTGGACACGATCAGGTCGAACCGCTCGCCCTCGACCGGCTCGAACAGGCTGCCCTCGGCAAGGCCCACGTTGCCCACCCCGGACAGCGCCATGGTCAGCCGGGTCAGGTCGAGCGCCCGCTTGTTCACGTCGGTGGCCAGCACCGACTCGGCGTGGCGCGACGCGTGCAGGGCCTGGACGCCGCACCCGGTGCCCAGGTCGAGCGCACGGCCCACCGGCTCGCGCACGGTGATCCCGGCGAGCGTGGTGGACGCGCCGCCGATGCCGAGCACGTGGTCGGCGCGCACCGGGCCGTTGACCCCGCCGATGCCCGCGCCGAGGTCCGACACGACCCACCAGTCGGTGTCCGCCTCGCCGTAGGGCCGGATGTCCACCAGCGGCCGCACCGCGTCGCCGTCCCGCGCCAACAGGCCCCCGGCGAGCGCCTCCTCGAGCGGCAGGGCGCGCCGCACGTGCGCCTCGGGCGCCGAGGTCTGGAGCAGGAACATCCGGATCAGCACCGCGAGCGGGCTCGCCGCGTCGGCCCGCAGCGCGCGCAGCGCGGGCACGGTCTCACCGCGCGACAGCGCCGCGTACGCCTGCGGGCCGAGCGCGTCGAGGCAGCCGTCGACGGTGTAGTCGGCCGCGATCAGGGCCTCGCGAAGGCGGGCCACCTGTGAGGTGTCGTTCATCGTCACGCGCACCATCCTGCCCGCTGCCGGTCGGCCGGAACGTCAGCCGGTCGCCGGCGGCGCGCTCGTGGTGCCGCTCGGGGGCGGCGACGAGGAGCCCGTGCCGGCGCTCGACGGCGGCGGGCTGCTCGGCGCGGTGGATCCGGACGGGGCGGTCGAACTCGGCGCCGTGGACCCCTTCGGCGTGCCGCTCGGGGACGCGCCGGCGGTGGGCGCGGAGGTCGCCGGCGCGGTCGGGATCACATCGGCCTTGCCCGCCGCGCAGCCCGGCACCGACGCGAGCGCCTTGCCCGCCTCGCCGCGGTGCAGCTTGTTCAGCGCGGTGTTGGAGGACGCCCGCAGCGCGTCGATCTCCGGTCCCAGCGAGCGCAGCCCGTCGGCGAACACGTTCTGCTGGTCGGTCGCCAGGCCCTCGATGCGGTGCTGGATCCCGGTCCAGCCCTTGGCCGCGTTGCGCAGTTCGTCGACCACGGACATGCGCAGCGTGGCGCCGTCGGGCACCGCCGGTATGGACGCCTTGTCGATCGCCTCGGCCAGCGCGTTGTCCGCGTCCGCGAGCCGGGACACGTCCACCGCGAGCCGGGTGCGCAGGGTCGTGGGCGGCTCGTTGGGGACCACCTTGTCCACGTCGGCGAGCGCCGCCCGGGCCTCGTCGATGCGCGCGGTGACCTCCGTCGCGCAGACCTTGGCGGCCCACGCCTTCAGGTCGGCCTGCTTCTTCTTGTCCTCGTCGCTCTTGCCGTCGCCGCCGCCGCACGCGGTCAGGGCCGACGCCAGGACCAGCGCGGAGACCACCAGGAACTTCCTCGACACGCTTCCACCTTCGTTCGGACTTCCCTCGGAGCCGGACGCAGACTCGCACAGCGTGAAGGTGTCCGGTCAAACCGCGGGCCCGAACGCGGCACGGGCGCGGTCCCGGTTTCTCCGGTTCCGCGCCCGTACGTACCTCGGATCGGGGGATCAGGCCGCCGCCTTGGTCGGCTGCTCCTCACGGTCGCCGTCGCCGACGACCACCGACTTGCGTTTGCTGTACCAGACCGCGCCCACGATCACCACGACCGAGAAGGCCGCCGCGAGGGCCCGCAAAGCGCCGTTCTCGTCCGCGCCGATGCTCAGTTTGACCACCGCCGGCGCGATCAGCAGCGACACCAGGTTCATCACCTTGAGCAGCGGGTTGATCGCCGGTCCGGCGGTGTCCTTGAACGGGTCGCCGACCGTGTCGCCGATGATCGTGGCCTCGTGCGCGGCCGAGCCCTTGCCGCCGTAGCTGCCGTCCTCGACCATCTTCTTGGCGTTGTCCCAGGCCCCGCCGGAGTTGGCCAGGAACACCGCCATCAGGGTGCCGGTGCCGATCGCCCCGGCGAGGAACGCGGCCAGCGGCCCGATGCCCAGGGTGAAGCCGACCGCGATCGGGGCCATCACCGCGAGCAGTCCGGGCGTGGCCAATTCGCGCAGCGAGTCGCGGGTGCAGATGTCGACCACCCGGCCGTACTCGGGCAACTCGCTGCCGTCCATGATCCCGGGTCGGGTGCGGAACTGGTTGCGCACCTCGAAGACCACCGCGCCCGCCGCGCGGGAGACCGCGTTGATCGCCAGGCCGCTGAACAGGAACACCACGGCCGCGCCCAGGATCAGCCCGACCAGGTTGTTCGGCTGGGTGATGTCGGTGGCGAACGAGAGCGAGGTGAGCTTGGACGCCTCCTTCAGTCCGCCCGCCTCGTCCACGGCCGTGCTCACCGCGTCCCGGTAGGACCCGTACAGCGCGGTCGCCGCGAGCACGGCGGTCGCGATGGCGATGCCCTTGGTGATCGCCTTGGTGGTGTTGCCGACCGCGTCGAGTTCGGTGAGCACCTGCGCGCCCTCGCCCTCGACGTCGCCGGACATCTCCGCGATGCCCTGGGCGTTGTCGGAGACCGGCCCGAAGGTGTCCATGGCCACGATCACCCCGACCGTGGTCAACAAACCGGTGCCCGCCAGCGCCACCGCGAACAGCGCGAGCATGACGATGCCGGCGCCGAGCAGATACGCGCCGAGCACCGCGACCGAGATCAGCACCGCCGCGTACACCGCCGACTCCAGGCCGAGCGCGATGCCGGAGAGGATCACGGTGGCCGGACCGGTCAGCGAGGTCTTGGTGACGTCGCGCACCGGTCGCCTGCTGGTCTCGGTGAAGTAGCCGGTCAACTGCTGGATGACCGCGGCGAGCACGATCCCGATCAGCACCGCCACCAGCGCGAACACGCGCGGGTCGGCGTCGTGCGCCAGGATCTCCTGGTCGGTCAGTCCGTCCAGGTCCGAGAACTTGCTCGGCAGGTACAGGAACGCGGCGCCCGCGACCAGGACGAGCGAGATGACCGCCGAGACGAAGAAGCCCCGGTTGATCGCGCTCATCCCGCTGCGGTCGCCCGCGCGGGGCGCGACCGTGTAGATGCCCACCACGGCGGTCAGCACCCCGATGGCGGGCACGATCAGCGGGAAGACCAGGCCCGCGTCGCCGAACGCCGCCTTGCCCAGGATCAGCGCGGCGACCAGGGTGACCGCGTACGACTCGAACAGGTCGGCGGCCATGCCCGCGCAGTCGCCCACGTTGTCCCCGACGTTGTCGGCGATCGTCGCGGCGTTGCGCGGGTCGTCCTCGGGGATGCCCTGCTCGACCTTGCCGACCAGGTCGGCGCCGACGTCGGCGGCCTTGGTGAAGATGCCACCGCCGACCCGCATGAACATCGCGAGCAGCGCGGCGCCGAAGCCGAAGCCCTCCAGCACCTTGGGCGCGTTCTCCCGGTACAGGATGACCACGAGCGCGGCGCCGAACAGGCCCAGGCCGACGGTGAACATGCCGGCGACGCCGCCGGTGCGGAAGGCGATCCGCATCGCGGTGTCCCGGCCGCCGGCGCCGGCTCGGGCGGCCGCGGCCACGCGCACGTTGCTGCGCACCGCGAGCCACATGCCGACGTACCCGGTGACCGCCGAGAAGACCGCGCCCACCAGGAAGAACAGCGAGCGGCCGATCCGCTGGTTCCAGTCGTCGGCCGGCAACAGCATGAGCAGGAAGAAGACACCCGCCGCGAACACGGCGAGGGTGCGGAACTGCCGGGTGAGGTAGGCCGCGGCGCCTTCCTGGATCGCGCCGGCGATCCGGCGCATGGAATCGGTGCCCTCGTCGGCGCCGAGCACTTGACGCACGAGTCCGGCGGCGACGCCCAGGGCACCGAGGGCGATCACCGCGACGATCACGACATAGGTGAGATTGCCGCCGGACACGGACACGTCCGAGGCGAGTTGGAGTTCGGAGGGGTGGATCCCGGACATTCGTCCTCCTTGGCTAGGAGCACTTTCAGATCGGGACTTCTCAATGCGAAAGGAGTGTATGCAAATGATCAAGATCAGACCATGGGAATCGCCATGATCGGATCAAATTACCGATGAAATCCGGGCGCGATTCCCAAAATCGGCGTATCGATCCGGAATCAGGTTTTACGACCCGGAAATCGGGATACACGGGAACGCCGAAAATCGCCCCCGGGTGTCCCGGAGGCGATGCGGTGGAGCGAAGTGGCGTGGTGAGGCGGGGCGGGGCCGGACGGCGCCCCGGGTCAGCCCACGGTCTCGGCGGACTTGGCGCCGGAGGGCCACGACATGCGGATCACGCCGCCCTCGGCGCCGGCCCGCACGTCGAGATCGTCGACGAGGCCGAGGATCACGGCCAGGCCCATCTCGTTCTCGATCACATCGAGGCCGGAGCCGTTCGCGGCCAGGTCGGGCACCAGCCCGGCCCCCTCCGCGACGCCCGCCTCGGTCAACGCCGGCTGCGGTACGCCGTCGTTGACCTCGATACAGAAGCGGCCGTCACCGTCGTCCAGGGTGACCGTGACCGGGCGGTCGTCGTCCGCCCGGCTCCGGTGCATCCCGACGGCTCGGGAACACGCCTCGCCGACGGCGAGGCGCACCTCGTCGAGCACCGTCTCAGCAACCCCCGCTCGCCGCGCCACGGCGGCGGCGACGAGCCGCGCCGTGCGGACGTGTTCGGGCAGCGCGCTGAAGCGCAGCTCGACGATGGCCATGGTTCGTTCCCCCAGCCGTGCGTGCACCCGCCCGGATCCGCGCGGGTGCGATGTGCGTCCGGTCAGGACGTACGGTCGGTCAGTCGGACGCCTCGATGGCCGTGGCCACCGACGGATGAATCGGGAAGACCTTGGTCAGGCCGGTGATGCGGAAGATCTTCAGGATGCGCTCCTGAGTGCACACCAGCTGCAGCGACCCTTCGTGGGCACGCACCCGCTTCAGGCCGCCCACCAGCACACCGAGCCCGGTCGAGTCCAGGAAGTCGACTGCTTCCATGTCGACGATCAGGTGGAACTGGCCTTCGTTGACGAGTTCCACCAGTTGCTCGCGCAGCTTGGGTGCGGTGTATACATCGATCTCGCCGCCCACCTCGACGATCGTACGACCGCCCTCGGTTCGGGTCGACAGGGACAAGTCCACGGATCCTCCAGCACCTTGCTCTTGAGCGGTCGCCCCCCATGGATCGGCAGCCGCCAAGGCATTCAACCACTTATGGGCACTAGGGGACGATGAATCCCGCGACATTGGATGTAACACTGGTGCCCGATGCAGCCCAGTACACGCCCCCCGGAAGGTCTTCTCGGCCGCCTTATGGCGGGTCGGGATCGACCCGAACGAGTGACGCACGTCCGGCGCATACCCGCTCGCGAAGGCGTCACCTCGGCCTGGCCCGACTGGGTTCGGCCGGAGGTGGGCGACGCGTTTCGCGGCGCGGGTATCGAACTGCCGTGGGAACATCAGGCCCGCGCCGCCTCTGTTGCGGCATCGGGCCGCTCGGTCGTGATCGCCACCGGCACCGCCTCGGGCAAGTCCCTCGCCTATCTGTTGCCGGTTCTCACGACCCTGGTCGAGGGCGCGGGCGCGCCCAGCGGGCGCGGTGCGACCGCACTCTACCTCTCTCCGACGAAGGCGCTGGCCTCGGATCAGGCGCGCGCCGTCGAGGAGTTGCGCGCCGCGTACCCCGCGCTCGGGTGTGTCCGCACCGCCACGTACGACGGTGACACCCCGGTGGAGATCCGCCAGTGGGTGCGCGCGCACGCGTCGTACGTCCTGACGAATCCCGATATGGTGCACCGCGCGCTGTTGCCCGGGCACCGCTCGTGGGGCGCCTTCCTGCGCACGCTGCGCTACGTGGTGATCGACGAATGCCACACCTATCGCGGTGTTTTCGGCTCGCATGTGGCCCAATTGATCCGTCGTCTGCGTCGGGTGTGTCGCCGGTACGGATCGGACCCGGTGTTCATCCTGGCGTCGGCCACGGTGTCCGATCCGGCCGTCGCGGCCGAGCGGTTGATCGGCGCGCCGGTGGTCGCGGTGACCGAGGACGGCTCGCCGCACGGCGAACTGGTGTTCGCCCTGTGGGAGCCGCCGCTGACCGGCCACGAGGGTGAACACGGCGCGCCCGTAAGGCGTACCGCGACCGCCGAGACCGCCGATCTGCTCACCGACCTGGTGCTCGACGGGGTGCGCACGGTGGCGTTCGTGCGCTCGCGGCGCGGCGCGGAGGTGGTCCGGGTGATCGCCCGGGACCACCTGGCCCGGGTGGACGAGGGGTTGGCCGACCGGGTGGCCACCTATCGCGCGGGCTACCTGCCCCAGGAGCGGCGGGCGATCGAGCGGGCGCTGCACGACGGCAGCCTGCTGGGGGTGGCCGCGACCACCGCGCTCGAATTGGGCGTGGACATCTCCGGGCTGGACGCGGTGCTGATCGCGGGCTATCCCGGCACCCGGGCCTCGCTGTGGCAGCAGGCCGGGCGCGCGGGAAGGGCCGGGCGGGAGGCGCTGGCGGTGCTGGTGGCGCGGGACGATCCGCTGGACACGTTCCTGGTGCACCATCCCGAGGCGCTGTTCGATCGGCCGGTCGAGGCGACGGTGCTCGATCCGGACAACCCGTACGTGCTGGCCCCGCACCTGTGCGCGGCCGCGGCCGAGTTCGCGCTGACCGACGAGGACCTGGAGCTGTTCGGGCCGGTGGCCGCCGAGTTGTTGCCGGGTCTGGAACGGCGTGGGCTGCTGCGCAGGCGGTCCACCGGCTGGTACTGGACCAGCCGGGAGCGGGCCACCGACCTGACCGACATCCGCGGCGCGGGCGGGCCGGCGGTGCGGGTGGTGGAGCAGGACACGGGCCGCATCCTGGGCACGGTCGACGCGCCCGCCGCGCACTCGGCGGTGCACCCCGGCGCGGTGCACCTGCACCAGGGCGACACCTACCTGGTCCGCGAGCTCGACCTCGGCGAGGGTGTGGCGCTGGTGCGGCCGGCGAATCCGGACTGGACCACCAGCGCGCGCGAGGTCACCGAGATCCGGATCCTGGAGACGACGCGCAGCCGGGAGTGGGGCGCGGCCCGCCTGCACTTCGGCTCGGTCGAGGTCACCGGCCGGGTGGTCTCCTTCCAGCGCAAGCGGATCGTCACCGGCGAGGTGCTGGGCGAGCACAAGCTGGACCTGCCCGAGCGCAGCCTGCGCACGCGCGCCGTGTGGTGGACGGTGACGCCCGAACAGGTCGCCGAGGCGGGCATCGACCCGACCGACCTGCCCGGCGCCGCACACGCCGCCGAGCACGCCTCGATCGGCCTGCTGCCGCTGTTCGCCACCTGCGACCGCTGGGACATCGGCGGGGTCTCCACGTCACTGCACCCGGACACCCGCCTGCCGACCGTCTTCGTCTACGACGGCCACCCCGGCGGCGCCGGCTTCGCGGAACGCGCCTACGTCACCGCCGACACCTGGCTCACCGCGACGAGGGAGGCCATCGCCTCCTGCGAATGCGACCACGGCTGCCCCAGCTGCATCCAGTCACCCAAATGCGGCAACGGCAACCAGCCGTTGAACAAGCCGGCCTCAATCGCCCTACTGGACGCGCTCCTACGGGAGGCGAAGGGGGCGGGCAACCCGAAGGGGTAGCAAAAGCCGGAAGGCAGGAGCACGGGACGATCCAGGCAGTTCGGGCGGGGGCGGCCCGGGGTGCCCCAGGGGTGCGGGACACACCGGCCGGGCAACACGCACCGGCAGGTCGGGCAGGGCCAGGCGGGTGAGGTGCCGGGCAGGGCCGGTCGGCTGAGTGGGTGGGTGGGCGCGCCGGGCAGGACTGGCCGGGCCGAGCGATCACGCCGGGCGGACAGGGGTGGACGGGTCGGACGAACAGGCGAGCCGGTTGGGGCCGGGCGGGCGTCGGCCTGGCCAGGCGGGTGGGCGGGGTCGGGCAGGGTCAGGCGGGTGGGGCGGGCAGGCCGACCGGCCGGGCGGGGTCGGTTTGTGCCATGTGGGGTCCGGCACGGTTGGGCCGGCCCCGGGGTGCCTGGGTGGGTGGGGGCTTTTGGGTGGGTGGGTGATGGTCAGGGGCCGCTTGGGGATCCGGTGGGGGTGGTGTGGGGGTGGCCGGCCCCGCTCGGGCGGTGGCTTGGGCTGTGCCGATTCGGGTGGGGGCCGATACGCGGACCTCGGCGAAGCCGTTGGTGAGCCGGCAGCTCGTCAGGTCCGTGTGCTGGGCTCGGGCCACTCGGCGAGCCAGGGCGCAGGCCTCGTCGGGGCCGGTCCCGGCGACGGATCGGGCCGCGGCGGCCAGCGCGGCCAGGTCGGCGGCGGCACCGGCCCGGTGTCGGGCCGCGACCGCTCCGGCGAACGCGAAGACGAACGCCGCCGCGCACATCGGGACCAGCGCGAACGCAAGCACCCACAGGGTGGCCGAGCCCTCCTGGCCCGACCGGCCTCCGCTCACGGCGGCGCCTCCGCCTCGACGGCCGCCACCGCCGTATGTTCCACGTGGAACGTGACCCCGGCCCAGGCCGCACCCGGCACACCGACCTCGGCGGTCACCCGGAAGCGCACCAGGCCGTCCCCACCGGACACCCCCGTCCGCGCACCGGCCGGCCCGGCGGCCGCGGCCCGCGCCACCGCGACCTCGGTCGGCTCGCCCCGCGCCAGCGCCCGCGCCCCGGCCTGCGCCGCGTCCACACAGCGGATCTGCGCGGTGGCGGCCCCGATCCCGGCCGTCAGCACGGCGGTCAACACCACCAGGACCGGCAACACCACGGCGGTCTCCGCGGTCACGAATCCGTCCGCCCCGCGAAGCCCCCGCCCCGCACGAGCCTCAGAACGAGACATCGAGTGCCTTGGTGATCACCCGGGCGAGCGCCGCGGCGACTCCCGGACTGGTCACGATCTTGAACAACACCGCGCCGAACGCCACCGCGGCGACCGTGCCGACCGCGTATTCCGCGGTGGTCATCCCGGTGTCGACGCGCAGCCACGACCACACCCGACGTGTGCTCGGAATCGACATGCGCATGAGTCCCCCCTCATCGATACGGATCCACATGAAACCTGCATGAAACGCCCATAAAAATGTGCACTTCGGATACATCCGCCGACTCACCCCGCCCGCAACAGCGACGTGCCCAGTCCGATCACGATCGGGACCACCCCGACCAGCAGGAAGGCGGGCAGAAAGCACAATCCGAGTGGAACGGTGGCGCGCACCCCCACCCGGCGCGCGGCCGAGGTCGCGGCCCGGCGCTGCTCGGCCCGTTGCTCGTCGGCCATCCCGGCCACCAGGACCGCCGCCGGCACACCACCGGTCGCCGCCCGGGCCAACACCCGCCCCAGCGGCGCGAGCACGGGATCGTCGGTCAGCCCCAACCAGCACCGCCCGGGGTCGCCGCCGAGCCGCAACGAGGCCACGATCGGCCGGAGGCGGCCCGCCAGCGGCCCGCCGACCGCGTGCGCGACCGCCTCGGCCGCGTCCGCCGGTGTGCTGCCCGCCACCAGGCACGCCGCGAACAGGTCGGCCGCGGGCGGCAGATCGGCCCGCAGCCGATCCCGCAGGGCCCGTCCGGATCGCGACTCCAGGCCGGTCAGCCGCCGATCCAGGACGACCGCCACCACGAGCCCGCCCACACCCCCGAGCCAGCCGCCGAACAGCATGAACACCGCCACCCCGCCGAGCCCGGCCGCGGCCCGCCGACCGCGCGCCGGATCCCACCCCCGCGCCGGCGGCCGACGGAACTCCGGGCCCCGCCCGCGCACCGCGCCCGCCGCGCCGGCCGCCGCCGCGACGACCGCCACCAGCACCGCCGCGCTCATCCGGGCACCGGACCGGCTCGGGCCACCAGACGATCGGTCCACTCCAGACCGACCACCACCAGGGTCAGCCCCGCGCACAGGCACCCGATCCCGACCGGCGTACGCAACAGCACCTCCACCGGCCGCGCCCCCAGGGCGCCGCCCAGGAACAGGCCGAACACCGGCAGCCCGGCCAGGACCTGCGCGGTCGAGCGGGCCCCGGCGAGTTCGGCGATCACCTCCTCGTGCGCGTCCTCCTCGGCCCGCAGACCCGCCGCGATCCGCTGCAGGGCCGGTGCGAAACCGGCGCCTCGCCCGGTCGCGATCCGCCAGCAGGCGGCGATCCGACGCAGCCCGGCCGCCCCGGGCACGGCCGCCGCGCGATCCAGCGCGTCCGGCACGTCGCCACCCACCCGGGCGGTTCCGATCGCCTCGCCCACCACCGCCAGGATCGGCCCGTCCACGGCATGTGCCGCAGCGGCCAACGCCTGCGCCGGCGTGTGCCCGGCCCGCGACTCCCCCGCCAGCGCCGCACACAGCCGCACCACGCCGGAACGCACCGCCCCGGCATCCCG
Source organism: Embleya sp. NPDC056575 (assembly GCF_042793325.1). Lineage (NCBI taxonomy): Bacteria > Bacillati > Actinomycetota > Actinomycetes > Kitasatosporales > Streptomycetaceae > Embleya > Embleya sp. NPDC056575. The sequence goes on from NZ_JBHTVA010000023.1 coordinate 102,125, forward strand.
GTCGCGCCGGGCCCGATCCCGCCGCCGCCGCACCACCCAGGCCCCCGGCAAAGCCACCAGCACAGGCACCACCGACCCCAACCCCAAAGCCGCCAAGCCCCCCGCGGCCATCACCGCCGCAACCACCCGATGCCGCCCAACGACCCCCACCCAAGCCGCCCACCGTCCACCCGACCCGCCGCCCGAAACCCCCAACACCCCAGGCAACCGCCCAGGCCCCACCCGAGCCATCGACCACCACACCAACCCCCCAACCCCAACCGCCCCCACCACCACCAAAATCACCCACCCCACCCCCACTCAACGCCCGCCCCACCCCCGCACCCACGCACACCACCCCAACCAACCCACCCGCTCGACGCCCAACGCCCCCAACACCGAACCACCCACCCCAAACCGTCAAAAACCACGCCACCCCCACCCCCACCCGTCCGGCCCTTCGAAAACACCCACCGCAGGCGCCCCGAAGCCACCATCCGGACCGACGCACGCAACCAAATTCCAGCCCGCCCAGCGCTCAACGACACCCACCGCAAGCCCCCGAAAACCGCCACCCGAACCAGCGAACACAACCCCCTCCAGCCCGTCCGGCGCTTGAGGACACCCGAGTCGGGCCGACCCACCACCCCGAGGCCACCGCCCCCCGCGGCCGCCGTCACCCGCGCCACCACCCGGCCAGCAGCGCGGCCAATCTGCCGTGGCCCGGTCCCGGACGGCAGCCACCGGCGCGTTCGAAGCTCACCGCCGGGACCGGTCGCACCCAGCCCGCCGTGTCCCGTTCCAGGACATGGACCTCGGCCGCCCGCCGCAACCCATCGCGCTCGCGCACCACATGCACGACCAGATCGAGCGCCGCCGCCACCTGGCTGTGCACCGCGTCCCGGCCGAGCCCGGCCAGCGCCCCCAACGCCTCCAACCGCGCAGGCACATCGGCCGCCGAGTTCGCGTGCACCGTGCCGCAGCCGCCCTCGTGCCCGGTGTTCAGGGCCGCGAGCAGCTCCACCACCTCGGCCCCCCGCACCTCGCCGACCACGAGCCGGTCCGGCCGCATCCGCAGGGCCTGGCGGACCAGATCGCGCAGGGTCACCTCGCCCGCGCCCTCGACGTTGGCCGGCCGCGACTCCAGCCGCACCACATGTGGGTGACGCGGCGTCAGTTCGGCCGAGTCCTCGGCGAGCAGCAGCCGTTCGGCCGGGTGCGCACACCCCAGCAGCGCCCCGAGCAGCGTGGTCTTGCCCGAACCGGTGCCGCCCGAGACCAGGAACGCGGCCCGCGCCGAGACCACCGCACACAGCAGTTCGGCCGCGGCGGGCGACAAGGACCCGGCCCGCACCAGGTCGGCCACCCCGAGCGAGGTACGCCGAGGAACCCGCAACGACAGGCACGTCCCCCGCACCGCCACCGGCCGCAACACCGCGTGCAGCCGCACACCGTCGGCGAGCGTGGCGTCCACATACGGCGAGGCGTCGTCCAACCGCCGCCCGACCCCGCTCGCCAACCGCTGGGCCAACCGCCGCACCGCGGCGTCGTCGGCGAAGGTCACCGCCGTACGCTGCGGGCCCGCACCCCGATCGATCCACACCTCGTCGGGCGCGTTGACCAGCACATCGGTCACCTCGGGATCGCGCAGCAGCACGTCCAACGGCCCGGCCCCGGCGATCTCCGACCGCAGCGCCCGAACCAGGTCCGGCAGCGCCGCCTCGCCGAGCACCCGCCCCTCGGCCCGCAGGGCCGCGGCCACCGCCGCGGGCGTCGGCTCGTGCCCACCGGCGGCCAACCGCGCCCGCACCGCCTCGACCAACTCCGGATCCGGCGCCGGAGCGATCACCGGACCGGCCGCCGCGACCGGCACCGCGACGGGTCGCGGCGGCGGCGGCGCGGAGAAGACCCCGGTACCCCCGACCGGCGGCGCCGGCACCGGCCAAGGCGGCGGCTGCGGCACCCGGCCCGGCCGCACGCCCCTCGGCGGCATCGGCGGCGCGCCCGGCGGCGGAAACGGCGGCATCGGCGGCACCTCGCGCGCGCTCACGCCGCCTCCCGCGCCACGCCGGCCGGATTGCCCGCGAGGTAGTCCCGACAGAACCGGGCCAACGGCCCACGCGTGCGCAGCCCCGGCGGATCACCCCGCTCGGTGGCCGCCGCCAACCCCGCCTCCGGCCGCAACTCCCCCGCGAGTGGCAGCCCCAGACCCCGCGCGACCGCCTCGGAGGTCAGCCCCGACGAACTCGGCTGCCGCACCACCGCCCGCAGATCGCGCACCATCGAGCCCACCCGGCCCGCCACCTGCGCCGCCGCGGCCAACGCCCGCACCTCGGCCGGCACCACCAACAGCCCCGTGTCGCACAGTCGCAGCGCCTCCGCCGCCCCCGGGTCGGTATGCCGGGGCACGTCGAGCACCGCCACGTCGTGCCGTCTGCGCACCGCCCGCACCACCGAGCGGACCGTCTCCGGCGGGATCGCGGGCGGCCTGTCCCGGTCCCAGGACAACACCGTCAACCCGTGCAGGTGCGGCAGCGCGTCGGAGAGCGCGCCCCCGTCGATCCGCCCGCGCGCGCTCGCCAGGTCGGACCAGCGCAGCCCGCTCTCGTCCTCGCCGCCGAGCAGCACGTCGAGGCCGCCGCCCAGCGGGTCCACGTCCACCAGCGCGGTGGCCAGTCCGGTCCGCACCGCCGCCACCCCGAGCGCACAGGCCAGCGTGCTGGCCCCACTGCCGCCGCACCCACCCAGCACCGCGATGGTGTGCGCGTCGGGCCCGGTGCCCTCGGCGACATCGCCCAATCGATCCACGATCCAGTGCTCGGCGTCGGGCAGGAACACCACGTGATCCGCGCCGACGTCCATCGCCCGCCGCCACACGTCGCCGTCGTCCAGGTCGTCGCCGATGAGCACCACGTCCTCACGGCGCGGCAGCCCGCACCGGGCCAACCCACGCGTCACGTCGTCGCCGACGATCACCAGCGGCGCCCCCGGCCAGGCGGCCCGCGCCGCGCCCGCGTCCGGTTGCACCTCCGGCTCGATCCCGGCCACCGCGCACAGCCGCAGGAGTTCGTCGAGCAGGGCCGGATCGCCGGTCACCAGGAGCGGACGAGCCGGCCGAGGTGGGGAAAGCGCTGCCACGGAACCTCCAGGGGTCGGGGAGGTCCGGCCGCACCGGCCCTCCCGGGAACTGACCCCAACCGTCGCGGCGATCGCGCGCTCCGCCGAGCGGGTGGTTCCCACCTGTGGACAAGCCCGCGACTGTGGATTACGGATTCACTCGCGTGAGGGACACCCGAGCCATTCCGACACCACCCCCGGCCCAGGCCCCGACCACAAGCTCCGCGCCCCCACCCACCCCACGGCACGACCCCGGCCCCGACTCCGAAATCCCCACCCGATTCCGCACAACGACGCGCCACGCCGAACAACCGCCGACAATCACGGGAGAACCGACCCGCATCGGGGATTACCACCCCGGCGACCACCCGAACACAACCCCGCGCCACCCACATCGGGACGCGAAAAAGCCCCCCGGACAAGCGACGACCCCCGCCGGGGGGGAGAGCGGGGGTCGTCTCCGCGGCCGACTCGGGGGGGGGAGGAGTCGGACCGGGTTAGCACGGTCGCGAACGATCCGTGACTTCCAGGATGTACCCGAGGGGGTTCTCTAGCAAACCCACGACGCGGAGTTTACGCCGAATGGCTGCCCTTATCCTCGTGAACTGTGGAAACCCAGGCGCCGAAGCGGACAGCAGCCTTCTTCGACCTCGACAAGACCATCATCGCCAGGTCCAGTGCGCTGGCGTTCAGTAGATCCTTCTACCACGGCGGACTCATCAATCGCCGCTCCGTCCTCAAGAGCGCCTACGCCCAGTTCGTCTTCCTCGTCGGCGGCGCGGATCACGACCAGATGGAGCGCATGCGCGAATACCTGTCCGCGCTGTGTCGCGGCTGGGACGTGCAGCAGGTGCGCGAGATCGTCGCGGAGACCCTGCACGACATGATCGACCCGATCATCTACGACGAGGCCGCGTCGCTGATCGAGGAACACCACGCGGCCGGCCGCGACGTGGTCATCGTCAGCTCCTCCGGGGCCGAAGTGGTCGAGCCCATCGGCGACATGCTGGGCGCGGACCGCGTGGTGGCCACCCGGATGGTGGTCGAGGAGGGCCGCTACTCCGGCGAGATCGACTTCTACGCGTACGGGCCCAACAAGGCCGCGGCGGTCAAGGAGTTGGCCCGCACCGAGGGCTACGACCTCACCTCCTGCTACGCGTACAGCGATTCGATCACCGACCTGCCGATGCTCCTGGAGGTCGGCCACCCCTACGCGGTCAACCCGGATCGCGGCCTGCGTCGCGAGGCGACCGCCCGCGGGTGGCCCGTACTGGTCTTCAGCCGCCCCGTGGCGCTGCGCCAGCGGGTGCCCAGCCTCTCGGTACCCTCGCGCCCCGTGCTCGCCGCGACCGCGATCGGCGCGGGCGCCACCGCGGCAGGCTTCGTCTGGTACCTCGCCAGGAAGCGCCGCTGACCGCAAGGCGAGGCGCGCCGTCGGCGCCCGACGATCATCGACAGCGGAGCAAATCCGACAAAGGCCGAAAGTAAAGATCTTGGGTCAGGGGTTCCCCTCCTCTCGGCAACCCACTAGAAAAGGGACCAACGGCCCGTACGGCCCCCGCTCACCCGGGTGGCCGGGACGGATCGAGCACGACCGCCGGGAACCCACGTGCGACCGACCCTCGTAGGGGCCGAACGCGTCGGACAACCTGCATGTTCTTCCCCCCGTGGATGCGCATGCCGGGGCCGATCGTCATAACGGGTACACGCCTGATACCTCGGCGGGAGTGACAAAGCGGCGGCGTCCTCACGGGCGCCGCCGTCTCGTACGTCCGGACCCGAAACACCCCGCGGCAAGCCACACGAGCCGGGAGCCGGGCCGCGCCCACCGAGCCGCCCTCACCCCGAGCCGCACCGGCCGAAGCGACCCCGCCGGGCGTCAGATCCCGCGCATCACCGCTTCGCACACCGCGACGCTCTCGCGCGCACCCAACGTCATCGCCTCCGCGCAGTGCCGGATCCAGGTCGCCACACCCTCGGCCGTACCGCTCTCGTACGCCCGCAGCGCCTCCGCGTAGGCATCCACGCCCAGTTCCAGGTGGCCGACCTCCGGCACCGCCGCGCCCTTCGGGTCCAGGCCCCGGGTGATCAGCACGATCCGCTGCGCGGCGCGGGCGATCAGCCCATTGCCCCAGCCGAACGGGGCCAGGCTCAGGATCTCCCCATGGGTGACCGCGGCGACCACGATCGCGGGCGCGGCGGACGGCGCGAGCAGCAGCCGGGACAACCCGTCGAGGCGGGCCGCCACCTCGTCCGCCGGAAGTTGCCCGGCCGAGGACTCGTCGTCCCGACGCGGCCGGCCCAGCGCCTCGGCGGGTACCGCGTCGGCGGCGGCGACCACGTGCAGGCGGGCCAGCACCTGGAGCGGACTGTGCCCCCAGGTGCCGAGGAGCGTGCCGATCTCGGCGGACAGCCGCAACGCACCCGCGACCACCGCACCGCCGTCGTCGAGCGAGGACGAGTAGTCGGTCCGCCGGCGAATCTCCTCCAGCGACCAGTCGACGCCCTCCAGGGCGGCACTGGCCCGCGCGCCCCGGAGCGCGGATTCGGCGCTGATGTCCATGCTGCGGCGGCGCATCGTGCGGTGTCCGAGCAGCCGGTCCACCGCCGTGCGGGTGTCCTCGACGGACTCCGGCACGCCGGGCAGAAGCGCGAGGGCGGCGAGGGGATCGGTTGCGGTGCTCACCCGAGCGACCCTACGCCGGGCCGGGAACGGCCCGCGACACGGGCCCGCGCCGAGCCCGGCCGCGCCCGCATGCGGCCGACGGCCCCCCGGCCGGCACTTCGACTACTTTCCGACTTGACGTGATCACGGTCCGCAACGGATGATCCTATCGAAAACGATTGTCAAACTCATATATCAAGGGAGGGGCCGTGAAAATCGCCTTCGTCGGCAAGGGCGGCAGCGGCAAGACCACGCTCTCGTCGTTGTTCATCCGGCATCTGGTGGCCGCCGGCCGTCCGGTGGTCGCCGTGGACGCGGACATCAACCAGCACCTCGGTGCCGCGCTCGGCCTCGACGAGCAGGCCGCGGCGGCGATGCCCGCCATGGGCGCCCGCCTGCCCACGATCAAGGACTGGTTGCGCGGCGACAATCCGCGAATCGGCTCGACCGAGCAGATGGTCAAGACCACCCCGCCGGGCCGGGGTTCGCGGCTGATCCGACTCACCGAGGACAACCCGATCCACGCGGCGTGCGCGCGCGAGGTGCCCGGCCTGCCCGGACTGCGGCTGATGGCGACGGGGCCGTTCGCCGAGTCCGATCTCGGCGTCGCGTGCTACCACTCGAAGGTCGGCGCGGTGGAGCTGTACCTCAACCACCTCGTCGACGGCGCGGGCGAATATCTGGTGGTCGACATGACCGCCGGCTCGGACTCGTTCGCCTCCGGGCTGTTCACCCGGTTCGACCTGACCTTCCTGGTCGCCGAGCCGACCCGCAAGGGTGTCGGCGTCTACCGGCAATACCGCGACTACGCCCGCGACTGGGGCGTCGCGCTCGCGGTGGTCGGCAACAAGGTCCAGGGCCCCGACGACGTCGAGTTCCTGCGCGAGCACGTCGGCGACGACCTGCTCACCTGGACCGTGCAGTCCGACTACGTACGGGCCCTGGAGAAGGGCCACTCCCCCGACTTCGCCGACCTGGAACCGGCCAACCGGGCCGCGCTGGACGAGTTGGTGCACGCCGCCGACGCCGGATTCGAGCACCGCGACTGGGCGCGATACACCGCGCAGATGGTCGAGTTCCACCTGCGCAACGCACACGGCTGGGCCAACGCGAAGACCGGCGTCGACCTGGCCGAGCAGGTCGACTCGGCGTTCGTACTCGGCCCGCAGGCGATCTCCGCACCGGTCTGAAGCACCGACCCCGACGACGCGGGGCGGCCCGCCCACCAACGACGGACCGCCCCGCGTCCACTCCGTCCCGCTCAGTCCTCCGTCGGGGCCGACGGCAGCTGCGACGAGATCAGGTCCATCACCGACGAGTCGGTCAGCGTGGTGACGTCGCCGAGCGTGCGGTTCTCCGCCACGTCGCGCAGCAGGCGGCGCATGATCTTGCCGGAGCGGGTCTTGGGCAGCTCCGCCACCGGCAGGATCCGCTTGGGCTTGGCGATCGGGCCGAGCACCTTGCCGACGTGCTCGCGCAGTTCGGCGACCAGTTCGGCCGACTCCGAGGCACTGCCGCGCAGGATCACGAACGCCACGATCGCCTGACCGGTGGTCGCGTCGGCCGCGCCGACCACCGCCGACTCGGCGACCTTGGGGTGCGACACCAGGGCCGACTCGACCTCGGTGGTGGAGATGTTGTGGCCCGACACGAGCATCACGTCGTCGACCCGGCCGAGCAGCCAGATGTCGCCGTCGTCGTCCTTCTTCGCACCGTCGCCGGCGAAGTACAGGTCCTCGAAGCGCGACCAGTAGGTGTCCTTGAACCGCTGGTCGTCACCCCAGATGGTGCGCAGCATCGACGGCCACGGCCGGTCCAGGACCAGGTAGCCGCCACCACCGTTGCCGACCTCGGTCGCGGTGTCGTCGACGACCTTGGCCGAGATGCCCGGCAGCGCGCGCTGCGCGGAGCCCGGCTTGGTGGAGGTCACGCCCGGCAGCGGGCTGATCATGATCGCGCCGGTCTCGGTCTGCCACCAGGTGTCCACGATCGGGGTCTTGCCGGCGCCGATGTGCTCGCGGTACCAGATCCACGCCTCGGGGTTGATCGGCTCGCCGACGCTGCCCAGGATGCGCAGCGAGGACAGGTCGAACTTGGCGGGGATGTCGTCGCCCCACTTCATGCAGGTGCGGATCGCGGTGGGCGCGGTGTACAGGATGGTGACCCCGTACTTCGCCACGATCTCCCACCAGCGGCCCTGGTGCGGGGTGTCGGGCGTGCCCTCGTACATGACCTGGGTGGCGCCGTTGGAGAGCGGGCCGTAGGTGATGTAGGAGTGCCCGGTGACCCAGCCGATGTCGGCGGTGCACCAGTACACGTCGGTCTCGGGCTTGAGGTCGAAGACCGCGTGGTGTGTGTAGCTCGCCTGGGTCAGGTAGCCGCCGGAGGTGTGCAGGATGCCCTTGGGCTTACCGGTGGTGCCCGACGTGTACAGGATGAACAGCGGGTGCTCGGCGTCGAACGGCTGCGGCTCGTGCTCCTCCGACTGCGCGTCGACCAGGTCGTGCCACCAGATGTCGCGGCCCTCGGTCCACGCGACGTCGCCGCCGGTGCGCCGCACGACCAGCACGTTGCGCACGTCCGGGCAGGACGTCAGCGCCTCGTCGATGGCGGGCTTGAGCGCCGACGGCTTGCCGCGCCGGTAGCCGCCGTCGGCGGTGATCACGACCCGCGCGTCGTTGTCGGTGACACGTGACGAGACCGCGTCCGCGGAGAAGCCGCCGAAGACCACCGAGTGCGGGGCGCCGATGCGCGCGCACGCGAGCATCGAGATCACCGCCTCCGGGATCATCGGCAGGTAGATCGCCACCCGGTCGCCCGCCTCGACGCCCAGCGAGGTCAGCGCGTTGGCCGCCTTGGAGACCTCGCGCTTGAGGTCGGCGTAGGTGAGCGTGCGGGTGTCGCCCGGCTCGCCCTCGAAGTGGATCGCGACCCGGTCGCCGTGGCCCGCCTCGACGTGCCGGTCGACGCAGTTGTAGGCCACGTTCAGCTTGCCGTCGGCGAACCACTTCGCGAACGGGGGCGTCGACCAGTCCAGCGTCTCCTGCGGCTCGACCGCCCAGTCGAGCCGCCGGGCCTGCTCGGCCCAGAAGCCGAGCCGATCGGCCTCCGCCCGTTCGTACGCGTCGGCCTTGACGTTGGCGTCGGCCGCGAGCTCGGGCGGAGGTGCGAAGCGGCGCTCCTCGCGCAGCAGGTTCGACAGTGCCTCGCCGGCCTTGTCTCCCGTGTTCCGGTCTGCGTTGCTCACGCGTACTCCTCCGTGCGGCTGCGGTCTCTTCTCTGCCGTAGCTCATCAGGGACCGGCCCGAGCCGGCAAGAGGAGCGCGGAGATTGGTTTAGACCACTTCGATGCACAGCGGGCATCGTGGCCGACCGCGCGAGGTGCGGGCCGGCTATCCGGGATTGAGCGCCGGAAAAGTGTGATCTTCGGCGCTCGTCGGGACGACCTGCGCGAGTGCTCCGGACTCCGCCCGTTCCGCGTCCACCGGACCGAAGTCGCCGCGCACCGCGTCGTAGAGGTACATCCGCGCGGACGCGAGGTCGAAGTAGAGCCCGAACAACCGCAGTCGGCCCGTCGCCACCGCCTGCGCGACCACCGTGTGGTCGCGCAGGTTGTCCAGTTGCTGGACCACGTTGGTCAGGCACAACTGCTCCACCGGCGACACGGTATGACCGGTCACGGTCGGCGCGGGCTCGGCCGTGAAACGGGCCAGCGACGCGTCGCCGTGGCGCAGCCAGCGGTCCAGGTGCGGCGTGGCACCGGGACCCGATCCGGCGTCGGGCACCGTGCCGACCTTGTCGAGCAGCGCCTTCATCGCCCCGCACCCGGAGTGCCCGCACACGGTGATGCTGCGCACCCCGAGCACCGACACCGCGTACTCGATCGCCGCGCCCACCGACGCGTCGCCCGTGCCCGGCTCGACCCGGGCGGTGTCGCCGGGCGGCACCAGGTTGCCGACGTTGCGCACGGTGAACAGGTCGCCGGGACCGCTCGCGGTGATCAGGTTCGGCACGATCCGCGAGTCGGCGCAGGTGATGAACAGCTGCGCGGGCTTTTGTCCCTCCAGCGCGAGGCGTTCCAGGAACGGCTGGACCAGGGGCGCGGTGCGCCGGCGGAACTCGCGGGCACCGGCCACCAGGGCCTGGGACGCGGTGCCGTCCTCGCGCGGACACGCGCGCTGCCAGTGCCACCACGGCGCGAACCAGCGCGGTGACGGGGTCAGTCGGGACCGCCGAGGCCCCGGGGTGCCGCCGGCTGCCCGCTCGTAACAACCGTCGTGGATCTCCTCGATGTCCACCCGACCCCCACGCGCGAGGTAGCCGGCGCGCCACGAGTGCACGGTCTCGAACGCGGCCTGGTCGAGGTAGTCCACCGTCATGTCCACCACCACGTGCTCCCCGGGCGGCAGCTTGGCGAGCACGCGCGACAGTCGCGGCACCGACAGGAAGGTGAGCGAGCCGTGCACCTCCACGTGCAGCACCCCGTCGCCGGGGTAGACCCGCACGGTGCTGCGGCTGAGCCGGTACAGCGCGGTGCACACCGCGGCCACCACGCCCAGCAGCACACCCTGAAGCACCCCGGCCAGGATCACCCCCGCGATCGTCGCGGCGTACGCCGGGAATTCGCGGTGGCGGTGTACGTGCCGGATGTGCGCGAGGCTGACCATCTGGAGGCCGACCGCCATCACCAGCGCGGCCAGCACCGCGAGCGGGATGCGCTCGACGAGCGCGCCGAGCAGGGCCACGAACAGCATCACCCACACCCCGTGCAGGATCGTCGCGGCCCGGCTGACCGCGCCGGCCCGCACGTTGGTCACCGAGCGGATCGCCACACCGGTGACCGGGTAGCCGCCGATCGCGCCGGAGACCACGTTGCCCACGCCCTGGCCGATCAGTTCGCGATCGAGTCGGGCGCGCGGCCCGTCGTGCAGCCGGTCGACCGCCGCGGCCGAGAGCAGCGATTCCATCCCGGAGACCAGGGCCACGCTGACCACGCCGACCACGATCGCGCCCCACGCGCCCGACGCGGGCGGCACCGGGGTGGTGAACACGATCGAGGACAGGTCCACCCGCGCCACGTCCAGGTGCAGCACGCTCGCGCACGCGGTGGCCAGGGAGACCGCGACCAGCGGCGCCGGCACCCGCCGCAACGCCGCGCCGCGACCGGGCAGTCGGCCGAGCAGCGGCCAACCGAGCAGCAGGGCCAGGGTGATCACCCCGACGGCGACCGCGGGGGTGTGCAGGTCGGCGATCTGACGGGGCAGTTCGCGCAGGTTCTCCGAGGCCGACCGTTGCGGCGCGCCGCCCAGGACCACGTGCAGTTGGGCCAGCGCGATCACCACGCCGATGCCGGCCACGACGCCGTGTACGACGGCCGGCGACAGGGCGAGGGTGGCCCGGGCCACCCTGGCCACGCCGAGCAGGATCTGCAGCAGGCCGGCGCCGACGGTGACCAGGCAGGTCACCCGCCAGCCGTGGTTCTGTACGAGACCGGCCACGATCACCGTCAGGCCCGCGGTGGGGCCGCTCACCTGGAGCGGCGCGCCGCCGAGCAGGCCGACCACGATGCCGCCGACCACGGCCGAGATGATGCCGGCGCCGAGCGGGGCGCCGGCCGCGAGCGCGATGCCGAGGGAGAGCGGCACGGCGACCAGGAAAACCACCAGTGATGCGCCGAGATCGGCCCGCGCGGACGCGACCCTGGAAACCGGCGCGGGCGTGGTGGCATGGGCAACGGGCATGTCCGTGTCCTCCGGGGTCAGTCATGTCAGTCATGTCATGGCGGGCATGGCTGCCGCAGGGGTGGCGGCGCGCGAGTCGAAAGCAGAGCGTCCGGGCCGGATAGGCCAACATCACTCTAAGTGTTTATCTCGTGACAGTAAGGCTATCCTTTTCGAAACGTAAAATGTTCACCCATATGGGTGAAACAGATGTTTCGCACCAAGCACCTTCCGCACTGTGTGTGATGGCCCGTAATCTCCCCGGAGTGGGGGTGGTGCCGTGCAGGTGCTCACGCTGTTCGCGACCGGGCTCGGCGCGGGGTTCGCCGCGGGCGGCGCGTCCTGTGCGGCGGTCCAGGGCGGCCTTCTGGTCGGCGCGGTCCGCCCATGCGGGCCGACCGCGGCCACCGGGGCCTCCGATCATGCCGATCCCGCCGATCCCGCCGATCCCGCCGATCGCACGGGATCCGCCAAAACCGCCGAATCCGTCGAGGCCGCCCGGACCGCCGACTGCGCCGCGTCCCCCGTGCGCCGCCCGCTCCCCCGCGCGCTGGCCGCCTTCCTGGGCGCGAAGCTCGTCGCCCACGCCGTCCTGGGCGCGCTGCTCGGCCTGCTCGGCGGCGCCGTCCAACCGGCGCCGAGCACCCGGGCGGTCCTGATGCTCCTCGCCGCCGCGTTGATGGTGCTGTTCGGATTGGCCATGCTCGGCGTGCCCGGCGTGGGTCGGCTGTTGCCGCGCGGCGCGGCCCCCGGCGCCGGGCGCGGCCCGCTGCTCCTGGGCGGGGCAACCGTGTTCGTCCCGTGCGGGGTGACGCTGGGCGCCGAACTGGTCGCCGTCACCTCGCAGAACGCGCTCGGCGGCGCCGCGGTGCTGACCGGCTTCGTACTCGGCACCATCCCGCTGTTCACCGTCCTGGGTCTGCTCGTCGGCGCGTCGGGGCGAGTGCTGCGCGGGCGATTGACCGCCGCCCTGGGTGTGTTGGTGCTCGTGGTGGCCGCGTGGACGGTCGGCTCGGGGCTGCGTCTGGCCGGCTGGTGGACCCCGGCGGCCCGCGGCGCGGTCGACCACGCGGCGGCGAGCACGGGCCCCGACGGTGTTCAGCGGGTCACCGTCCGCGTGGCGAACGAGGGTTACCACCCGGCCCGCGCGCTGGCCCGGGCCGGCGTACCCACCGTCCTGGTGTTGCGCACCGACCACACCACCGGCTGCACCCGGGGCTTCGTGCTGCCCGCGCGCGACCGGCAGCAGGTCCTGCCGGTGACCGGCGAGACCACGATCGACCTGGGCATACCCCGGCCCGGGACGGTCGATTGGACCTGTGCGATGGGCATGTACGGCGGGCGGATCGAGTTCCGCGCCGACCCGTGACCGGAGGGTGACGCCGGATCGCTTCCGGGGGCCGACGCCCCGTACGGTGATGTGTCCGCGCTCACGCGTCCCGGACGATCCGATGGATCCCGGCCCGGGTACGCGGGGAAGCGGACCGGGGACGCACGCAACCGGGTGGCCCCGGCGTGCGTATGTATCGATAGGGAATACAGCCCGGTCCGGCATGTCCATGGGAAGAGGTGAACTGTGCGAACTGTCCGCGGCGCTGCGGTGCTCGTCGTTGTCGCAGTCCTGGCCGCTATCGGTTTCGTGGTTTTCGCAAAGGACGGGAAAGATTCCGGTAACTCCTCTGCAAAGAACCCTGGCAGCGGAAATCCGAGCGATCCGGGTAAGGAATCGGACAAACCGAGGGGTCCGGTCAAACCGATCGGTGACGGCTCGACCGCCGACACCGGTCCCCAGCCGAACCAGCCCAAGGTGGAGAAGCTCAAGCCGGGGGAGAAACCGCCGCAGTTCGTCGTGTTCTCGTGGGATGGCGCGGCCGAGGACGGCAACAAGCTGGTTTCGCAATTCCTGAAGGTGTCCGAGGCGAACAAGGCCCAGATGACGTACTTCCTGAGCGGTATCTATACGCTCCCGAAGACGAAGAAGGCCATGTACACCGGGCCGAAGCACACCGCGGGTCAGTCGGACATCAACTTCATGTCCGACGAAACCGTGCGCAACACGATCATCCAGATGCGCGAGGTCTGGCTCAAGGGCAACGAAGTCGGTACACACTTCAACGGCCACTTCTGCAACAGCGCCACGAGCGGCAAGAGTTGGAGCCCGGCCGACTGGAAGAACGAAACCGAGCAGGCGGTGAAATTCGTCCAGAACTGGAAGACCAACACCGGCTACGCCGATCTTCCGCCGCTGCCGTTCGACTACGCACCGGGCAAGGAACTCATCGGTGGCCGCGCGCCGTGCCTGGAGGGCCAGCCGAACCTGATGCGGGCGGCCAAGGAGATGGGATTCCGCTACGACGCGAGTTCGCCCGGCGGTCTTCAGGTGTGGCCCAAGCGCGGCAAGGAGACGGGAATCTGGGACTTCCCGCTGCAGTCGCTGCCGTGGCCGGGTGACGCGAGCAAGTCGCAGCTCTCCATGGACTACAACATCATGTTCGAGCAGGAGCAGCGGCACGGTAAATACGACCCGTCCAAGAAGGACGCGTGGGAGAAAGAGGCCCACGAGTTCTACATGAACGGATTCCAGCGCGCCTATACCACCAACCGCGCTCCGCTGTTCATCGGGAATCACTTCGAGGACTGGAGCGGCGGCATTTACATGAACGCCGTCCGGGACACGGTGACCTCGGTCTGCACCAAGGCCGACGTGCGCTGCGTGACGTTCCGTCAGCTGACCGACTGGCTCGAGGGGCAGGACCCCGCGGTGATCGCCAAGCTCCAGGGACTGGGCGTGGGCCAGACTCCGGCCGACTGGAACGCGATCACCACCGCCGCGCAGGGCTCGAACAAGCCCGCCGCGAACCGGGCACTCTCTGTCGAGGAAAACGCGCTGCCGACGCGTCGACAGGACTGACCGACCGGCGACACACCGCTTCACAAGGGCCCCGTACCGAGCGCAACCTCGGTGCGGGGCCCTCGTGTCGACCCCTGCGGCGGGTCGTCATGCGCGCCGTGACCCGGATCGGTTCGGCGGAATCGAAAATCTTGTCGATACACTGACGGGGACCGGGTCCGGGCCGAACCGCTCCCGCGTCGTGGGTCTCCCCCGTCGGGAGACATGCCGGGAAGTCTGGTCGGCGCTGTTTTGTCGTTTTCGCAGGGCGGTATACGCCCGCGAGCCGCAGCCGACCTGGAGGTCCCGTGGGTGCCGAGTCCGCACCACGCAACAAGTTCTTTCGGCGTCCGTCCACGCTGGCCGAGCGGAATTTCATCGCCGACGCGCTGCGCACCGAAACGGTCGGCGGCGCGCTGTTGCTGATCGCGGCGGTGGTCGCGGTGGTCTGGGCGAACACCGCGTGGAGCGACGCCTACCAGAACCTGCGCGACTTCCGGTTCGGCCCCTCCGCGCTGCACCTCGACCTGTCGCTGAGCACCTGGGCCGCCGACGGGCTGCTCGCCATCTTCTTCTTCGTGGCCGGCATCGAACTCAAGCGCGAGTTGGTGGTCGGCGACCTGCGCAATCCGGCCCAGGCGATCCTGCCGGTGGTCGCCGCCGGATGCGGGATGCTCACCCCCGCGCTGTTCTACTTCGCGGTCAATGCCGGCGGCGGCTCGCCGGACGGCTGGGCCATCCCCACCGCGACCGACATCGCCTTCGCGCTGGCCGTACTCGCCGTGATCGGCACCAGCCTGCCGTCCGCGCTGCGCTCGTTCCTGCTCACCCTGGCCGTGGTGGACGACCTGGGCGCGATCTTGATCATCGCGATCTTCTTCACCGATTCGGTGAACTTCCTCGCCCTGGCCGGAGCGTTCGCGCTGCTCGTGGTCTTCTGGCTGCTCCAGCGCCGGCGGGTGCGCGGCTGGTGGTTCTACGTACCGCTCGCGCTGGTGATCTGGGCGCTGATGCACGAGAGCGGGGTGCACGCGACGGTCGCCGGCGTGGCGATGGGCCTGCTGATGCGGGTGGTTCCGGACCGGGACGAGCGCACCTCGCCGGCCGAGCACGTCGAGCACCTGGTCCGGCCCGTCTCCGCCGGTCTGGCGGTGCCGATCTTCGCGCTGCTGTCCGCGGGTGTCGCGGTCTCGGGGCCGGTGCTCGGCGACGTGTTCACCCACCGGCCCACGCTCGGCGTCCTGCTCGGCCTGATCGCGGGCAAGGTGGTCGGCATCTTCGTCGGCACCTGGCTGGTCGCCCGGTTCACCCGGGCCCAACTCAGCGACGACCTGGCCTGGCCCGACGTGTTCGGCATGTCCATGCTGGCCGGCATCGGCTTCACCGTGTCGCTGCTGATCAGCGAACTCGCCTTCACCGACGACCCGATGCTGACCGAACAGGCGAAGGCCGCGGTCCTGGTCGGCTCGGTGCTCTCCGCCGCGGCGGCCACGGTCGTACTGCGGATACGGAACAACACCTACGCCCGGCTGTGCGCCGAGGAGAACCGCGACGACGACGGCGACGGTATCCCCGACGTGTATCGAACGGACGCCGACGGGCTGCGCCGGGACAAGCTCGCGTAGTCCGGATTGCTTCGTTTCCCATCCGAAACACTCGTACGACGTGCCCCGGTGGATACGTATCACCGCAGCAGGGCATGATCGGGGTTCGGCTTATCCATATCGGTACGAGGAGTGACCATGGCAGGCACCGACAGGTCCCCGGCCCAGGACGTGCCCGTCGACGCACAGCGATCCCTCGGCGAGCTGTTCTCGTCCGCCAGCAAGGACATGTCCACCCTGGTCCGCAGCGAGATCGCGCTCGCCAAGAGCGAGGTCAAGGTCAGCGTGGTCAACGTCGCGAAGGGCGGCGGCGCGTTCGGCGCGGCGGCCTTCGTCGGTGTGTTCGCGTTCATCTTCCTGAGCTTCGCGGTCGTGTACGGAATCCACGCCCTGGGTCTGGGTGTGGCGTGGAGCTTCCTGATCGTCGGCGGCTTCTACCTGCTGCTCGCGGGCGGGCTCGGGTACTACGGGATCGTGTCGTTCAAGAAGGTGCGGCCGCCGGAGCGCACGATCACCACCACCCAGGACACGATCACCACGCTCAAGAACGTCGGCTGACCCCGCGGCGCGCCCGGGCCGGGGAAACCGGGCGCGGAAACCGGAGTGGGATCGCGAGTGTGCAACCCTGCTCGACATGACGGTTCCCGAGAGCACCGTGGTCAACGTGGCCGGGCCCTGGACGCACCGCGACATCGCCGCCAACGGCGCGCGGTTCCACATCGCCGAGACGGGCGAGGGACCGGTCGTGCTGCTGCTGCACGGATTCCCGCAGTTCTGGTGGACCTGGCGATACCAGATGCAGGCGTTGGCCCGGGCCGGCTACCGCGCGGTCGCGATGGACCTGCGCGGCTACGGCGGCAGCGACCGCACCCCTCGCGGCTACGATCCGATCACCCTGGCCCTGGACGTGACCGGGGTGATCCGCTCGCTCGGCGAGCCGGACGCGATCGTGGTCGGCCACGACCTGGGCGCCTATCTCGGGTGGACCGCCGCGGTGTTGCGGCCCAAGGTGGTCCGCCGACTGGTCGCGGTGTCGATGCCGCACCCCCGGCAACTGCGCGGCGCGCTGCTGACGGACCGTCACCAGATGGCGGCGAGTTCGCACATCTTCGGCTTCCAGCGGCCGTGGGTGCCCGAGCGGCAACTGATCCGCGACGACGCGGCGATGGTGGGCGACATGCTGCGCGCGTGGTCGGCGCCGGGCCGGCCGGTCGACGAGTCGTTCACCCGCTATCGCCAGGCGATGCTGGTGCCGGGCACCGCGCACTGCGCGGCCGAGCACTACCGGTGGCTGATCCGCTCCATCCCGCGCCCGGACGGCATCCAGTACTCCGCCCGGATGAAGGCTCCCGTCGAGGTGCCCACGCTGCATCTGCACGGCGCCCTCGACCCGGTGATCCTGCCGCGCACCGCGGCCGGTTCCGGGCGCTACGTGGAGGCGCCGTACCGCTGGCGACTGCTGGACGGCGTCGGGCACTTCCCGCACGAGGAACAACCCGCGATGTTCACCGAGGAACTGCTGGGCTGGTTGAAGGATCCGGAACCCGAACGTTGAAGTTCCGACAGCGCTTTCGGGTCTTCGTTGTGTGATCTCGATGGGCATATCCGACACTTCCGTACAGATCACCCCGGGTGGGCTCGGGAATCGTTTCCGGCCCGGCGGGCGGCGCGATTACGCCGTCGGTGGCCCGGGTAGGCGCCCCCGTATGAGCCGGACGTACAACGCTCCGAGCATGGCGGCGGGGGCCGGGGACACCCGGTCGGAGACGGCAGAGACCCTCATGGTTGAGATCCACACCACCGGTACCCAAGGGTTCGAGCACGAGCGAGGGGCGCCGGCCGGCGCGGTTGCCGACCGGGGGGATCATTTCCCGGGGCTGATGGGGATATTGCGCCGGCGAGCGCGCTGGTTGACATTGCGCCTGCGCTTCCCCCGCTGACCCGGCACGGGCCGCCGCGCTCCGGCGGTCCGTCGGTTCGACGTCACATCGCGCAACTCTGGGTGTCCACGGGGCGGTCGGCGACCGCGCCTGCCTCGGCGTCCGCGCGGACCTCCTCCACGGTGAGCGCGTATCCGGTGGACTCGTCGTCGAGCGACTTGGCGAAGATCACCCCGGCGACCTTGCCGTTCGGCGAGATCAGCGGTCCGCCGGAGTTGCCCTGGCGGACCTTCGCGTAGAGCGAGTAGACGTCGCGACTGACCGTGCCGCGCTTGTAGATGTCCGGACCGCCGGCCTGGATCCGGGCCCGCACGCGCGCGGCCTCGACGTGGAAGGCGCCGTTCTCCGGGAAGCCCGCCACGATCGCGTCCGCGCCGCTTTCCACCTTGGGCTCGAACAGCAGGGGGGTGGCCTTGAGTCCGGGCACCTTGAGCACCGCGATGTCGCGCTTCCAGTCGTAGAGCACGACCTCCGCCGGGTATTCCCGGCCCTCGCCGCCGATCTGCACGTTCGGCTTGCGCACCCCGCCGACCACGTGGGCGTTGGTCATCACGCGCTGCGGCGCGTAGACGAAGCCGGAGCCCTCGATCACCTTGCCGCAACTTTTCGCGGTGCCGACGATCTTGACGATCTTGTCCTGGCTCTCCCGGACCGCGGGCATCGACAACAGCTTGGGGTCCGGCGGCGGCACCTGCGGGATGTCCTCGCGCACGAACGGACTGAACACCTGCGGGAAGCCGTTGCGGTCGAGCAGGTTGCCGAAAGAGGAGAACCAGGTGTCCGCGCCCCTGGGCAACACCTTCTGCACGCCGCCGAGCACCTGGGACGAGCGCACCTCGCGCGAGACGGTGGGCATCGACGCGCCCGCGACGGACGAGCCGATCAGCCACACCACGATCAACAGCGCGCACACGCTCACGATCGCGCCGCCCGCCGCGTCCACCAGGCGCGCCGGTCGCCAGGTGAGTCGGCGGCGCAGCCGGTTGCCGGCCGCGGTGGTCAACGCCTGGAGCGCGGTGGCCAGCACGAGCACGACGCAGATCGCCGCGATCGAGGGCCCGAGCCCCGGCTCGAATCGGTTCAGCAGCGAGGGCACCAGCCACATGCCGAACACGCCGCCGCCGATGAAGCCCAGGAACGAGAGCACGCCGACGATGAAGCCCTGCCGGTATCCGGAGATGGCGAAGGCCACCGCGGCGGCGAGCAGCAACAGGTCCAGGACATTCACGCGCTCACGTTCTCACGTGCGAGCCCGCGCTGTCCGCAGCCGTGCCGGTTCGTCGAACACCGGTGACACAGCCGTACACAGCCCCTGTCGACGCACCGCCGGCGCGCTCTCGCGCCCGGGCCGGCGGGGCGTCGCATCGGTGCCGCGGAGGCCGCGCCCGAATCCGCCGGACAGGGCCCGGGCGCCGATCAGTCCCGGACCTCGGGTTCGGAGGCGGTCTCCTCGTAGGGGTCGAAGCCGCGCCGGGCCAGTCGGTCCTCGGCGTCGGACAGGGTGATCTCGCGCCGGGGATCCCACGGCCGCTCCCACCCGGTGTGGTGCAGCACCCGGTCGATCAGCCCCGCGGTGAAGCCCCAGACCACCAGGTCCTGCACCTCGAACGCCGGTCCCAGGTGGCCGCCGGGATGCCGCAGCCGGACCCGGTTGGCCGGGTCGGCGAGTTCGGCGATGGACACCCGCAACACCCGCGCGACCTCCTCCGGCGCGCCCGGGGCCACCTCGCTCTCCCGATGCCACCAGGCGAGCACGGGGGTGACCACGAAGTTGCTCACCGGGATGTACAGGTCGGGAAGTCGGCCGAAGACCCGCACCCCGGCGGGGTCGAGCCCGACCTCCTCCCGCGCCTCGCGCAGCGCGGTGCCCTCGGGCCCGTCGTCGCCCGGATCCACCGAGCCGCCGGGGAAGGCGGCCTGGCCCGCGTGCGAGCGCAGCGTCGCGGCACGCTGGAGCAGCAGCAGATCGGGTCCCTCGGGGCCCTCGCCGAACAGGATCAGTACGGCGGAGCGCCGGCCGCCCTCGGCGGGCGGCAGGAAGCGGCTGAGTTGTTCGGGGCTGACCGACCGGGCGGCGCGCGCCACCGGGCGCAGCCACTCCGGCAGGTCGGCCTCGGCCCACGTCTGGATCCCGGTCCCGGTCTGCGTCACCCGGCGTCCCCCTCGTCTTTCGGTGCTTTCGGTGCGTCCTGCGTCGGCTCGGCCTGCTCGACCGGCCGGCCCAGCACCGGTTCGGCCGGCGGCTTGAGCCGTTGGCCGGGCTGTCCGGCCATCTCGTACTTGAGCAGGGCCCGGGCCTTGATCGGGTCCGTCTCGCCCTCGCCGTAGGCCGGACACAGCGGCGCGATCGCGCACGCCCCGCAGGCGGGCCGGCGGGCGTGGCACACCCGGCGGCCGTGGAAGATCACCCGGTGCGAGAGCAGGGTCAGGTCGCGGCGCGGGAAGAGCGCGCCGACCTCCTTCTCGATCCGGACCGGATCGTCGTCGGTGGTCCACCCGAAGCGGCGGGCCAGTCGCCCGAAGTGGGTGTCGACGGTGATCCCGGGGACGTCGAAGACCTCGCCGAGCACCACGTTGGCGGTCTTGCGGCCGACCCCCGGCAGGGTGACGAGGTCGGCGAGCCGGCCCGGCACCTCGCCGGCGTAGCGGTCCAGGAGCGCCTGGGCCAGGCCCTGTACCGAGCGGGTCTTGGCCCGGAAGAACCCGGTCGGCTGAATGATCGACTCCAGTTCCGCGGGTTCCGCGGCGGCGATCGCGGCGGCGTCGGGGAAGCGGGCGAACAGCGCCGGGGTGACCGTGTTGACCCGGCGGTCGGTGGTCTGCGCGGACAACACCACGGCGACCAGCAACTGGAACGCGTCGCCGTAGTCGAGTTCGCAGTGCGCGCCCGGGTATATCTCGCCCAGTTCGCGGTTGATCCGGCGCGCACGGCGCACCAGGGCCAGGCGGGACTCGCCCTTCCCGGCTTTTGTGGCTTTCACGACCTTCGCGGTGCTCCGCGACCCGCGCGGCGCGGGCTCCGTCACGTTGCTCGACACCCGGCCAGAGTACGCAGATACGCGGGCACTACGGTCGAGCAGTCCGCACACGCTCGATCACAGGAGCGACATGTCCGGTTACTGTGGATCCGCCCGTTCGTGATCCAGGCCACCCCGCGTGATGATTGCGGGTACCGGTGCGTCAGACTGTGACCGATCGCACTGTTTGACCGTCCGGCTTCATTGGTGTCGACCAGGCCGGCCTAGGAGGAACCTCGTGGACGACGTTTTGCAGCGGGCTCCGCTGTTCGCGGCGCTCGAAGATGAGGACGCCGCCGAGCTGCGGGCCTCCATGACGGAGGTCGGGCTCGAGCGCGGGGACTCGCTCTTCCACGAAGGTGACCCGGGCGACCGGCTTTACGTGGTGATCGAGGGCAAGATCAAGCTGCACCGCAGCTCCAACGACGGCCGGGAGAACATGCTCGCGGTGCTCGGCCCGGGCGAGATGTTCGGCGAGTTGTCGCTGTTCGACCCCGGACCGCGTACGGCGACCGCGACCGCGCTGACCGACGTGCGGCTGCTCGGCCTGGGCCACTCCGACCTGCAGCCGTGGCTGACCGGTCGGCCCAAGGTCGCCGCGGCACTGCTGCGGGCGATAGCCCGTCGGCTCCGGCGGACCAACGAGAGCCTGGGCGACCTGGTCTTCTCCGACGTGCCCGGCCGGGTGGCCAAGGCGCTGCTCGACCTGTCCCGCCGGTTCGGTGTGCCGGCCGACGAGGGCATCCACGTGGCGCACGACCTCACCCAGGAGGAGCTGGCCCAGCTGGTCGGCGCCTCGCGGGAGACGGTCAACAAGGCGCTGGCCGACTTCGCGAGCCGGGGTTGGCTGCGGCTGGAGGCGCGTGCGGTGGTCCTGATGGACGTCGAGCGGTTGTCGCGCCGCTCGCGCTAGTACTCGCCACACATCGACCGTGGGGCCGCCGGCGGCGGGCCCGCGGGGGGGGTTGGGGGGCGCCGCGCGGCGGCGGCCGGGCGCGCGGGCCGCAAAGACCGCGGGGGGCGGGCCCACCACACCGCGGCCCCCCCCACCGCGCCGGGCCCCGCGG
>NZ_JBHTVA010000023.1:124133-150568 GCF_042793325.1 Embleya sp. NPDC056575
GGGGGTGGGCGGGGGGGGGGGGCGGGGGGGGGGGTCGTTTGGTCGGTGGGGGGGTTGCGCCGCCGCCCGCGCTTTCCCCCCCAACACACCGCCGGGGGGCCCGCGGGGGGCGGCCCCACGGTCGTGTTCGGGCGTCGACGCGCTCAGGCGTCGGCGCGCTCGGCCAGATACTCCAGCTGGGCGCGGACCGACAACTCGGCGGCCCACCACACGTCGCGGTCCACGTCGGCGTAGACCCGCCGGACGACCTCCTCGGCGGTGGTGTCGCCCGCGGCGACCGCGGCCTCGACCTGGGCCAGCCGGGCCGCCCGGTGCGCCAGGTAGAAGTCGAGCACGCCGGCCGCGTCGTCCAGGATCGGGCCGTGCGCGGGCAGTACGGCGGTGATCTCGCCGGATTCGGCCGACGCGCGCAGCCGGCGCAGCGAGTCCAGGTAGTCGCCCAGGCGGCCGTCGGGATGCGCGACCACCGTGGTGCCGCGGCCGAGCACGGTGTCGCCGGTGATCACGAACCGGTCCTCGGCCACCACGAAGCACACCGAGTCACCCGAATGGCCGGGTGTGGCCAGCACGCGCAGATCGAGTCCGCCGTCGTCGATCACCTGCCCGTCGGTCAGGCCCTCGCCGCCGTAGCGCCACTGCGGGTCGACAGCGTGCACCACCGCGTTGGTGAGCGCCTTCAGGCCCGCCACGCCCGCCGAGTGGTCGGGGTGGCCGTGGGTGAGCAGGATCCGGCCCACCCGGCGGCCCTCCGCCTCGACCGCGGCGACGATCGCGCGCAGATGGCCCTCGTCGTCGGGGCCCGGATCGATCACCACGGCGGTGTCCGCGCCGGGCTCGGCCACGATCCAGGTGTTGGTGCCGTCGAGCGACATCACGCTCGGGTTCGGCGCGAGCAGACAGGTCACCCGCGCGCTCGCGGGTCCGCCGATGTTCGCGCGAGGGTTGCCGGGCAGGGGCTGTGCGTTCATGGTCGCCATCCTGTACCTCGGGTGCCCGGGACCGAACGGTGGATCGTTGCGTATCGGCCCCCGGGGCGCCGACGCGGGGTCAGCGCAGACCGAACGGGTCCGCGATGCCGGGCCATTCGAGCACGAGGCGGTCCCCGTCGAAACGGCCCTGCGCCATGATCGGGCTGATCTCGCGGTCCGCGGCGGCGGCCAGCGCGGCGGCGGGGTCGGGAAGTTCGGCCAGATGGCGCAGCGTGTCGATGGTGGGGGGCAACATCGCCATCTCCTGCGCGCGGTGTTGGGCCAGCGCGTCGGCGGGGCGGGCCCAGGTGACCCGATCCGCCTCGCCCGAGACGTCGCGGGTGCGTTGGCCGGCGGGCAGGGCGGCGACGAAGAACCACGTGTCGTAGCGCCGGTCCTCGAATTCCGGGGTGATCCAGCGCGCCCACGCGCCGAGCAGGTCGGAGCGCAGCACCAGGTCGCGGCCGGCCAGGAACTCGGTGAAGGTGCGCTCGCGGGCCACCAGCGCGGCGCGGTCGGCCTCCCAGTCGGCGCCGGTGGTGTCCGAGACGACGGTGGTCGGGTCGGGCCCGGCGAGCAGCACGCCGGATTCCTCGAAGGTCTCCCGGACCGCCGCGCACACGATCGCGCGGGCCTCGGCGACCGTGGTGCCCAGCCGTTCGGCCCACTCGGCGGGTTCGGGACCGGCCCAGGCGGGCGAGTGGTCGGCGTCGCGGGGGTCGACCCCGCCGCCGGGGAAGGCGTACATCCCGGCCGCGAACTTCATCGTGGTGTGCCGGCGCAGCAGGTACGCCTCGGCCCCTCGGGGGCGGTCGCGCAGCAGCACCACGGTCGCCGCGCGGCGCGGGGGCACCGGTTCGGCCTCGCCGGCGATGATCGCGCGGGCCCGCTCGGTCCAGGACGCGGGCATGCCCGGCTGGGCGTTCCCGGCTTGCGTACTCCCCGTTTCGGCCATGCGCCGGATCGTACGCCTGACCGAGTCAAGTTCCATCCCTGACCCCCCGAAACCGAGCGGACCCGCCCCTTTCGGGTGCGGGTCCGCTCCGCGCGTACCTCGACGGGACGCGCGCCGTTCGGATCAGACCACCTCGACGAGGATCTCCACCTCGACCGGGGCGTCGAGCGGCAGCACCGCCACGCCGACCGCGCTGCGCGCATGCCGGCCGGCCTCGCCGAAGACCTCGCCGAGCAGTTCGCTGGCGCCGTTGATCACGCCGGGCTGCCCGGTGAAGTCGGGGGCGCTGGCCACGAAGCCGACCACCTTGACCACCCGGCGCACCAGCGCGAGGTCGCCGAGTTCGGCCTTGACCGCCGCGAGCGCGTTGAGCGCGCACTGCCGCGCGAGCTCCTTCGCCTCCTCGGCGGTGACCTCGGCGCCGACCTTGCCGGTCGCGGGCAGCTTGCCCTCGATCATCGGCAGCTGGCCGGAGGTGTGGATGTAGTTGCCGGTGCGGATCGCGGGCACGTAGGCCGCGACCGGGGGCACCACGCCGGGCAGCGTCAGGCCCAGGTCGGTGATGCGCTGTTCGGGGTGTACCTCGCTCACGCCGCCACCTGCTTCGCCCGCTTCATGTAGGCCACCAGGCTCTCCGGGTTCGGACCCGGCACCACCTGGACGAGTTCCCAGCCGTCGTCGCCCCAGTTGTCCAGAATCTGCTTGGTCGCGTGCACCAGCAGGGGGACGGTCACGTATTCCCACTTCGTCATGGGTCCAGACTTTAGACCGACACGTCCGGCGGTTCGACGGGGCGCCACGCCACCGGCGAGGACAACACCATCGTGCTGGAGGGTTTGCCGTGCTCGGCGAGCCGGTCGATGAGCACCTGGAAGTCGACCATGGTGGCGACCGCGACCATCAGCAGGCAACACGCGTCGCCGGTGACCCGGTGCACCTGGAGCACCTCGGGCCATTCGCGCACCGTGTCCGCGTCGCGGCGCAGCAGACAGCCCGGGCCGTAGCAGTTCATCCGGACCAGGGCGATCACGCCGCGGCCGGCCGCCGCCGGGTCCACGTGCGCGTGGTAGCCGGTGATCACGCCGCTGTGTTCGAGCCGGCGCACCCGGGTGGCCACCGCCGGCGCGGAGAGGTTGATCCGCCGGGACAGTTCGTTGAGCGAGGTCCGGGCGTCGCGTTGCAGTTCGGCGAGCAGTCTGCGGTCGATCGCGTCCATGTTCGCCCTCCGTTCACGATCGTGAGGGTATGCCGTCCGACACGTTGCGAGCGTAAACCGAATCGGCCGTTCCGAGGTTCGACGCCCATTCCCAACCGAACCGTCGCACGATTGCATGTGGGCACTCCCCGACCGGCCCCCGGCGGGCCCGGCGCGAGAGGTGGACGTATGGCGGTCGGCGCACCTACGCCCCGAAGCGCACCGGCGCACGGCGTCCACCCGCCGGATGCGGGTGAGCCCGGCGCGGTCCCCTACGCGGACTATGTGCGCCTTGACACCCTGCTGTCCCTCCAGCGCACCCGCACCGACGTGCCCGCCGAGATGTCGTTCCTGATCGCGTCCCAGGTGATGGAGTTGTTGTTCGCGCTGCTCCGGCACGAGTGGACCATCGCGGGCGAGCGGCTCGACGCCGACGACGTGGCGGGCGCGACCGACACGCTGCGGCGCAGCGTGCGCGAGTTGGACGTGCTGGTGTCCACGTGGGACCTGCTCGCCACGCTCACCCCCGGCGAGTTCGGCGCGTTCCGCGAGGAGTTGGGCGAGGCGTCCGGCTTCCAGTCGTACCTGTACCGGCACCTGGAGTTCCTGCTCGGGATCAAGCGCGCGGGGGTGCTGCGGGGCTACGTGGGCGCCCCGGACGTGCACGCGGAGCTGGATCGGGCGCTGCGGGCGCCGAGCCTGTACGACCACGCGCTCGACCTGCTCGCCCGGCGGGGCCTGCGCGAGGCCGCGAGCGGGCGGCCCGACCCGAGCCGGCCCTACGAGCCGACGGAGGACGTCGAACGCGCGTGGGCGGGCGCCTACACCGACGGGGTGCGCGATCTGGTCGCTCTCGGCGAGGTGTTGACCGACATCTCCGAGCGCTGGACCCGCTGGCGCGAGCGACACCTGGCCGCCACACTGCGAGCGCTGGGGAACCGACCGGGAACGGGCGGTTCGGCCGGTGCTTCTTGGTTGGAACAGACCGTTCGCGTGCGCGTTTTTCCCGAGTTGTGGACCATGCGCACCTTGGTCGAACCATCGAAGTCCTGATTCATCGAAAGACTGGTGGAGCATGTCGGATTCCTCGTTGAACACGCTCGCCGACGATTCGTCGGAGCAACGCTCGACCGCCGGCCTCGCGGCCGGGCGGAGCACCGCCGCGGCCGCGCTCGACGCCGCCGATCCGCTGGCGCACGTGCGCGAGCGGTTCCTGCTGCCGGAGGGTGTGATCTACCTCGACGGCAACTCGCTCGGCGCGCTGCCCGCCGGCGTGCCCGAGGCGCTGCGGGACGCGGTGCACCGGCAGTGGGGCACGGACTTGATCCGTTCCTGGAACGCCAACGACTGGTGGGGCGCGCCCGCGCGGATCGGCGACCGGATCGGCGCGCTGATCGGCGCCGCACCCGGCCGGGTGGTCTGCGGCGACTCGACGTCGGTACAGATCTTCAACGCGATCGCGGGCGCGTTGCGGCTGCGCCCGGGGCGCACCGTGGTGCTGGCCGACCCGGACAGCTTCCCGACCGACCTGTACCTGGCCGACTCGATCGCCGGCCTGCTCGGTGCCGAGGTGCGCCGGGTGCCGGTCGGCGAGGCGGCCGAGGTGTTGCGCGCGGACGGCGAGACGATCGCGGTGATCGCGTACAACCACGTCGACTACCGCAGCGGCGAGTTGCGCGACCTGCCCGGCCTGACCGCCGCCGCGCACGCCGCCGGCGCGTTGGCCCTGTGGGACCTGTGCCACTCCGCGGGCGCGTTCCCGATCGACCTGGACGCGCACGAGGTGGACCTCGCGGTGGGCTGCGGCTACAAGTACCTGTCCGGCGGGCCCGGCGCGCCGGCGTTCGTCTACGTCGCCGAGCGGCACATCGCCGCGTTCGAGCCCGCGCTGACCGGCTGGCACGGGCACGCGAACCCGTTCGGCATGGAGGCCGGCTACGCCCCGGCGCCCGGCATCGAGCGGGCCCGGATCGGCACGCCCCCGCTGCTGTCCATGCTCGCCCTGGAGGCCGCCCTCGACGCCTACGACGGGGTGTCCATGGCCGAGGTGCGGGCCAAGGGCCTGGCGCTGACCGACCTGTTCATCGCGTGTGTGGACGACCTGGGCCTGGAGACGCTGACCCCGACCGAGCACGCGCGGCGCGGCAGCCAGGTCGCGGTGCGCCACCCCGAGGCGCACGCGGTGATGGCGGCGCTGATCGACCGGGGGGTGATCGGCGACGTGCGACCGCCGGACGTGCTGCGCTTCGGCTTCAACCCGCTCTACATCGGACACGCCGACGTGGTCGAGGCCGCGCGGGTGCTCGGGGACATCCTGGAGACGGGGGCGTACAAGGAAGCGCGCTACGCCGTTCGGTCGACGGTGACGTGACGCGAGTCACCCCGGGGGGATCACCTCCGACCGGGCGGGGAGCGGGTGGTTAGGCTCGACTCGTGAGTTTGGGTGCGAGGTCACACGGGTCCGGTGGTTGCACGCGTGCGGCCGAATGGCGCAGGCCTTCGAGGGCAGGGATCCGGGCATGCCGCCGCCCCGAGCCGAGCGCGCCGCCCCGTTCCGCCGGGCGGCTGCCGTGACGACGTGGCCGGCGGGCGCACGCACGACCGACGGCGACGCCGATTGGGAGGGCGTGCGCCTGCACGTGGTCAGCGGCAAGGGCGGCACCGGCAAGACCACCGTGGCCGCCGCCCTCGCCTTGGCGCTGGCCACCGGCGGGCGGCGCACGCTGCTGGTCGAGGTCGAGGGCCGACAGGGCATCGCGCAGCTCTTCGACTGCCCGCATCTGCCCTACGAGGACCGCAAAATCGCGGTCGCCCCGGGTGGTGGCGAGGTGTACGCGCTCGCAATCGACCCGGAGGAGGCGTTGCTCGAATACCTCGACATGTTCTACCACCTGGGCCGGGCCGGTAAGGGCCTGAAGAAGCTGGGCGCAATCGACTTCGCCACCACCATCGCGCCGGGTCTGCGCGACGTGCTGCTGACCGGAAAGGCGTGCGAGTCGGCCCGGCGGCGGGTGCAGGGGGCGTTCGCCTACGACGCGGTGGTGATGGACGCGCCGCCGACCGGGCGCATCGCGCGGTTCCTCAACGTCAACACCGAGGTGGCCGGGCTGGCCCGGTTCGGCCCGATCCACACCCAGGCCGAGGCGGTGATGGGGGTGATCCGCTCGGCGCAGACCGCGGTGCACCTGGTCACCCTGCTCGAGGAGATGCCGGTCCAGGAGACCGTGGACGGTGTCGCCGAACTGCGTGCGTCGGGCCTGCCCACGGGCGGTGTGGTGATCAACATGGCCCGCCCGCCGCTCCAGGCCGAGGACGAGAGCGACACCGGCCGGCGGCTGACGCCCGAACTGCTCGAGGCCGGGCTGCTCGCCGGCGGGATCAAGCCCACCCGGCCGCTGGTGGCCTCGCTGCTCGGCGAGGCCGACGAGCACGCGAGCCGGATCGAGTTGGAGAGCACCGGCCGGGCCCTGGTCCGCGGCCTGGATCTGCCGGTCTACGAACTGCCGCTGCTGGCCGACGGGATGGATCTGGGCGGTCTGTACCGCCTCGCCGAAGCGCTGCGCGAGCAGGGGATGGCATGAACAGGCTGGAGATCGACGCGCTGCTCGACGACCCGGGCACCCGCATCCTGGTGTGTTGCGGCTCCGGCGGCGTGGGCAAGACCACCACGGCCGCGGCGCTCGGGCTGCGCGCGGCCGAGCGTGGTCGCGACGTGGTGGTGCTGACCATCGACCCGGCGCGCCGACTGGCCCAGTCGATGGGGCTGACCGAGTTGGACAACACACCCCGCCGGGTCGTCGACGTCGACGAGACCAAGGGCGGCAGCCTGCACGCGATGATGCTCGACATGAAGCGCACGTTCGACGAGATCGTCGAA
The DNA here is from genome assembly GCF_042793325.1 of Embleya sp. NPDC056575. Lineage (NCBI taxonomy): Bacteria > Bacillati > Actinomycetota > Actinomycetes > Kitasatosporales > Streptomycetaceae > Embleya > Embleya sp. NPDC056575. The sequence continues at coordinate 131,129 of NZ_JBHTVA010000023.1, forward strand.
CAACACGCCGACCCCGAGCGCGCGCAGCAGATCCTCGACAACCCCTTCTACCAGTCGTTGTCCTCCAGCTTCGCCGGCACGCAGGAATACATGGCGATGGAGAAGCTGGGCCAGTTGCACGCGACCGGCGAGTGGGACCTGATCGTGGTGGACACCCCGCCGAGTCGCTCCGCCCTCGACTTCCTGGACGCCCCCCAGCGTCTCGGCTCGTTCCTGGACGGCCGGCTGATCCGGATACTGTCCGCCCCCGCCAAGGTCGGCGGACGCGGCGCGCTCAAGTTCCTGTCGGCGGGCATGGGCATGATGACCGGCGCGCTGAGCAAGGTGGTCGGCACCCACCTGCTGACCGACATCCAGACCTTCGTGGCCGCGCTCGACACCACCTTCGGCGGCTTCCGCAAGCGGGCCGACGCGACCTACAAGCTGCTCCAGGCCCGGGGCACCTCGTTCCTGGTGGTCGCCGCGCCGGAGAAGGACGCACTGCGCGAGGCCGCGTACTTCGTCGACCGGCTCGGCACCGAGCGCATGCCGCTGGCCGGCCTGGTGCTCAACCGGGTGCACGCCACGAGCGCGGGGCGCCTGTCCGCGGAGCGGAGCCTGGCGGCGGCCGAGTCGCTGACCGAGCGGGCCGACGACCTCGACGACCCCGGTACCGGGGAATCGGCCGACGACGCACCGCAGCCCGCGGATCTGCGGCTGGTCGCGGGGCTGCTCACGCTGCACGCCGAGCGGCTGCGGGTGATCGACCGCGAGGAGCGCATGCGGACCCGCTTCACGTCGATCCACCCCGAGGTACGGGTGACCGAGGTCCCGGCACTGCCCGGAGACGTGCACGACCTGGCGGGTCTGCGCGTCATCGGCGAGAGCCTGGGCTCCGGCTGACCTCGCGGCCGGGCCGGACCCGCGGGCCCGGGTGATCCGGACCGCGGCGACCCACCGCCCGACGTCTCGTCACCACCCCGCCGGGGCCCGGGCCTGACTCCCGGCCCCGGCGGGCGGTGACGTGCGCGCGCGATGGCGTTGCGGATGCGGCGGTGTTCGAAGGTGCCGACCTCGGGTCGTCCACACGTGTTGCGCCACGTGTGCCGACACGTGTTCAGCCGGCGACCCGGAACTCCTCGTCTCCGTGGATGTCGCGCTCGTACTCCTCGCGCGCGGTCTCGAGGAGCCGACGCCACGAGGTGATCATCGGCCGGCGGCGCAGCAGCGCGCGCCGCTCCCGCTCGGTCATGCCGCCCCAGACGCCGAACTCCACCCGGTTGTCCAACGCGTCGGCCAGGCACTCGGTGCGGACCGGACATCCGGTGCACACCGCCTTGGCGCGGTTCTGCGCCGCCCCCTGCACGAACAGCTCATCCGGATCGGTACTCCGGCAGGCGGCCTGCGTGCTCCAGTCGGTAACCCAGCTCATGCTGGTGCCGTCCTCTCCCGATTTTCGAGGCTCCCCCAACGGCGGCGTCGGGAATTCCCGATGCCAAGCAGGACGGTACGAAACCCTGGGCACGCGCAACAGCCCCTGCGCGGGCAGTCATCGATGGCCCGGAAGGACTATGCGCAAATATGGACCCACCCGTCCGGGTGAATGGTCTTGCGCTTTGGGTCCGGGCTTCACTCAGAAGAGGGCACGTGGGAGGCACGAGAGACGGCAGCAGGACCCGACATCCGGCCACTTTCACTCCAAAGAGTGAAATGCGTGATGACACGAATCCCCCGGCTGCTCCGCCAGCTTAGGCGAAGTGCCTTCACCGCGTAGGGTGTTTCGGCACGTAGGCTGTCGCCCATGGCCCGAACTTCCTCCGGCTCGGCCCGCCCGAAACGCGGTTCGTACCGTCCACGATCCCCGCTGGGCTTCGTGGGACGGTTCGCCGCGTTCGTGGGGGCGAGCATCCTCGCCGGCGCCCTGGTCGCGGGAGTCGCGCTGCCGTTCGTGGGCGGCCTCGGCCTGTCCGCGAAGGCGGCGTCGGAAAACTTCGACGATCTGCCCGGCGATCTGGATCAACCGTTCCTCTCGCAGCCGTCGTACATCCTCGACTCCGAGGGCAACCAGCTCGCGATGGTCTACGACCGCTATCGCATCCTGAGGAACTTCGACCAGATCGCGCCGATCATGCGTCAGGCGATCGTGGCGATCGAGGACTCGCGCTTCTACGAGCACGGTCCGATCGACCTCAAGGGCACCCTGCGTGCCCTGTTGCGCAACCAGCAGTCGGGTGGCACCGGATCCAAGCAGGGCGGATCCAGCCTCACCCAGCAGTACGTGAAGAACATCTTCGTGGAGGAGGCCGGCAACGACCCGGCCAAGGTGGCCAAGGCCCAGGCCCAGGAGGTCTCCCGCAAGATCAAGGAGCTGAAGTACGCGATCGGCCTGGAGCAACGGCTGTCGAAGGACGAGATCCTCACCCGGTATCTCAACATCACCTTCTTCGGCCGCCAGGCGTACGGCGTCGAGGCCGCGTCGCAGCGCTACTTCAGCAAGCACGCCGCCGATCTGACCCTGCCCGAGGCGGCCACCCTGGCCGGCGTGGTGCAGGCGCCGTCGGCGTACGACCCGATCGGCTATCCCAACGCCTCGCGGGATCGGCGCAACATCGTGTTGCAGCGCATGGCCGAGGTGAAGGTCATCACCCAGGCCGAGGCCGACACGGCCAAGGCGACCGAACTCAACCTGAAGACCCAGCCGCTGCCCAACGGCTGCATCACCGCCGACCAGATCGACGGTGCCGCGTTCTTCTGCGACTACGTCGAACGGGTGGTCAAGAACGACCCGGCGTTCGGTGCGAACAAGGACGAACGCGACAAGATGTGGCGCGAGGGCGGCCTGAGGATCACCACCACGTTGGACCGAAAGGCCCAGAAGGCGGCCTACACCGCCGCAACCAAGGGTGTACTGCAAAAGGACCCGGTCGCCGACGCGGTCGTCATGGTCGAACCGGGCACCGGGAAGATCAAGGCGATGGCGCAGAGCCGGCCGTACGGGTTCGGCGACTACGAGACCACGCTCAACTACTCGGTCGACCACAACATGGGCGGCTCGACGTACGGCTTCCAGACCGGGTCCACGTTCAAGCCCATCACCGCCGCGGCGGCGCTGGAGAACGGGATGAAGGTCGACCAGGAATACTCCACCGGCTACGACATCGACATGCGGAAGGAGAAGTTCCGCACCTGCGGCGAACCGACTCGCGACGCCAAGTACCAACCGCAGAACGAGAGCCGCAGCGAGACCGGCACCTGGAACATGCAGACCGCGCTGGAGAAGTCGATCAACACCTACTTCGTCCTGCTGTCCAAGGACGTGGGCCTGTGTCCGATCGCGACGCTGGCCGATCAGATGGGTGTGCACCAGGGCAACGGCGAGGCACTGAAGCAGGTGCCCAGCATGACGCTCGGCGCCAACACCATCGCGCCGATGAACATGGCCGCGGCGTACGCCACGTTCGCCAGCCGCGGGGTGTACTGCACGCCGATCGCGGTCACCGAGGTGGCCAAGCTCGACGGCACCAAGTTGTCCGTCCCCCAGGCGGGCTGCAAGCAGGTGATGAAGCAGTCCACCGCGGACACCATCAACACCCTGCTCAAGGGTGTGGTCGAGGACGGCACCGGCACCCAGGCCGGCCTCAAGGACCGCGACAACGCGGGCAAGACCGGCACCACCAACGAGCGCAAGGCGGCCTGGTTCGTCGGGTACACGCCGAACCTGTCCACCGCGGTGTGGATCGGTGGCGCCAAGAACGATGTCGAGATGGTCGACATCAAGATCGCCGGGACCACGTACGAGAAGGTCTACGGCGGACAGGTCCCCGGACCGATCTGGAAGAGCGCTATGTCGGGTGCGCTCAAGGGTGTGGACGCGCCGGACTTCGCCGCCCCGCCCCCGGGCGCGATCCCGCCGAAGCCCGACCCCAACAAGAAGCCGGACGACGGCAAGCCCAACCCGCGCGACCAGAACCGGCCGCCGGGGGGCGGGAACACTCGGCCGCCGTGGCCGCCGTGGACTCCGCCGGTGACGCCGCCGACCACGCCGACCACGGGCGGGGGCGGTGCCACCAAGCCTCCGGAGACGCCGCGGCCACCGGGGCACACTCGGCCGCCGAGCACGGGGGATATCGGGGGTGGGGACTTCGGGGGGTTTTGAGTGGGGTGATCGCGTGATCGCTCGTGATCGCTCGTAGGCGCTCGTGATCGCTCGTGGAAATGTCGATGGTGGTGCTCCCGATGTGTTCGGGGGCACCACCATCGGCGTGTGGAGCGGGGGTCGGGCGGCTGCGCCCGGGGTCGGGCGCGGTGACCGGTCCGTGTGGTGGTCGACTCTGTGTGGTCGGCTGTGTGTGATCGGCCCTGTGTGATCGGCTCTGTGTGGTCAGCCGGCCAGCTGGCTCTTGATCTCGGCGGCGATCCGGCCGCCCTCGGCGCGGTCGCCGACCTTGGGGCGGACCACCTTCATGACCTGACCCATCGCCTGCGGGCCGGCGGCGCCGCTCTGCGCGATGGCGTCGGCGACGATCGCGCGAAGGTCGTCGTCCGACAACTGCGCCGGCAGGTAGGCCGCCAGGACCTCGCCCTCGGCGCGCTCGCGGGCGGCGGACTCGGTCCGACCGCCGTTCGCGAAGGCCTCGGCGGCCTCGCGACGCTTCTTGGCCTCGCGCACGATGACCTTCAGCACCTCGTCGTCGGACAGCTCGCGGGCGCTCTTGCCCGCGACCTCCTCGTTGGTGATCGCGGTCAGGGTGAGGCGCAGCGTCGAGGAGACCAGTTCGTCACGGGACCGGATGGCCGCGGTCAGGTCGCTCTGCAAACGGCTCTTGAGGGTGCTCATGGGGTCAAGTGTCGCAGCCGTGACCGGTGTGGCCGTACCGAATTACCGCGCTCGGAGTGCGTCCGGACCACTCCCGCGCGGGCCCGGCCGCCGTCCCGCGACGTCGGGTGCGCCGCCGAGACTGCCGAGCATCGGCCGGCTCTGCCAGCATGGAGGGATGCGACCGCGTTCAGCCTTTCCCCTAGCCGTAGCCGCCACCGGGGCCGCCTGCCTCACCTACGCGGCGGCCTACGAGGCCCGTTCGTTCCGTCTGCGCCGGGTCGAGGTGCCGGTATTGCCGCGCGGCGCCCGGCCGGTTCGGATCCTGCAGGTGTCCGACATCCACATGGTGTCCGGTCAGCGCCGCAAGCAGGAGTGGCTGCGCCGGCTCGACGCGCTGCACCCCGACATGGTGCTGAACACCGGCGACAACCTGTCCGACCCGGAGGCGGTGCCGGAGACGCTGGACGCGCTGGGCCCGCTGCTCGGTCGGCCCGGGGCGTACGTGTTCGGGTCCAACGACTACTTCGGCCCGCGCCCCAAGGACCCCACGGGCTACCTGCGTCGCGACGACGGCACCCGGCGGCTCGGCCGGGAGAACCCGTGGACCGACCTGCGCGACGGCTTCGACGCGGCGGGCTGGGCGAACCTCAACAACGCGCGCGGCCGGCTCAAGGTGGACGGCCTGGACATCGAGCTGGTCGGCCTGGACGACCCGCACATCGACCGGGACCGCTACGAGCAGGTGGCCGGCGGCCCCGACCGCGGCGCCGACATCTCGCTGGCCGTGGTGCACGCGCCGTACCTGCGCGCCCTCGACGCCTTCACCGCGGAGGGCTACCCGCTGGTGATCGCCGGCCACACCCACGGCGGCCAGGTCTGCGTCCCCTTCTACGGCGCCCTGACCACCAACTGCGACCTCGACCGCAAACGCGCCAAGGGCCTCTCCAAGCACCTGTCCGCCGACCGCGAGGCCTACCTCCACGTCTCCGCCGGCTGCGGCACCTCCCGCTACGCCCGCTTCCGCTTCGCCTGCCCCCCGGAAGCCACCCTCCTCACCCTGACCCCCCGTCAGTCCACGGCCGGCACCCCCTCCGCACCCCCGCGCTAAACCGGATTTCGCCTCAGCCCCCCGACCCGCTAAGCTGAACGCGCAACATCGGGGTGTGGCGCAGCTTGGTAGCGCGCTTCGTTCGGGACGAAGAGGCCGTGGGTTCAAATCCCGCCACCCCGACCCAGGTCAGAGGCCCTATCGGATGATTCCGATAGGGCCTCTGGCGTTGCGTACAGCAGCAAAGTTGCCAGCGGTGTCGCTCGCCGGCCGCCTCGGTCGTGGCCCGTGCAGAGTCCGCTTTCGTACAGGTGCGAAGCAGAGAAGCTTGGCCCGCTCGCTACCTCCCCGGCGTCCACACCCGCGGCACGCAAAGCGTCCTCCACGGCTGTCTCCGGCGCGGATCCGAGGGCGAAGGCCGCTCGGGCTTTGTCAATGGCTCGCGAGATTGTGGAGCCCTCGACGCAATTCTTGGACTCGGCGACGGACCTCGTGGATGGGCATGCCTGCGGCCGGGGCCGGCGGTTGTTCGTGACGGCATGTTCGGGAGAGGCCACCGGGAAGAGCCTCGGGAGGTCCTGGTACGGCGCAGTCGGTGCATTCCATGAGCCTGCGGACAGGCGTAGGCACCTGGGGAGTCGTGCTCGTGCTTTCGGCCTGCACAGGCTCCGGGGGCAGCTTTTCGGTGAGTCGCCTTTGGGTGAAGGCGCGGGGAGCGTGAATCCGCTCGGGTGGACCGGCGGTCAGGGCGAGCACGAGTTGCGGCCTGGTGATTCCGCGCGCGAGCCATGTGGCGGCGAGGGGTTCCAGGATCGCGCAGTCGGCGACGGAGAGGGTGAGCCGGGCGTCTCGGTGACCGAGTTCGGCAAGGGCGTCGTAAGCGACGGAGCGAGGGCCGGCGAGGAATGGGCGGCTATCGGCCGTCGTGGAGGGACGTGTGCCGGGCGGCGAGTCCGTCGGCTGCCGGGCGCGCGGAGTGGGCGGGTCGAAACGCTACGGCAGGCTCGCGCCCGGTACGAAAAGCGCAATCGGGAGGAAGCTGCTCGAGTCGAGAGGTGGAACGCCGATCTCGAAGAGCGTAGGGGGGCCTATCGCGACGGGGAGGTCACCGCCGTCGAGTGGTTCGTCGATCAGGTGCTGGCCGCATCGATGTACCCGCAGAACTTCCCCAGGGTTCATCGAGTCTCGTTTCAAGCGGATACCGGCGACCTGCTGGTCGAGATCGACCTGCCACTGGAGAGCGTGGTCCCCGCGGCCCGCGCGTACCGCTACGTGAAGACACGCGACGAGATCATTCCTGCGCCTCGCCCGGAAAAGGAGCGCAAGGACCTGTACGCGTCCGTCCTGGCCCAGACGGCGCTGCGCACGGTGCACGAACTCTTCGCCGCCGATGTCGAAGGCGTGATCCGGTCCGTCGCGTTGAACGGACACGTCGCCACCATCGATCGCGCCACGGGACACAACGTGCATCCGTGCTTGATCACACTCCAGGCGGATCGCGCCGAGTTCGGCCGGCTGGTCCTGACCCAGGTCGACCCGCGGGCCTGCCTGAAGCACCTGCGGTCGCTGATCTCACCGAACCCCTACGAGTTGGCGCCGGTTCGGCCGCTCGTCACCTTCGACCTGTCGAAGTTCCGCCTGATGGACGGCCTCGATGTGGTCGCCGGCCTCGACAGCCGGCCCGTGTTGATGGAACTGACCCCCACGGAGTTCGAGCATCTCATCCGGCAACTGTTCGAGGCCATCGGCTTGGACAGCGTGAATACCCAGCCCTCGAAGGACGAGGGTGTGGACGCGATCGCGATGAACACCGACCCCGTCATGAAGGGGCTTTGCATCATCCAGGCCAAGCGCACCAAGAACGTCGTCCCCTACGAGACCGTCTCGGCACTCGCCGGCGTCGTCGAACACAAGCGGGCCGCCAAGGGCATCCTGGTCACGACCTCTTGGTTCGGCCGAGCAAGCGAGGCATTTGCAAGCGAGCACGGCAGACTGGAACTTCTCGACGGAGCCAACTTGGTGCACCTCTTCAAGGAGCACATGGGTCTGGATGTCATCCCCGGCCCCGTGCCGCCGAAGCGGCGCACACCGTAGACGACAGGCCGCGTCCGGCAGGCCGTTCAACGCCCGGTAGAGCCGCGGTCGACGTCCGAGCCGAGCACGGCTCCGGCGGGCGGGAATCAACGGCCCGTGTCCATGGTTTGGTCGGTTGGTCCGCTTCGGTCCGCTCCGCCGGGGGTCGGTGCATGCAGCCACTGTCATCTTACGAACGAGGTAGTACAGCCATGCCGTCACCCCGTGCCCAGGTGCGTCTTGATCTTGTCACCGAGTCGGTGCCGAGTGGGCGAGGCCGGCGGGCGCCCGGGGCCGTCCTGACGTTGGTCGCGCTGTTCCTGGTGGCGATCAATCTGCGTGGGGCGATCACGAATGTGCCGCCGCTGCTTACCTCGATTCGGGAGGATCTCGGGCTGTCGGGGGCCGCGGCCGGGGTGCTGACGGCTATTCCGGTCGTGTCGATGGGGGTGTTCGCGCCGCTCGCGCATCGGGGGGCGGCTCGGTACGGGTACGAGCGGACCGTGGCGGCGTCGGTGGTTGTGCTGCTGCTGGGGGTGCTGATCCGACTCGGCGGGGCCTCGGTCGCACTGCTCTTTCTGGGCACGCTGGTCGCCGGCGGCGGGATCGCGGTTCTGGGTGCGGCGCTGCCGGGTGTGGTCAAGACGCACTTCGCCGAGCACGCGGGGGCGGTCACCGGGTTGTACAGCGCGGCGGTCGGGGTCGGCGCGGCGGGTGCGAGCGCGCTCGCCGTACCGCTGTCCGACGGCTTCGGGTCCTGGCAGCTCTCGCTCGGCGTGGTCGCCGTCCCCGCTGTGCTGGGGCTGTTCGCCTGGCTTCCGGTGATCCGACGCACGAAGCCGGTACGGATCGACCCGAGCCGCACCGGCACCGACGAGACCGAGGCCCGGCCCACCAGGCCCGCAGCCGCCCCCGGCAGCGCGGCGCCCGACGCCTCCCCTTGGCGACGCCCCGTGGCCTGGATCCTCGCCGTCTTCCTGATCATGCAGACCACCGCCTACTACGGCGTGGTCGGTTGGGTGCCCGCCGCCTACGAGGAGCAGGGCTGGAGTGCCGAGCGCGCGGGGCTGCTGCTGTCCGTATTCGGCCTCACCGGAATCGTCTCCGGCCTGGTGATCCCGGTGCTTGCGGACCGCTTCACCGACCCCCGGCCGCTGTTCGCGGTCACCGTCGCGGGAGCCGTGGCCGGCATGGGCCTACTCGCATTCGCGCCGGATCTGGCGCCGTGGCCCACCATCGCGCTGCTCGGCCTGACGCTCGGCGGCGCGTTCCCGTTGATGCTGGTGATGCTCGTCCGCTTCGCGCCGAGCCCGGCGGCGGCCGGCCGGCTGTCCGCGATGACGTTCCTGATCGGCTACCCGATCGCCGCCGCGCTTCAGATCGTGTTCGGCACCATTCACGACCTGACCGGCGACTACACCGCGGTGTTCGTGGTGCTGTTCGCGATGACGCTGGTGGAACTCGCGGTCTCGCTCGGGTTGGATCCCAAGCATGCCCGACACCCCTGACCGTTCGTCGCCGGCCGTCCCCCTGTCACTGTCCGCCCTCCCGCCCCGCTTTCGGGACGTCCCATACGTCTACGCCCGACACCCGCAGACCGTCGCCGACGGTGACCTGAGCGCCGGCGCCAATTGCCAGCTGTACGCGTACGCCTTCCTCGCCCACCACGGCCTGCATGTCCCACCACTGCGCTCGTCCGAGTTGTGGGCCGACGACACCGCGACCGTGCGGGTCACCGAACCCGCGCCGCTGGACCTGCTCCTGTTCGACGCCGGCCCGCGCCCGGCTCGGGATCCCGGCTATGCCGCACACGTCGGAGTGCATCTGGGCCCGGATCGGGTGCTGCACCTGTGTCGGGAGGTCGGCCGGCCGGCCGTCTGGTCGTACGCCGAGTTCGCCGCACGCCCCGGATACGCACGCCTGTTCGGAGTCAAGCGGTGCCTGTCGGTGACGGAACACAACCGGGGCCGGTCGTAGTTGAATTGCGATATGCCCGCTCCCGAGAACACCGCCGCCGACACCGTCCGGACCACACCGTCGATCGCCGAGCCCGCGCCGACCGTCCCCGCCTGGGAACGTCGCTACCGGGCGGCTCGGATCAGCCTGCCGCGCTGGGCCGACCACGCGCCCGCGAAGTCCGTCTTCGTCTCCAACGCCTCCGGCACGTTCGAGGTGTACGCGTGGGACCGCGTCACCGGCGAGCAGCGCCGGGTGACCGACCGGCCCAACGGCACCGCGTCGGCCCGGATCAGCCCCGACGGGCGCTGGATCTGGTGGTTCGCGGACACCGACGGCGACGAGTTCGGGATCTGGATGCGCCAGCCGTTCGACGGCGGTCCGGACGAGCCGGCCGTGCCCGGCCTGGCGCCGTCCTACCCGGGCGGGCTCGGCCTCGCCATGGACGGCACCGTGGTGGTCGGCCGGATGAGCGACGACGAGGGCTCCTCGATCCACGTCGTACGCCCCGGCGCCGAGCCGGTGACCGTGTACCGGCACGCCGAGTCGGCCTGGTTGTCGGGGCTGTCCGAGGACGGCACGCACCTGGTCATCGCCCACAACGAGCACGGCGACGCGATGCGCTCGTCGCTGCGCGTACTGCGCCTGGACGGCACGCCGGTGGCCGACCTGCACGACGGTCCCGAAGGGGGCCGGCCGGACTCCGACCTGTCCTCGATGGGCTTCTCCCCCGTCGCCGGCGACCAGCGCCTGCTGGTCGTGCACCAGCGGCGCGGCCGGGACGAGGTGCTGCTGTGGGAGCCGCTGACCGGCACCGAGACCGAACTCGAACTCGGGCTGCCCGGCGACCTGTCCGCCGACTGGTATCCCGACGGCCGCGCGCTGCTGGTCGACCACGAGCAGCACGGGCGTTCCGAGTTGTACCGCTACGACCTCCAGAGCGGCGAACTCGCCCGGATCGACACCCCGCCCGGCACCATCGGCGGCTCCGGCGCGCGACCCGACGGCAGCGTCGAGTACCACTGGTCCAGCGGCTCGACCCCCGCCGAACTGCGCTCGACCGCGGGCGGCGTACTGCTCACCCCGCCCGGCGAGCGCCCGCCCGGGTCGGTCCCGGTCACCGACGCGTGGGTCGAGGGCCCGGGCGGCCGGGTGCACGCGCTGGTGTCCAAGCCGGTGGGCGAGGGCCCGTTCCCGACCGTGTTCAACATCCACGGCGGGCCCACCGCGCACGACGGCGACCACTTCGCCGCCGACGTCGCGGCCTGGGTCGACCACGGCTTCGCGGTGGTCCGGGTCAACTACCGGGGCTCGACCGGCTACGGCAAGGACTGGACCGACGCGCTGCGGGTGCGGATCGGCCTGATCGAGTTGGAGGACATCGGCGCGGTCCGCGCGTGGGCGGTCGAGTCGGGCCTGGCCGACCCGGAGCGCATCGTGCTCTCCGGCGGCTCGTGGGGCGGCTACCTGACCCTGCTCGGCCTGGGCGTGCAACCCGAGGCGTGGGCCCTGGGCCTGGCCGCGGTGCCGGTGGCGGACTATGTCACCGCCTACCACGACGAGATGGACGTGTTGAAGGCGATGGACCGCACGCTGCTCGGCGGCTCGCCCGAGGAGGTCCCGGAGCGCTGGGCCGCCTCCTCGCCGCTGACCTATGTCGAGCAGGTCCGGGTGCCGGTGTACATCAGCGCCGGCGAGAACGACCCGCGCTGCCCGATCAAGCAGATCGAGAACTACGTCGAGCGGCTGGCACAGCTGGGCAAGCCGCACGAGGTCTACCGCTACGACGCGGGCCACGGCTCGCTGGTCGTCGAGGAGCGAATCCGGCAGATGCGCCAGGAGTTCGCCTTCGTCGACGGGGTCATCGGCCTGCCGGTGCGCGACCCCGCGTAGGTCGCCGCGAGCGGGCCGACCGGTTCGGCCCGCTCGCACGGTCTTCCGATCGGGCCGGGCGGGGGGCGGCGACCGGTGTGCCGGGGCGCTCGACTCCGTGCGGCGCACCCGCTCGGCTGATCCGTCAACCGGCGCAGGCCCGGCGCCCGGTGAAGTACCGGAGCCTGAGGGCCCGGCTGCTCGGCGTGCTCTGGGACACCCGCTCGCCGGGGCTCCGCGGCTCCTCCGGCGACTGGGCTCGCCCACCCCGGTCGCTCGGCCTCGGTCACCTGGCCTCGGTCACCTGGCCTCGGTCACCTGGCCTCGGTCACCTGGCCTCGGCTCGCGCCGGGCCCGGCCCTCACGTCTCGATGCCCAGCTCCGCGAGCAGCTTCGTCTCCTGCTCCTCCGCGCGCTCGTCCGCCTCCCGGCGCACCACGCGCCACCACACGAACACCGCGGCACCGGCGAAGACGAACCACTGCGCGGTGTATCCGAGGTTTTGCCACGCCCGCCCCGAGATGCCGCCGCCCCCGGACGCCTTGGCCGGCGGCATCGGCACCAGCGCGGCCGAGTCGGCGGCCGGGGTCTGCGCGGTCAGCGCGACGAAGCCGTCGGTGAGCGGATAGGGCAGCACGTTGACCAGTTCGGGCGTACTGATCATGGACACCTGGCCCGGCTTCAGGTCGGTGGCCCGATCCACGTCGGAGGTGTGCTCGGCCTCCGACCACTCCAGTCGACCGGTGACGGTGACCGTGCCGGCGGGCGGCGCGGGCACACTCGCGCCCTCGACCCAGCCGCGGTTGACCACCACCGCGGGCGCGCCGGCCACGAGGAGCGGGGTGACCACGTACGACCCGGTGCGCCCGTCGTGGCGCCGCCCCGGCACGACCAGTTGGTGCGCCGGGTCATAGCTCCCGGTCACCGTGACCGCGCGGCCGCGAGCACCGCCCTCGACCCGGGCGCCCGGCGGCAGCAGTTCGGCGAGCGGCACCGCGGGCGCCACCGACACCTTCCCGCCGCCGTCCCCGCTCCGCTTGTGTTCGCCGTAGCGGTGGAACTGCCACAATCCCAGCGCCGCGCACACCGGGACCGCGACGAGCACGATCACGTGGAAGACCAGCCAGCGCGGCTGGAGCAGGAACCGGTACACCCCCCAACGGTAACCGTCCGTCGACGGGGGCCGATCCCGGGTATCACCCCACGCGCGCGTACTCCCCGGTCCGGTAGATGTCGGTGCGGTACACGGTGCCGCCACACGTCGGCGTGAGCGTCACCTTGGCCACGTTGAAGTCGTTGGCGGCGAGCGCGTAGCCGAGCGCGGGCACCGGCGCCTTGGGCGCGTCGGCGGCACACGTGCCGTCCGCGCCCGGGGGTTGCGGCTTCCACGCGAACTGGAACTCGTACGCCTGCCCCGGTCGCAGCGTGATGCCCTGGGCGGACGAGGACGGCACCGGCAGCGCGGTCGCGGCGTCGGGGCTCGGCGCCTGGACCACCGTCACCTGCACGATCGGATTCCCGGGTGGGGAGACCACGACGACCACGCCGGGGCCGGTCACCACGCAGTCCTTGGCCGCGTTGCTGCGCACCTGGAGCACGCCGTACGCCAGCCCGTCGGCGCGGACCGGGCCGAGCCGCGCCTCCTCCCCGGTCATGTCGACGGTCCGACACGCGGGCGGCGGCTTGACCGGCGGCACCGACTCGCTCGGCGACACACTCGACGACGGCGGCGTGCTCTGCCCCGTGCCGGTGCCCGCGCTCTGCCCGCTGGTGGGCGCGATCGAGGAACCGGACCCGCTGGTGGGACTGCTGCCCCGGGAGGCGGGATGGGTCTGCCCGGCGCCCGGCAGGCCCGCGCTGACCCCCTCGCTCGGCCCCGGCAGCGGCTCGGTCGCGTTGACCGACGACGAGGACGGGCGGACGCCGCCGACATTCGACCTGGAATCGTCGCCGTCGGTCACCGCGGTGCGCAGGACGGGCGTGCCGACCAGGATCGCCACGGCCAGCCCGGCGGCGCCGAGCGTGGCCATCCGACGCCGTCTGCGGCGGGCGGGCACGGCGGCGCGCAGCCGCTCGAGGGCGTCCGGCGCGGGCTGCACGTCGGACACGGCCTGGTGCAGCCGCCGGCGTACCTCTGCCGCGAGGTCGTCGGGGTCGGGACCGAGGGTCCCCGGGTCGTTCTTCACGGCGTCTCCATCCGGGCCCGGAGGGCTTCCAGTCCGCGTGAGGCGTACGCCTTCACCGAGCCGACCGACAGCCCGAGCAGATCGGCCACCTGAGCCTCTGTCAGATCAGCGTAATAGCGCAGCACGATCACTTCCCGCTGCCGCCGTTGCAATTCGCGCAACGCCCGTACCAGCACGTCGCGTTCCGCCACGTGGCGCGAACCGTCCTCGGTACTGGTCGAGTTCGGTTCCGGCTTGGAGAGTAGCCGCATTCCCATGATCCGCCGCCGCAGCGTCGACCGGGACAGGTTCACCACGGTCTGCCGCAGGTAGGCCAGCGTCTTGTCGGCCTCGCGCAACCGGTGCCGGGCGGTGTGCACCCGGACGAACGACTCCTGCACCACGTCCTCACACGAATCGGTGTCGTCGAGCAACAGGGAAGCCAAGCGCAACAACGAACCATAGTGCGCGCGGTAGGTCTCGGTGAGGACGTCGATGGAGACGCCCGCGTCAGAGGACACGGAAGCTCCCGAAACGCCCGGTTCCAGCGCGCCGACCACGGGCATGCGAACCGGGCGCAGCACCGGTTCCGCCCTCACGACCATTTCTGCCACGACTGTTGGACACCCGACCCCCCGGGAAGGTTGTATGCGCCTGCGATCCGGGGACGGTCGTCGGCTTCAGCCACACGTCCGCCCACCGTAGTGGGCCGGATGACATGCAGTCAGCTACTCGGGGCGAGGAAGGTCCGCGACGGGACGGTCCGTTGCGGAAAGGTTCGTGACGGAAACGTCCGCTACGGAGAGGTTCGTGGCGGACAGGCTCGTGGCGCGGTCGCGGTCGCGGTCGCGGTTGCGGCGGCGGTCGCGACCCGCAGCCCGCACGCACGGCAGCCGGCGTCCCCACCCGGGGGCGCCGGCTGCCGCGTCGCTTCGCGGACGGGTCCTAGTCGCGCTCGGTCAGCTCGGCGGCGACGACCTCGGCGATCTGGGCGGTGTTCAGCGCCGCGCCCTTGCGCAGGTTGTCCCCGCACATGAACATGTCCAGCGCGAACGGGTCGTCGATCGAACGACGCACCCGGCCGACCCAGGTCGGGTCGGTACCGACCACGTCGGCCGGCGTCGGGAACTCGCCGTTCTCCGGGTCGTCGCACAGCACGACGCCGGGGGCGCCGTCCAGGATCTCGTGCGCCCGGGCCACCGACACCTCGTTCTCGAACACGGCGTGCACCGCGAGGGAGTGCGTGGTGATCACCGGGACGCGCACGCAGGTCGTGTGCACCTTCAGGTCGGGCAGACCCAGGATCTTGCGGGACTCGTTACGGACCTTCAGCTCCTCGGACGACCAGCCGTCGTCCTTGAGCGAGCCGGCCCACGGCACCACGTTGAGCGCGAGCGGCGCCGGGAACGGGCCGAAGTCGCCCACCGCGCGGCGCACATCGCCGGGCTGGGTGCCCAGCGTACGGCTGTCCGCGACCTTGCCGATCTGCTCGCGCAGCGCGTCGACACCGGGCTGACCGGCGCCGGAGGCGGCCTGGTACGAGGCGACCACCAGCTCCTTGAGGCCCAGTTCGGCGTGCAGCGCGCCGAGTGCGACGACCATGGTCAGCGTCGTGCAGTTCGGGTTGGAGATGATGCCGCGCGGCCGTACGCGCGCCGCGGCGGCGTTGACCTCGGGCACCACGAGCGGGACCTCGGGGTCCATCCGGAACGCGCCGGAGTTGTCCACCGCGACCGCGCCCTTGCTCGCGGCGATCGGCGCCCAGTGCGCGGAGACCTCGTCGGGCACGTCGAACATCGCGACGTCGACGCCGTCGAAGCACTCCTCGCTCAGCGCGATCACCTCGACCTCCTCGCCGCGCACGACGAGCTTCTTGCCCGCGCTGCGCGCCGACGCGATCAGGCGGATCTCGCCCCACACGTCCTGGCGGGTGGAGAGCAGTTCGAGCATCACCGTGCCGACCGCGCCGGTGGCGCCGACGACGGCCAGGGTGGGCTTGTCCTTGCGGGTCATCGGCCGGTACCTCCGTAGACGACGGCTTCGCCGGACTGGTCGTCCAGGCCGAACGCGGTGTGCACGGCCTGCACGGCGGCCGGAACGCCGTCGGCACGGCAGACCACCGAGATCCGGATCTCGGAGGTCGAGATCAGCTCGATGTTCACCCCCGCGCCGGTGAGCGATTCGAAGAACTTGGCGGTCACGCCCGGGTGCGAGCGCATGCCGGCGCCGACCAGCGAGATCTTGCCGATCTGGTCGTCGTAGCGCAGCGACTCGAAGCCGATCTCGGCCTGGGCCTTGGTCAGCGCGGTCATCGCGTTCTGGCCGTCCGACATCGGCAGCGTGAAGGAGATGTCGGTGCGGCCGGTGGAGGCCGCGGAGACGTTCTGCACGATCATGTCGATGTTGATCTCGTTGTCCGCCACCAGGCGGAAGATCTTGGCCGCCTCGCCCGGCTTGTCCGGGACCCCGACCACCGTGATCTTCGCTTCGCTGGTGTCGTGGGCGACCCCGGAGATGATCGCGTGCTCCATGTCGTCCCCTTCGGGTTCATCCGTCACCCAAGTGCCGACGAGTCCCGAGAAGGACGACCGCACGTGCACGGGCATGTCGTAGCGGCGGGCGTATTCCACACACCGCAGGTGCAGCACCTTGGATCCGCTCGCGGCCAGCTCCAGCATCTCCTGGTAGCTGATCCGGGAGATCTTCCGGGCCTTCTTCACCACGCGGGGGTCGGCGGTGAAGATGCCGTCCACGTCCGTGTAGATCTCGCAGACCTCGGCGTCGAGCGCGGCGGCCAGCGCGACGGCGGTGGTGTCCGAGCCGCCGCGACCGAGCGTGGTGATGTCCTTGGTGTCCTGGGACACGCCCTGGAACCCGGCCACGATCGCGATCGCGCCCTCGTCGAGCGCGGAGCGGATCCGACCCGGCGTCACATCGATGATGCGCGCTTTGTTGTGGACCGCGTCGGTGATCACACCGGCTTGGCTGCCGGTGAACGACCGTGCGTCGACGCCCAGGTTTTTGATCGCCATCGCCAGCAGCGCCATCGACATCCGCTCACCCGCGGTGAGCAGCATGTCGAGCTCGCGCCCGGAAGGGATGGGGCTCACCTGCTGCGCCAGATCGATCAGCTCGTCCGTCGTGTCGCCCATCGCGGACACCACCACGACCACTTCGTGGCCCTGCTTCTTGGTGTCGACGATTCGCTTGGCCACGCGCTTGATGCCCTCGGCATCGGCGACGGAGGAGCCGCCGTACTTCTGCACGACAAGGCCCACGTGCGCTCCTCGCTTGATATCTGTGCGGTCGGCACAGTCTAACTAGGCCGCACAGTGGTCAAAGCTTTATTCACATTGTGAGACGTACGTATCACTAAGCGGGCAGTCGGAACCGAACGCCCATGTCGGGATGTCGGAAGCGGCGGCGGGTGCCCGTACGCCGGGCCCGGGGTGGGACTCCCCCCGTGCGCGGGCGTGTGCGGCTGCGTGTCGCGGCTCTGCGCGTGTTCAGGTGTGCGGGCCGCCGAGGACCACGGCCTCGTCGAGTTGTTCGGCGAGTTCGTCGACCAGTTCGTCGGCCAGCGCCTGTCCGGCCGGGTCCAGACTCTCCATGATCGGATCGTCCAGCCGCGCGTGCGAGACCACCGACTGCAACGCGCGCAGCACGGCGCTCGCGGTGGCGCCCCAGTTGGACAGGTACGAGAACTGCCACCACCACAGCGCCTCGCGGTTGCGCCTGGCCCGGTGATGGGCGAGCCCGTGCGCGAGGTCGGCGACCACGTCGGCGACGTCGTCGGACAGCCGCGCGGCGACCGGCTTGGACTTGGGCACGTACGGGTCGAAGACCTCGTAGTAGACGTCGATCGGCTCCAGCAGCCGGGACAGCGCCGAGCGCAGCGCGTCGACGTCGGGATCCGGGCCCGAGTCGGGTTCGAATCGGTCGTCGGGAACCACGTCCGCGATCGCGCCGAGCCGGCCGCCCGCGAGCATCAGCTGCGAGACCTCCAGGAGCAGCATCGACACCGCCTGCTCCGGCTCCTCGCCCTTGGCCACCTCTGCGACGGCCAGGACGAAGCTGTCGATCTGGTCGGCGATCTCACTGGTGAATTCGTTCAGGTCGTCAGACATCGAGCAGTCGTCTCCCCTCGAAGGCACGCCCGAGCGTGACCTCGTCGGCGTACTCCAGGTCGCCCCCCACCGGCAGCCCGCTGGCCAACCGGGTCACCCGCAGACCCATCGGCTTGCACAGGCGAGCCAGATACGTCGCGGTCGCCTCTCCTTCCAGGTTCGGGTCGGTGGCCAGGATCAACTCGGTCACCGTGCCGTCCGCGAGCCGGGTCATCAGCTCACGGATCCGCAGGTCGTCGGGGCCCACACCCTCGATCGGGCTGATCGCGCCGCCGAGCACGTGGTAGCGGCCCCGGAACTCGCGGGTCTTCTCGATCGCCACGACATCCTTGGACTCCTCGACCACGCAGATCACCGCGACGTCGCGTCGCGGATCGCGGCAGATTCGGCAGTGCTCCGACTCCGCCACGTTGCCGCATGTGACGCAGAACCGCACCTTGTCCTTGACCTCGGTGAGCGCGTGCACGAGGCGCCGGACGTCGGCCGGGTCGGCCGCCAGGAGGTGGAAGGCGATGCGTTGCGCGCTCTTCGGCCCTACACCGGGCAGTCGGCCCAGCTCGTCGATGAGGTCCTGTACGACGCCTTCGTACACCTACCGTCTCCCTGCTCGCTCTGGTTGTGGGTGGGTTCGTTGTCGGTGGGTTCGTCGGTGGGTTCGTTGTGGGTGGGTTCGTTGTCGATGGGTTCTTGTCGGTGGGTTCGGCTTTCGGTCGGGCGAATCCGGCTCACATGCCGGGCAGGCCCAGCGGGCCGCCGGCACCCATGCCCTGGGCGAGCGGGCCCATCAGCTGGGACTGCATCTCCAGGGCGGCACGGTTCGCGTCGCGGACCGCGGCGACGATCAGGTCGCCGAGGGTCTCCGTGTCCTCAGGATCCACCGCGGACGGCGAGATCTCCAGAGCCAGCAGCTCGCCGGCCCCGGATACGGTCGCGGTCACCAGGCCGCCACCGGCGCTCCCGGTCACCTGCGTGCGGGCGAGTTCGTCCTGCGCCGCCATCAGGTCCTGCTGCATCTTCTGCGCCTGCTGCAGCAGCTGCTGCATGTCGGGCTGGCCACCACCGGGAAACACCTGGACACCCTTCGTCGCTCGCACGCGGCCTCGCACCGCCTCGGGCGGCCCGCTTCAGCGGGCCCGTCCTGCGGTCGAGCCTACGGCTCCGGGCGGGGCGGACGCGCGGCGACGGCACGGTTCGCCGGCTCAGGTGGTCGGCGACTCGTCGATGATGGTCGCGCCCAGCTCGCGGGCGAGCAGTTCGTGGGTGGACTGGCCGCCGTCGTCGGCGAGGTCCTCGTCGTCGTAGCGGCCGAAGTCCTCGGGGATGTCGAAGTCCGGCTCGGGGGGCGGCGGAGGTGGGGCCTGCCGGGGTTGCTGGGGTTGCGGGCGGGCGGGCGGCTGCGGC